>NZ_JBICZA010000005.1:166376-316499 GCF_043201585.1 Streptomyces sp. NPDC048297
GTGATTTCTCCCGTGCCGCCCGTATGCCGTCGGCAGTGGCGGCCCGCTTGCGCACGGTGCCTTCGAGCGCCCAGCTGCACGCAGCCACCGGTGCCTCGGCGGCAGTCGGCCCGCACAGGTGACAGCCCGTACGGATGACGGGACCGCGCGGATGGTGGGACGTGCGAATGGCGGGACGCCGCTTCTGGGACGAGGCTGTGACGTCGTGGTGACGCGTGGGGTGAGCCGAGGGGACAGACTGGCAGGCAGGACGCTCAGGAGCGATCCGTGCCGCCCGGGGAGTGAGGGAAATCCGATGTCTCGACTCAGCTTCGAGAAGAAGCGGCCGCAGCAGCCCGTGGCGGCGCACCCGGCGGCCGTATCCGTCCGGGTGCTCGGCGCGGACCGCGCGTCGGTGGGCGGGACGGCGGTAGCGGCGGCACCGGGCGAGGAGATCCAGCAGGCGGTCCTGAACCATCTCCAGCGCCTGGCCATCAGCCTCGGCGCCCCGATACGCGCCACGATCCACGACGACCGCGCCGGATGCGTCGTCCCTCTTGAGGTCTCACCGGACGGCTCCAGCCGGGTGGCGGGGAAACCGGAGCGGCTGGCTCCGCAGGAGGGGGAGAGGCGGGCGAGCGTGCCCCACCAGGCATTCACCGCCGACATCGACGTTCCCCCCGCCTCCCTCACCCCCACTCCCGCCCGGGGTTTCGACGCCGTGGCGGAGGAAGTGCTCGCGGAGGGGCCGCCCACCGGGACCGCGCAGGGGGCCGAGTTCCTGGCCGAGCCGACGACGCGGATCAACGAGGCGGTCAGGGCGGGCCGTATCGAGGTGGCGGCGCAACTCGTCGGCCGTACCGTCGCCGAGGCCACCGCCGTGCTCGGCGCCGAGCACGCCGGGGTGCTGCGCCTGCGCGAACTGGACGCCTACATCGCCTACTTGGCGGGCGACCCGGTCCGCGCCTGCCGCCTCTCCCTGAACCTCGCCCGCATGCGCCGGCACGCACGGGACGCGGAGGCGGCCTACGGCAACGTGCAGAGCGCGGCGACCGCCTGGCGTGCCGTGCGCGATCCGGAGGAGGGGCTGCGGCTGGGCCGGGACCTGATCGCCCTGTGGACCGACCTCAGCGCCGAGCCCGGCCCGGCCGCCGACGACCCGCACCCCCTGGAGTCCGCCCGCGCCCGCATGATCCGCCTGACGGACCGGGCGGCCAAGGCGGCGACAGCGGCCCAGCCGTAACGAGCCGAACGACCACCCGGCGGCTACCCGGCGCGGCTGCTCGGCCGAACGGCTACTGCACGCAGAACTCATTGCCCTCGGGGTCTCCCAACACTCCGTTCTAGCGGTTCTGGAGTGTGGCCATGGTGGCATCGGTGCTGGTCAAGGGCGAGACGAGCGGGAACGCGCTGGTCCCTACAGCGGACATGACGACTACCCGCAACCCCCTAGCCGGGACGGTGTTCCAGACCGAGACCCTTCGGGGTGTGCGGTGCGTCCGGCTCTCCGTACTCACTGATGAGACCACCAGCCCCGAGCGGCAGCGCGACGCAGACGACGCGATAGCCGCAGAACTCAACATCAACTTTGGCGAGGGTGACGGGCTCCGCGAAGCCGTGGACCTTGACGTGTCCGCGAGCAAGATTGCCCCGTTCGACCGTCCCGCGCTCGGCGGGTGGCTCTCCCGTCCGGACGAGTACGACGCGCTTGTCTGGTGGCGCTTTGACCGTGCCATCCGATCCATGAGCGACATGCACGACCTAGCCAAGTGGGCTAAGGCGCACCGGAAGATGTTGGTTTTCGCCGAGGGCATCGGCGGGGGCAAGCTCGTCTTTGACTTCCGCAACCCCATGGACCCCACGTCCGAACTCATGATGATGATGCTTGCCTTTGCCGCTCAGGTGGAGTCGCAGAGCATCACGGACCGGGTTACCGGAGCCATGGCAGCCATGCGCCGGATGCCGCTTCGGTGGCGTGGTGGTGGCCGTCCCTCGTACGGGTACATGCCCGCCCCCATGCCGAAAGAGCACGGCGGTATTGGCTGGACGCTCGTCCCGGACCCGGATGCCGTGACGGTCATTGAGCGCATCGTTCGTGAGCTGTTGGAAGGCAAGACCGTTTCGGCTATCGCAGCGGGACTCAATGCGGACGGGAAGCCGAGCCCGCGCGATCACTGGGCAGTGAAGATGCAGCGCGAAAAGGGCGGCAAGACCGGCGGGGCAAAGGGCTCACATGTGGTGCGTGCTGTCTTCAAGTGGACCCCCGCCGTTATTACGCGGATGCTCCGGAACGAAACGCTCATCGGCTGGAAGATGCACCGGGGCAAGCCCGTCCGTGACGCCGAGGGCAACCCGATCATGCAGACGGAACAGCCGATCATGACCCGTGAAGAGTTCGACCGGATCGGCGCGGTTCTCGACTCCCGCAGCATCGACAACCGGGAACGGTCGGACACGGACGCACTGCTGTTGCGTGTGATCCACTGCGACTCTTGCGGGGGCCGCATGTACCTGTCCAAGCCGACCCGCAAGGGTGCGAGCGTCAATGACTTCTACAAGTGCAACAGTCATGCGCGCGGGGACCTGTGCACGCTGCCCGCGAACGTCAAGGCTGAGTGGGTGGACGAGTACGTGACCGCCGAGTTCCTGCGGCTGGTCGGCTCCGGCTTCGGTCCGTGCTCGGCGTGCTCGCCGCGCGGTGCTCGCCCGGGTGTTCTCGGGGGCCGCTCGTCTCCGGGCTCTGGTCGGTGCCCGTGGTGGTGCCCGCTGTGCCCGGTGCGGCTCGCTCGTCCTCGCGGACGTGGTGGACGTGGACCACATGCAGCCGCTCGCACTCGGGGGCGAGGACACGGACGGCAACGTGCAACCGCTGTGTCACGTCTGCCACTTAGTCAAGACGGCTGAAGACTTTCCGTTCTATCCCACCCCCTACTGATGTGCACCAGCCCCGCACCAACAACCAAGAACGTCACCCCGAGCCACGCAACCGGGTTGTTCGGGACGTGGTGCACGCTCACGTCAACTCCATCGGGGTGGAGTTCAAAAGCGTTGTTTCGTGAGCGAGCGTTGCCGCTGCCACTCGTGTTCCTAGTCATGGGTGCAGGACACCGGGTCTCGGGCGGTAGGTCAAATTCCGCAGATACCAGGACACTCTTTCGGCTGGAACGGAGGGGATTGCCCGTTCCCTCGCCTACTGCCATGCCCTCGCTGGTGTTGACCGCTCGCGGTCTTGCCCCCGGTTGTCTCCGGGCAGTCACCGCGCTGTGAGCCACGCTGCGAGCCCGCTTCCCACGGCCGTGGTGAGTCCTGCCACCAGCCATCCGGGGATGCTTTGAATCGTCAAGTGGAGTCCGCCGCAACGAAGTTCGAACGCGGGCGCGGTGGTTGCTGTCTTGGTCATGTGTGCATTTCACCCGCGTCACCGAGGCTGCGGAAGTACCCGCCGCTGTGAAACCTGTGAAACCTCAGTCGAGTTCGTGATAACCCGTGAAACCACGTACGGAGGTACCCCCATGCCCCGTAAGCCCCGTCCCCCTTGCTCTGTTCCCGGCTGCCCCGAACTCACCACGGGCGGACGCTGCCCGACACATGCAAGGGAAGCCGAGCAACAGCGAGGGACGACCACGGCCAAGGGATACGGCGTCCGATGGGAGCGCATCCGTAAGCGCTACCTGTACGCGCATCCGTGGTGCGTGCTCTGCTCTGTCGTTGCGACGGTCGCCGACCACTTTCCCGAGTCGCGCCGTTCGCTGGTCGCTCGGGGCGTGTCCGATCCGGACGCGTGGTCTCGTCTGCGTCCGCTGTGTTCGACATGCCACAGCCGCGAAACCGCGAAGCACCAGCCGGGCGGTTGGGCAGCCGAACGCGTCAAGCCTCGCCGCTCATGAGCTGGTGACCAGGGGGTGACCCCCTCCCTGAGCCGCAAAAGAACGGCAGGGAGGCAAAAAACTCGTATGGCTCATTAAGGCGTTTTCGCGGAGGTGACCGCGAGCTGACCTAACGGAAGCACCCGCCCCCGCGCGCGTCATTCGCTAATGAATGATGCGCGCGGGGTCTTTTTTGTCCCTCGGTTAGACCGTAACCGATGGCGGGGTGACGAGGCGTGCGCGCTCGTGGAGGCTCCGGGCAGCCTGATTCTTGAGATAGGGTCGAATCCGGGCCTGCATTGTGGACATGGCCTTATCGCACTGTCCCGATTGAACGTCGGGGTAAATTTCCACGACCTTGCCCCATGTGGCACACGCGCTTTCGAGGTGGCCAATTTCTAGCTGACGCTCGGCAAGCATGGACAGGTAACGAATTCGGTTCCTCTTGAACGAGCTATGCCGCAGCTTATCGGATTCCTCTAGGTCTTTGACTGATCCCTTAATGTCACCCAGTTCGTACCGCACCTGCCCGGCATGGTATGTCAGCGAAGACGGGTTGTACGAGCCGAACGTCTTGGTTTGAGATTCGGCCTTTTCCATTGCTACTTCGGCCTCTCGCAGATACATAAGCGCCTTTGTTCGCTCGCCAAGCTGCGCGGAGGCGTGCGCTTGCTGTCCGGCCAGAAAGGCGCGCATTCGCGGACCAGCCTGTGGAGAGGCAGACGCGGCTGCGTCAGCAAGGCGCATCGCAGTTCTCCCGTGACGTAGATCAACTGCCTGAACGCTCATTCCCCGCAGGGTTGTGCAATACGTAAGATGGTCTTCCGATGCGCCTGCTAGCTCTAGCGCTTTGAGGTAATACTGTTGCGCCAGGCCGTGAACCCCCTCGTCCACAGCCATATATCCAGTGAGATAGCAGAGATCCGAAGCCGCTGACATCATCGCCTTACGGACTTCCTCTGTCGCATCGGCTCGAAGGTACGGGGCGACCGTATTCACGAGGAAAGCCGCCGCCATCGGGCGAGCGTGCCGACCTCCGAATTGATCGTCCAAGTCAGACACACGCTCTGTCATGGCGATGACCATGTTTACATCGGCCATTCCTATGCGTTGCGTCTTTCCCGACTGAACCGCTTCCATGCGTCCCACAACATCCGGCCACCCAGGGACGGTAATTGCCGCGGAGTGCAGTCCCGCACTCAGGACGCTTCGGCGTGAGGGGTCCATGTCTTGCCTCCCGAGGTCTACCAGCCCTTCAACGGTAGTCGGGTGACTGTTGGACTCTTCCGGGGGTGCTGGAAATCCTGCGTCGGCGTGTGTGATGGGGCGGAGCAGTCTCCGGGCGAGCGCTTCCAGAATCAGAGGTCGCACAGCCTCTTTCGGCAGGTGGCCACTCAACCACTGGTGCACTGAGGGCTGTTGGTACTTGAGAGGGGTTCCGCGTTCGGTCCCGATGCGGTTGACCTCTTGAGCGAACTGCCGCAGGGTCCACCCGCTCTCGCGGTACAGCCGCTCAAGTCCGGCGTTCGGCTGTCGTGTCGTCACTGGTCCCCAACTCCCGTGCTCTGACTGCTTAACGCTCTTAACTCCTGCCCTCTTCCCAACGGTACCGCTGTGCGTGGTCGGACGGTTGCCTAGTGCGAGCACGGCCACCGCAAGGGACGACACCGCAAGGAGGGCCCGGACATGGAGAAGCACGCACGAACGGCCACGGGGAACCCCGAGCGGTCCAATGCGGGAATACCGGTTCGGGCCTACTGGTGCGAAGTAGTCGCGGAAGGAGAGGTGTACGGGACGCGCGAGACAGTCCCGTACATCCTTGGCACCTTCCAGACGATCTCGCCGAAACTCGCGCTGCGGTGGTTACAGGGCGAGGCCGCGCGCATCGCGGACCGGCTCGACCCGGACCCGGAACGCTCCGCGTGGGTGCAGCCGTGGATGGGCGTGGACACCGTGCCCGTGCCCGACTGCCCCACAGAGTTTCGGTTCTGGAGTCTCGACCCCGAGGAGCACCAGACCGCGCGGGACCAGCTCAAGGAAGGTGCCCCGTTCTCCACAGTCATCCCTGACAAGGGGTGCCGCTTCACCTTGACCGTGTGGCCCGTGGTCGTGCCCTCGCCCGAGTCGAGCCCGACACTGCCCGCCGATGACGGACAGTCCACATGCCCCCGCCCTGGTCACACGAGCCACAGGAAGCCCCGCCGCAAGGCGGGTGGGCTCATCCCCTTTCTGTGACCAGGGCGGGCCGCTCGGCACCGTATGACCAACACGGCGGAGCCGCGCACCCCGAACCTCAACCGCGCACCATGACCGAAGGAGAACAGTCGTGAACACCCTTCCCCATGCCGAGCCCACCGCAGAGCGCGCCCGGGAGATCCTGACGGCCATCGAGGCCGATCCGGAGTTCGCCGCGTTCAGGGCCGCGAGCCTGCGCTATGACGAGGACTGGACCTGCTTCACCGGTGGTCCGGTCATCAGCGAGTACGACCAGGCCGCCGACGCGGCCCCGCTGTTCATCGAGGGACTGCGCGCGCTCTGCCTCAAGGCCGCCGTGTTCGAGGCGACCGGCGACGAGCGCGCGGCGGAAATCCCCGTCGCCGTGCCCGTGGACGAGATGACCCACGCGAGGGAATGCCTGTTCAAACCAACGGAATGATCCTCACGAACGAGTACGGCCCTGCCGTGCGCGCAAAGCTGTCCTCTGGGCTCCTGGTCGTGGTGGACAACAACATTGCTACGAACCTGGGCGGGGGCACAAATGAAGATGAGATCTATGTAGTCCCGCAACGTGAATGCCACCTGTGGGAGGATCCTGCCGCCCCGATGTTCATCCGCGCGGAGCAGCCTGCCGCCGCTTCACTCGGTGTGCTCCTGGTCGCGTACGCCTATTTCGCGTACACCTTCCAGCGCTACGCGTCCGGCGCCATGGCGAAGGTGTCGGGCACGGGTCTGGTCACGCCAACGTTCTGATCACAGAGGACGAGTAGGGCGTACGGCGGGACGCTCACACGAGAGCGGCCTTGCCCCATACCCTGACAGTGTCGAGCTGTTCAGAGAGGGGCAAGGCCGTGCCGTCTGAAGAACCTACCCCGGACCCGTATGCCGATCCGCTGGTCTTCGGCCAGCGCCTACAGATGCTGCGAACCCGCAAGGGCATGACACGCGACCAGTTGGGCGGGTTGCTCGGCAAGTCCGGATCCTGGGTCAAGGGCGTCGAGACCGGACGTCTGAAGACGCCCAAGCTGGAGACGATCCTGCACATTGCCGAGTTGCTGCGTGTCCGTGACCTGTCGGATCTCACCGGCAACCAGTCCGTGCATGTCGACCTGTTCAGCGGCCCCGGTCACCCTCGCCTCGCTGCGGTCAAAGCCGCTGTGGATGCCTTCCCGCTTACGACGCAGCACGAGGCGCCCCCGGCTGCGCACCTTCAAGCGAGGCTTGCCCGAGCCTGGAAGGCCCGGCACGAGGCACCCAACCACCGCGAGGTGATCGGCGCGTTGCTGCCGGACCTGATCCGGGATGCTCAACTCGCCGTGCGGCAGGCCGAGTCCGCCCCGGATCGCAGGGCGGCTCAGGCTGTGCTCGCCGAGGTCTATTCGCTGTCTCAGTTCTTCGTGGCCTATCAGCCGGACGCCGCCCTGTTGTGGCGTGTCGCCGAGCGGGGTCTGATCGCTGCCCAGGAGTCCGAGGATCCGCACGCTATCGGGGTGGCCGCGTGGCTGGCCGCGCAGGCACACCGCGACGCGGGGCCCGCGCACTTCGACGCTGCCGACGCGATCAATCTGGAGACCCTGGCGTATCTCGAACCGCTCCTGCCCGATGCCTCAGACAATGTCCTCGCCATCACCGGTGCCCTCACCTTCGAGGCTGGATACACCGCTGCCCGGAGGGCAGAGACCGGCACGGCATGGCGGTACTGGGACCAGGCGCGCGCCATGGCTCAGCGGCTCCCTGACGACTACTACCACCCCGTGACGTCGTTCTCCCGCGCCATCATGGGCGCACACGCGGTCACCGTGGCCGTGGAACTACGGCAGGGCGGCGAGTCGGTCCGGCAGGCCGCCGCCGCAGACGCCGTCACGATCAAGTCAAGGCCTCGACGAGCCCGCCACCGCATCGAAGAGGCCCGTGGCTACCAACTCGATGGGCAACCTGACGTCGCCCTCGCCACGCTGGAGAAGGCACACGAGGCGGCACCGGAAACGATCAAGTACAACGGATACGCGAAGCGCATCGTCCTGGAAGAGGCCGAGTCCAAAGATCCGGCCCGTCGCCGCCGCGCATCCGAACTCGCGGTAAAGATCGGTCTGTTGGCTGCATGACGGCAGGGGCACAATCTGTGCCCCTGTCTCCTTCTCGCCGCTCCTACGGTCGAAGA
Organism: Streptomyces sp. NPDC048297; assembly: GCF_043201585.1. Classification (NCBI taxonomy): domain Bacteria; kingdom Bacillati; phylum Actinomycetota; class Actinomycetes; order Kitasatosporales; family Streptomycetaceae; genus Streptomyces; species Streptomyces sp. NPDC048297. The sequence goes on from NZ_JBICZA010000005.1 coordinate 174,600, forward strand.
CCACGAAGACCCCGGCGACCGCTCACGACGGTCCCGGGGCGTGGCCGATCTGATAGGAGCAGACCGACATGCGATTCGTACCACACCCGCTCGTATGGGTGATGAGAGTTCTGTTAGGGCGACGTACCCCCGGCAAGCACAGCAGTGCCTACACACCTCCCGCCGCACCCCCGGCGCCCCGCAGGCGTCCTACGGCCGACGTCTGGGGTGCGCGGCTGGTCGTTGCCCGCAGGCGCCGCGCGGAGCGGCACGCAGGGACCCCGTATCCGCCTCAGCCGCAGGCACGCGCCGAGTGGTTCCCCCCGCCGCGCGACTGGGAGGCGGAGGAGGCATGGGAGCCCACGGGGCCTCTTGTCCGGCCCTACGTCGGCGCGCACGGCGGAGCGCCCCGGAGCAGCCGGGCAGGCGCCCATGCGGACCCCTGGGGGCGCGTCCAGTGATGACGATCGAGGTCTACCGGATCAATCCGGAAACCGGCGCCCGTACGCAGGTGCGCGGCAAACACACTGTGGAGCCGTCGGAGGCGCCGGACTTTTCCAGCCGGTACCCGATGTGCGAATGCCCGCGCTGCACCGCGCCCGGCAGCCGTAGCCGGATGCACGCCCTTGTGACCGAAGCAAACCGACGCAGTAGGGGGGAAGTGTGATGCGCGCGTTGATCAAAGCGGCTGAATGGACGCTGGGCGCCGAAACCGGCGAGGGCGCCCCGTCGGGCATCTACTCGGCCGAGTGCATCACCTGCGGGGCACAGGCACAGCCAACTGACAATGAGCGCTTGCCAGTTGAGGTCTGGGCGCTGAAGCACACGGGCCTGAATCCGACGCACCGTCAGTTCAAGGCGACGGCGGAAACCTTCTGGCGAGTCACCCCCGCCGACGGCAACCCGTACGCCGAGCAGGACAACGCCCAGGGCGCCATACAGGGCGCCTAGCACCACCACCCGAAGGCTGCCGCTCCGGGGCGCTGCGAGGCGCAAGGGCAGCACTGCCAGACCCCCGCCCCGCCTCCCCCGACGGGACGGGCAACGGCCCCCGGCTATGCGGCAAGGCGCACAGTCGGGGGCTGCGCCATGGTTACGTCTTCGCTACGAATCCCCTCCGGCACCCGCTGGAACAGCAGCCGCCGCCCGAGGCCGGTGCCGGTGTCCGGGTCGTACGGATCCTCGGGATGCCGTACGGCGATCAGGTCACGGAAGGCGGGACGGCCGTGGTGTTCGACGGTGGCCTCCGCCGACAGCGCCCCCACGGACAACAGCCGCTCGACGAGCGCACCGTTGTCCTCGGCCGTGTAGCGCAGCGCGGCGGCCCAGAAATCGGCCTGCGCATGCGGGTCGACGGCGTCGACGACGAGCTTCCAGTGCAGAGGGGCCGGCGCCTCGGCGGGCGTGTGTGTCGTCATGCGGTCAACGTACCGAGGCCGCCCGCATCCCGGGGCTGCGGGCGTGGCCTCGCGGGTTCAGGCGTCCACGGTGGCCGAATCCGTCGCCTCCGTGCGGGGAGCGGGCAGCGGGCCCCTCGTTCCGCGGGCCCGCCTCGCCGACTGCATCGCGCTCCAGGTCAGCAGGATCAGGGCCAGCCACACCAGGGCGAAGCCCGCCCAGCGCTCGGGGGGCATGGCCTCGTGGAAGTAGAGGATGCCGAGGACGAACTGGAAGACCGGGGCCAGGTACTGGAGCAGGCCCAGGGTGGACAGCGGGACCCGGATCGCGGCGGCGCCGAAGCAGACCAGGGGCAGGGCGGTGACGATGCCGGTCGAGGCGAGCAGGGCCGCGTGCCCCGGACCCTCGCTCGTGAAGGTGGCCCCGCCGTGCGCGGAGAGCCAGAGAAGGTAGCCGAGGGCGGGCAGGAACTGGATCGCGGTCTCGGCGGCCAGCGACTCGACGCCGCCGAGGGCGACCTTCTTCTTCACCAGGCCGTACGTGGCGAAGGAGAGGGCGAGGCACAAGGAGATCCACGGCGGGCGGCCGAAGCCGACGGTCAGGACGACGACGGAGGCGACACCGACGCCGACGGCGACCCACTGCAGGCGCCGCAGCCGTTCCTTGAGGATCAGCACGCCCATCGCGATGGTCACCAGCGGGTTGATGAAGTACCCGAGGGACGCCTCGACGACGTGGCCGGCGTTCACGGCCCAGATGTAGACGCCCCAGTTCACGGTGATGACACCGGCGGCGAGCGCGACGAGCCCGAGGCGCTTGGGCTGGCGCAGCAGCTCCCCGGCCCAGGCCCAGCGCCGTACGAAGAGCAGGGCGACGGCGACGAAGGCGAGGGACCAGACCATCCGGTGGGCCAGGACCTCGGCCGCGCCCGCGGGCTTCAGCAGCGGCCAGAACAGGGGGACCAGCCCCCACATGCCGTACGCGGCGAAGCCGTTCAGCAGGCCTATCCGGTGTTCTCCCTTGGACATCCCGGCCATGGGCCCCTCCTTTTCGCTACCAGGCACGCGGGTAAGAAGGTAGCGCCGAGCACCCCGGTCTGTCATGTCCGTACCGCTATACGGTCATGACAGTCCGGAAAGGCGTGCTGAGCAGGCGGTTCGGCCATTGAGTAACAGCCCGTGCGCTCAGCATGCTCAGCCCGTGCGCTCGGTCCGTGCGCTCAGTACGCCCAGTCCCTGCCCTCAGCCCTTGAGCGCTGCCGCCACGGCTTCGCGCAGCGGGGTGGTCGGGCGGCCCGCCAGGCGGGAGAGGTCGCCGGTGGAGACGACCAGCTCGCCCTTCTCGATCGAGGCGTCCACCCCGACGAGGATCTCGGCGAACGGCGCGGGCACCCCGGCGCCGGTGAGGATGCCCCGCATGACCTCGCCGGTGACGGCGTTCAGGGCGATCTCCCGGCCGGTCTGCCGGCTCAGCTCGGCCGCGTACTCGGCGAAGCTCCACGCCTCGTCGCCGCCCAGCTCGTACGTCGTGTTCTCGTGGCCCTCGCCGGTGAGCACGGCGACCGCGGCGGCGGCGTAGTCGCCGCGGGCGGCGGAGGAGATCCGGCCCTCGCCCGCGGCGGTGACGACCGCGTCGTGCTCCAGCACGGGAGCCAGGTTCTCGGTGTAGTTCTCGTGGTACCAGCCGTTGCGCAGCAGGCTGTAGGGCAGACCGGAGGCGAGCAGCGCCTCCTCGGTGCCCCGGTGGTCGTCCGCGAGCGCGGCCCTCAGGCTGCCCGGGGCGCTGGTGTACGCCAGCAGTGCCACGCCGGCCGCCTTCGCGGCGTCGATGACGACCCGGTGCTGGTGCGCGCGGCCCTTGTCGAACTCGTTGCCGGAGATCAGCAGGACCTTGTCGCCGGCGGAGAAGAGGCCGTCGAAGGTCCCGGGCGCGTTGTAGTCGGCGACGGCGAGCCTCACCCCGCGGGCGGCGAAGTCCGCGGCCTTCGCCTGGTCGCGCACGACGGCGGTGATCCGCTCCGCCGGAACCTTCTCCAGCAGCTGCTCCACGACGTGGCGGCCGAGATGTCCCGTGGCTCCGGTGACGACGATGCTCATGATGCGCGTTCTCCTTGTGAGGTCCGATGCCGCCAACCCTAGGAGGAGCGCTTACTGAGCGAAAGTACCCACTTTGAAGTAAGGTACTGGCGTGACGGTAAGCAAGTCGGTGGTGTCCTTCGAGGCCGAGGCCGAGGCCATGTGCCCGTACCGGCTCGTGCTGGAGCATGTGACCAGCCGCTGGGGTGTCCTCGTGCTGATCGAGCTGCTCGACCGCGGTCACCGCTTCAGCGAGTTGCGGCGCGCCGTCGGCGCGAGCGGCGGCCGGCCGGTCAGCGAGAAGATGCTCGCCCAGACCCTGCAGACCCTGGAACGCGACGGACTGGTCCACCGCGATGCCAAGCCGGTCATCCCGCCCCGCGTCGACTACTCCCTGACCGGTCTCGGCCGTGAGGCGGCGGAGCAGGTGCGGGCGCTGGCCAGGTGGACGCACGAGCGCATGGACGACGTGGAGCAGGCCCGCCGGGCATACGACGAGGCCCGGGAAATCCAGTCCCGGGCCTCGTGATCGTCGGACGCTACCGGCTCGCGGACCTCAGCCGATGACCGTCCAGGTGTCCCCGCCCGCCAGCAGCGTGGCCAGGTCGCCCTTGCCGTGCTGTTCGACGGCGGTGTCGAGCTGCTCGGTCATCGCCGTGTCGTAGACGGGCCGCTCGACCGAGCGGAAGACCCCGATCGGCGTCTGGTGCAGGGTGTCGGGGTCCGCCAGCCGCGACAGGGCGAACGCGGTGGTGGGGGAGGCGGCGTGCGCGTCGTGGACGAGGACGTCCGCCTCGTTCTCCGGCGTCACGGTCACCACCCTCAGATCACCGCTCTGCCGGTCGCGCACGACACCGCGCGCCCCGTCGGCGCCGAGGCGGATCTGCTGCCCGTGCTCCAGCCGGATCAGCGCGTCCTCGGCCCGCTGCTTGTCCTTGAGGGCGTCGAAGGCGCCGTCGTTGAAGATGTTGCAGTTCTGGTAGATCTCGATCAGCGCCGTGCCCGGGTGGTCGGCCGCCGCGCGCAGCACCTCGGTGAGGTGCTTGCGGTCGGAGTCGATGGTGCGGGCGACGAAGGAGGCCTCCGCGCCGAGCGCCAGCGACACCGGGTTGAACGGCGCGTCCAGCGAGCCCATCGGCGTCGACTTGGTGATCTTGCCGACCTCGGAGGTGGGGGAGTACTGCCCCTTCGTCAGGCCGTAGATCCGGTTGTTGAACAGCAGGATCTTGAGGTTGACGTTGCGGCGCAGGGCGTGGATGAGGTGGTTGCCGCCGATGGACAGCGCGTCGCCGTCACCGGTGACCACCCATACGCTCAGGTCCCGCCGGGAGGACGCCAGGCCGGTCGCGATGGCGGGCGCGCGGCCGTGGATGGAGTGCATCCCGTAGGTGTTCATGTAGTACGGGAAGCGGGAGGAGCAGCCGATGCCGGAGACGAAGACGATGTTCTCCTTCGCCAGGCCCAGCTCCGGCATGAACCCCTGGACGGCGGCCAGGATCGCGTAGTCACCGCAGCCGGGGCACCAGCGCACCTCCTGGTCGGACTTGAAGTCCTTCATCGACTGCTTGGCCTCGGCCTTGGGAACCAGCTGCAGCAGCCCGTTGGTGGCGTCAGTCATCGATGGCCTCCTTGAGCGCGGCGGCGAGCTGTTCCGCCTTGAACGGCATGCCGTTGACCTGGTTGTAGGAGCGGGCGTCGACCAGGTACTTCGCCCGGACCAGGGTGGCGAGCTGCCCGAGGTTCATCTCGGGCACGATCACCTTGTCGTAGCCCCCGAGGACCTCGCCGAGGTTGGCGGGGAAGGGGTTGAGGTGGCGCAGATGGGCCTGGGCGATGGACTCGCCGGCCTTGCGCAGCCGTCGTACCGCCGCCGTGATCGGGCCGTACGTCGAGCCCCAGCCCAGGACCAGGGTGTGCGCCGCGTCCGGGTCGTCGACCGTGAGGTCGGGGACGGCGATGCCGTCGATCTTGGCCTGGCGGGTGCGGACCATGAAGTCGTGGTTGGCCGGGTCGTACGAGATGTTGCCCGTGCCGTCCTGCTTCTCGATGCCGCCGATGCGGTGCTCCAGACCGGGCGTGCCCGGGACCGCCCACGGCCGGGCCAGCGTCTGCGGGTCCCGCTTGTACGGCCAGAAGACCTCGGTGCCGTCCTCCAGCGTGTGGTTGGGACCCTGGGCGAACTGGACGCGCAGGTCGGGCAGCTCGTCCAGGTCGGGGATCCGCCACGGCTCGGAGCCGTTGGCCAGATAGCCGTCGGAGAGCAGGAACACCGGCGTGCGGTACGTCAGCGCGATCCGGGCCGCCTCCAGAGCGGCGTCGAAGCAGTCCGCCGGGGTCTTCGGCGCGATCACCGGGACCGGCGCCTCGCCGTTGCGGCCGTACATCGCCTGCAGCAGGTCCGCCTGCTCGGTCTTGGTCGGCAGGCCCGTCGAGGGGCCGCCGCGCTGGATGTCGATCACCAGCAGGGGCAGCTCCAGGGAGACGGCGAGCCCGATGGTCTCCGACTTGAGCGCCACACCCGGACCGGACGTCGTCGTCACCGCGAGGGAGCCGCCGAACGCCGCGCCCAGCGCCGCGCCGATGCCCGCGATCTCGTCCTCGGCCTGGAACGTCCGCACACCGAAGTTCTTGTGCTTGCTCAGCTCGTGCAGGATGTCCGAGGCCGGGGTGATCGGGTACGAGCCGAGGAACAGCGGCAGGTCCGCCTGCCGGGACGCGCTGACCAGGCCGTAGGCCAGGGCCAGGTTGCCGGAGATGTTGCGGTAGAGCCCCGGCGGGAACGCCTTCGAGGCGGGGGCGACCTCGTAGGAGACCGCGAAGTCCTCGGTCGTCTCGCCGAAGTTCCAGCCCGCCCGGAACGCGGCGATGTTGGCCGCCGCGATGTCCGGCTTCTTGGCGAACTTGCCGGCCAGGAACTTCTCGGTGCCCTCGGTCGGCCGGTGGTACATCCAGCTCAGCAGACCCAGCGCGAACATGTTCTTGCTGCGCTCGGCCTCCTTGCGGGAGAGCGAGAACTCCTTCAGCGCCTCGACGGTGAGCGTGGTCAGCGGCACCGGATGGAGGTTGTAGCCGTCCAGCGAGCCGTCCTCCAGCGGGGACTGCCCGTATCCCACCTTCTGCAGGGCGCGCTTGCTGAACTCGTCCGTGTTGACGATGATCTCGGCGCCGCGCGGCAGATCACCGATGTTGGCCTTCAGAGCGGCCGGGTTCATCGCGACCAGCACGTTCGGCGCGTCGCCCGGGGTGAGGATGTCGTGGTCGGCGAAGTGGAGCTGGAACGAGGAGACACCCGGCAGGGTGCCGGCGGGAGCCCGGATCTCGGCAGGGAAGTTCGGCAGCGTGGAAAGGTCGTTGCCGAAGGTCGCGGTTTCCGAGGTGAACCGGTCACCGGTGAGCTGCATGCCGTCGCCCGAGTCCCCCGCGAACCGGATGATCACCCGGTCCAGGCGCCGCACGTCCTTCGCTCCGCCCGGTTTGCGCTGCTCTCCCACGACGGTTCCGTCGGTCTGCTCCGCTGGGCTGCTGACCTGGCTGGTCACTGAACTGGACCTCCTTCGAGGCGGCTGTTCCGGCATGGCCGTCCCACGGACCATCCCAACATCAACCCTACGTCGCCGGGGTCGGCTTCCCGGGGCCATCCGCGTGATGGACGGGATTGTGAGACGTTTCGCGTGACGGCCTTTCGCGCTGACTATTCATGCCGACTGCTCATGCTGACCACTCATGATTTCCCCGCCCCCCGGAGCATTGCTCGAAGACGCTCCCCGCGTGTCCCGATGACGGTGTTGCGGGTCCTTCCGGACACAGTGTCGGGCCGTCACGAGTTCAGGTAGGTCAGAACGGCCAGAACACGCCGGTGGTCCCCGTCGCTCTGGGCCAGGCCGAGCTTCAGGAAGATGTTGCTGACGTGCTTCTCCACAGCCCCGTCACTGACCACCAGCTGCCGCGCGACGGCCGAGTTCGTCCGCCCCTCCGCCATCAGCCCCAGCACCTCGCGCTCGCGCGGGGTGAGCCCCGCCAGCACGTCCTGCTTGCGGCTGCGGCCGAGCAGCTGGGCGACCACCTCCGGGTCCAGCGCCGTACCGCCCCGGGCCACCCGCACCACCGCGTCCACGAACTCGCGCACCTCGGCGACCCGGTCCTTGAGCAGATATCCCACACCCCGGCTGGAACCGGCCAGCAGTTCGGTGGCGTAGCGCTCCTCCACGTACTGTGACAGGACCAGCACCCCGAGCCCCGGGTGCGCCTTGCGCAGCCGTACGGCGGCCCGTACGCCCTCGTCGGTGTGCGTCGGCGGCATCCGCACGTCCGCCACCACCACGTCGGGCAGCTCCTCCTTGGCGTGCAGGTCGGCGATGGTCCTGACCAGCGCCTCCGCGTCCCCGACGCCGGCCACGACGTCGTGCCCGCGGTCGGTCAGCAGCCGGGTCAGGCCCTCCCTGAGCAGCACCGAGTCCTCGGCGATGACCACCCGCACCCTGTCCTCCACGTCCGCCACGATGTCCTGGCCCCCCGCTGCCCGATCCTCCGGCGGTGTCCGCCCGTACGGAGGTCCAGCATTCCAGCATTCCCGCCGGGGCGCCGCCGCGACGTGGGAACCGTGCTCGGCCGTGACGGGGGAACCGTGCTCAGCCGCGATGTGGGAACGCTGCTCGGCTGCGACGGGGGAACCGTGCTCAGCCGCGCCACGGCAGTTCCGCGCTGACGCGGGTGGGGCCGCCCGCCGGGGAGTCCACCAGCAGGACGCCGTCCACCGCGTCCAGTCGACCGGACAGGCCCGCGAGACCCGAGCCGAGGGAGGTGTCCGCGCCGCCCACGCCGTCGTCCGTGACCTGGAGCATCAGCCGGTCCTCGGCGCGCCACACGTCCACCGAGGCGGACCGGGCCCGGCTGTGCTTGCTGATGTTCTGCAGCAGCTCGGAGACGGTGAAGTAGGCGATGCCCTCGATCGCCGGGGCCGGCCGGGAGGCCAGGTCGACCTCCACCCTCACCGGGACCGTGCAGCGGGAGGCGACCGAGGACAGGGCCGCGTCCAGGCCGCGGTCGGTGAGGACGGCCGGGTGGATGCCGCGGGCCAGGTCGCGCAGCTCCTGCAGCGCGGTCTTCACCTCGCCGTGCGCCTCCTCCACCATCCGCGCGGCCACCCCCGGGTCCTCGCGCAGCTTCTCCTTGGCCAGCCCCAGGTCCATCGCCAGGCCGACCAGCCGGGCCTGCGCCCCGTCGTGCAGGTCGCGCTCGATGCGGCGCAGGTCGGCGGCAGCCGTGTCCACCACCACCCCGCGGTCCGACTCCAGCTCCACCACGCGCGCCGACAGCGGCGACGGCCCGAGCAGCCCGCGCACCAGCAACCCGTCCACGGTCGTCAGCGCCCGGACGATCCACGGCGTGGCCAGTGTGAAGAGGAGTCCGACCAGCGCGGTCACGGTGATCTCGAAGGGGTTGTCCAGGTAGACGCTGTGATGCCCGTCGCCGTACAGCTGGATACCGCCCTGCCCGGCGTACATCGGGAACACCCAGAACCACAGCGGGTACGTCAGCAGCGTCCAGCCGGTCGTCCAGAAGGTCACGGCCACGCAGAACGAGAACACCGCCCAGGGGAACTGCAGCAGCGCGTACAGCAGGTGCCGCCAGGACGAGCCGCTCTTGAGCACCGCGCCCATCCACGCGAACACCCCGGACCGGGTCGGCCGCAGCGGTTCCGGGTCGGCCACCTCCAGGTGCAGCAGGCCGCGCGCGCGGGCCCGCTCCAGCGCGCCGAAGCCCCGGCAGCCGGCCAGCCCCGCCGCGAGCACCGGGATGCCGACGAAGGTGACCAGCATGCCCGCGCCGAGCGACACCGTCGTCACCGTCCAGGTGAACAGCACGATCGAGATCGGCAGGCTCAGCAGGACGTAGCCGAGCTCGCGCCAGGCGCGTGCCTCCAGCGGCGCCCGCAGCGCGGCGGGCATCCGGTGACGCCGCTCGTACCGGCGCCCCGGCTCGTACCCGTACCCGCGTCCGTACCCGCGTTCGTACCCGTGTCCGTGCTCGTACTCCGTGGACTCCATGGCCATCGGTGTCGTCCCGTTCCCCTCGTCATGGCGGCGGTGGCGCCGTACCTCAAGAGTCGTGCGTCGCAGGTCCACGGGCCATGGAGGCCGTCGGCGTCTTCGCAGGGGGGTTATCCCCACCCCACCCCGATCCCGGCCATGGCGGGGCTATTCCGTACGGTCCGTGTCGTCCGTACGATCCCGCCACGGCAGTTCCGCCGTGACGACCGTCGGGCCGCCGGCCGGGGAGTCGACCACGAAGAGGCCGTCGACCGCGCCGAGGCGCTCGGCGAGCCCCCGCATCCCGCTTCCGCCCTCCAGGCTCGCGCCGCCGTGGCCGTCGTCGCGGACCTGGACGAGCAGCCGGTTCTCCGCGCGCCACACATCGACCGCGGCGGACCGGGCGCCGCTGTGCTTGCTGACGTTCTGCAGCAACTCGGAGACGGTGAAGTAGGCGATGCCCTCGATCGCCGCGGCCGGCCGGGACGGCAGGTCCGCGGTCACCTTCACCGGGACCGTGCAGCGGGAGGCGACCGAGGACAGGGCCGCGTCCAGGCCGCGGTCGGTGAGGACGGCCGGGTGGATGCCGCGGGCCAGGTCGCGCAGCTCCTGCAGCGCCAGCTTCACCTCGCCGTGCGCCTCCTCCACCATCGCGGCCACGTGCTCGTCGGCCTGCCCCTCCAGCAGCTTCTCCTTCGCCAGGCCCAGCCCCATCGCCAGATTGACCAGCCGGGCCTGCGCCCCGTCGTGCAGATCGCGCTCGATCCGGCGCAGATCGGCGGCAGCCGTGTCCACCACGACCCCGCGATCGGACTCCAGTTCGGCGATACGGCGCTCCAGCTCGTCCGACGGTGACAGCAGACCCCGCACCATCGCCCGGTCCACGTTCGACAGGCCCCGCGCGATGAACGGCAGCACCGGCCACAGCACGAACAGCGACGGCAGCACCAGACTGAAGGTGAGGACGCCCCAGGGCAGCCGGACGACGTCGTACAGCAGCGTCCGCCAGGCCACCGGGTCCTTCAGCGCCAGCCACATCCGCTGCAGCGGCCCGCCGCTCCTGGCGAGCGGCAGCCGTGTCGGCTCGTCCACGCGCACCCCGAGCAGCGCCCGCGCCCGGATCCGCTCCAGCTTGCCCAGCTGCCGGGCACCCAGCAGACACAGGGCGAGCAGCGGCAGCCCGATCACCGTGAGGGTGAGGACGCCGCTGACGAACACGACGGCGAACACGTAGGTGAAGCCGAGCACGGCCAGCGGCAGGTTCAGCAGGAGATGCGCGATCTCCTTCCAGGTGGACGCGTCGAAGGCGAACCGCGCCGGAGGCAGCTGCTCGAAGCCGTCGGCATGGCTGCCGGAGCCGTCGGCACGGCGGCCGGCGGGGTCGGTCCGGTGATCGAAGCCGTCGGTACGGTGACCGAAGCCGTCGGTCCGGTGATCGAAGCCGTCGGTACGGCCTCCGGTGGCATCGGTACGGCTGCCGGTGGCGTCGGTACGGCCTCCGGTGGTGTCGGGCCGGCTGTCGCCGGAGGTGGGAGCGGTCATACCGGTCAGCCTGCCGTGCCCGGCACCCGTCGCGCCATGCGGTCCGCCGCCTTCCGCACCTGGGGAAAACCCCACCCTGCCCACGCTCCCCGCGTCTCACCCCGTGACGGCCTGCTTACCGCCCCTTTAACAGGGCCTAGACTCCCGTGCGTACAGATCCTCGAATCACGTCCACCTCACGTGATTCACCATGGTGACGAGGTCGGAGCGAGGTCGGAGAGCGAGGAACGGACGGTGCGGGAGACGCCTGGGAACCCGACGGTCGCCGCGGCGGACGTCGCGGCCGGCTATTTCGGGTCCTACTCGGTCGTGGGGCTGCTCGCCGTCATCGGCGTGCTGTTCGTCGCGGTCGCCTTCGGCGCGGGGCGCCTGCTGCGGCCCGTCGTGCCCACCCCCGAGAAACTCCTGACCTACGAGTGCGGCGTCGACCCCGTCGGCGAGGGCTGGGCCCACACCCAGGTCCGCTACTACGTCTACGCCTTCCTGTACGTGATCTTCGCGGTCGACTCCGTCTTCCTCTTCCCCTGGGCGACGGTCTACGCCGCCCCCGGCTACGGCGCGACGACCCTGGTGGAGATGTTCCTCTTCCTGGGCTTCCTCGCCGTGGGCCTGCTGTACGCCTACAAGAAGGGCGTCCTGACATGGACGTGAACCCGTCTGTCTCGGAGCCCGTGAGCGCGGCACCTGTGGTCCCGGAGCCCGTGCCGCTTCCCGAGCCGAAGAGGCTCGGCACGCTCGCCCGGCTCGCCCCGGAGCCGATGAAGGTCGTCCTGAACTGGGGCCGCCGCTACTCGCTCTGGGTCTTCAACTTCGGCCTCGCCTGCTGCGCGATCGAGTTCATCGCCGCGTCGATGGCCCGGCACGACTTCATCCGCCTCGGTGTGATCCCCTTCGCGCCGGGCCCCCGGCAGGCCGACCTGATGATCGTCTCCGGCACGGTCACGGACAAGATGGCCCCCGCCGTGAAGCGCCTGTACGAGCAGATGCCCGAGCCCAAGTACGTCATCTCCTTCGGCGCCTGCTCCAACTGCGGCGGCCCCTACTGGGACTCGTACTCCGTCACCAAGGGCGTGGACCAGATCATCCCGGTCGACGTGTACGTCCCCGGCTGCCCGCCGCGCCCCGAGGCACTGCTCCAGGGCATCCTCAAGCTCCAGGAGAAGATCGCCGACGAGTCCCTGGGCGAGCGCTACGGCCACGGGACGGCCGCCCGGCCGTCGGCCGCCGCTCTGACGAGCGGCCTGGTGAAGCCCCCGGCCGCTCCCGGTTCCGACTCCGGTTCCACTCCCGGTTCCGCCTCCGCGGAGGGAGACGCGCGATGACCACGGTCGGCTGGCTGCCCGCCCCCGCCGAGGAACTCTTCGGCCCGGACGCCACGGCCGAGGAGTCGTACGACGTCCTGACCGTGGACGTCCCGCCGTCCTCCTGGCTCACCGCCCTGGAGACGGCCCGTACGACCCTGTCCTGCACCTACTTCGACTGGCTGAGCGCGGTCGACGAGCCGGGCACGGGCTTCCGCGTCTGCGCCCACGTCGTCGCCCTGCACCCGGTCCGCCGCCTGCTGCTGCGTACGACGGTCCCGCACGAGGCGCCGGTGCTGCCGTCCGCCGTCGGCGTCTACGCCGGCGCGGGCTGGCACGAGCGCGAGACCCACGAGATGTTCGGCGTCGGCTTCGAGGGCCACCCGGGCCTCGACCACCTCCTCCTCCCGGAGACCTTCGAGGGCCACCCCCTGCGCAAGGACTTCGTCCTCGCCGCGCGCGTGGCCAAGGCGTGGCCCGGCGCCAAGGAGCCCGGCGAATCCGACCACGGCGGCCCGAAGCGCCGCCAGATGCTGCCGCCCGGCGTCCCCGACCCGAACGAGTGGGGGCCCCTCAAGGGCCAGCTGCCCCCCGCCCCGGCCCGCCCGGCCAGAGGCGCGGGCCGCGCCGCCGGCGAACGCCCCGCGCGGGCGGCGGGAGCGGCGGGAGCGGCGGGGGAGCGTCCGGTACGCCGTGCGCGCACGGCGGCGGAGGGCTCGGCGAGCCAGGGTTCGGCGAGCCAGGGCTCGGCGAGTCAGGGTTCGGTCGGCCAGACGGGTACGCCCATGGAGCCGACGCCGACACCGACACCGGCGCCCGCCCCCACGCGCCGTGCCCGCGGCGCCTCGGGCGGCTCGGCCTCGCAGCGTGCCGAGGCCGCGGAACCGACGCCGGCCGAACCGGAGGGCGCCGCCCGCCCCGACACGCGACCGCGCGGCTCGGACGCCCCCTGGCACCACGCGCGCCCGGCGTTCGACCAACCGGAGGCACCTCCAGAGGCATCTCCGGAGGCATCTGACGCAGGGGGTCCGGAACCGGAATCTCCGCGTCCCACGGAGCCCGCGACCGATGCCGCGGCACCGGCCCCCGAGGCCCCCGACACCCCCGACGACCCCACAGGAGGCCGGCAGTGAACGGCGTGTTGGACGTCGCCCTGCGACTCCTGCTCGTGTTCGTCGTGTTCCTCACCTTCCCGCTGATCGTCGGTCAGACCGAGCACAAGGTGATGGCCCACATGCAGGGCCGCCTGGGGCCGATGTACGCGGGCGGGTTCCACGGCTGGGCCCAGCTCATCGCCGACGGCGTGAAGTTCGCGCAGAAGGAGGACGTGGTCCCGGCGGGCGCCGACCGCCGCATCTTCCAGCTCGCCCCCGCCGTGGCCCTGCTGCCCTACCTGCTCGTGCTGCTGGCGATCCCGATCGGTCCGAGCGAGGGGGCGGTCGGCCAGGTCCTGGACGCGGGCGTCTTCTTCGTCCTCGCCGTGATGGGCGTCGGCGTGCTCGGCTCGCTGATGGCCGGCTGGGCGAGCGCGAACAAGTTCTCCCTGCTCGGCGGCCTGCGCACGGCCGCCCAGCTGCTCGCCTACGAACTCCCGATGCTGCTCGCCGCGGCCTCCGTCGCCATGGCGGCCGGCACGGTCTCCCTGCCCGGCATCCTGCACGCCTTCCACTGGTGGTGGGTGCCCTGGCAGATCGCCGGCGCGCTCGTGTTCTTCGTGGCCGGCCTCGCCGAGCTGCAGCGCCCGCCCTTCGACATGCCGGTCGCCGACTCGGAGATCATCTTCGGCGCGTACACCGAGTACACGGGCCTGCGCTTCGCGCTGTTCCTGCTCGCCGAGTACGCCGGCATCGTCGTCCTGTGCGGCCTGACCACCGTCCTCTTCCTGGGCGGCTGGCACGGCCCCTGGGGCACGGACGGCCTGGGCTGGCTGTGGACCCTGCTGAAGACCGCGATCCTCGCCTTCGTCGTCATCTGGCTCCGCGTCACCTACCCCCGCCTGCGCGAGGACCAGCTCCAGAAGCTCTCCTGGACCCTCCTCGTCCCCCTTTCCCTCGCCCAGATCGCCCTCACCGGCATCGTGAAGGTGGTGATCTCCTGATGGCCGCGTCGCTCCCGCCCACCCGGCCCCGCATCCCCGGCAGCGGTCTCGCCAAGGGCCTCGCCGTCACCCTGCGCACGATGACGAGGAAGCACGGCACCGAGCAGTACCCCGACGTCCAGCCCGACCTGCCGCCCCGGACCCGGGGCGTCATCGGCCTGTTCGAGGAGAACTGCACGGTCTGCATGCTCTGCGCCCGCGAGTGCCCGGACTGGTGCATCTACATCGACTCCCACAAGGAGACCGTCCCGGCCGCCACCCCCGGTGGCCGCGAGCGCAGCCGCAACGTCCTCGACCGGTTCGCCATCGACTTCTCCCTGTGCATGTACTGCGGTATCTGCATCGAGGTCTGTCCCTTCGACGCGCTGTTCTGGTCCCCGGAGTTCGAGTACGCCGAGACCGACATCCACGACCTCACCCACGAGCGCGACAAGCTGCGCGAGTGGATGTGGACCGTCCCCGCCCCGCCCGCCCTGGACCCCGGCTCGGAGGAACCCAAGGAGATCGCGGCCGCCCGCAAATCCGCCGAGAAGCAGGCCGCCGCCCAGGCCGAGGCACGGGCACAGGAAACGCAGGCAGCACAGGAACAGAACGCACCGGACCAGGAGGGGGAGTCGTGAACCTTGCCCCGACCCTGACCCCCACCCTGACCCCAACCCTGACCTCGAACCCGACCCTGAGCCTCGCCGCCGCACAGCACGGCTTCCTCTCCCCGACCGGCGTCGAGATCGCCTTCCTGCTCGTCGGCCTGGTCACCTTCGGCGCCGCGCTCGTCACCGTCACCACCCGGCAGCTGGTGCACGCCGCCCTGTGGTTGGTGGTCACGCTCGGCGGCCTGGCTGTCGAGTACCTGCTGCTCACCGCCGAGTTCATCGCCTGGGTGCAGGTCCTCATCTACGTCGGCTCCGTCGTCGTCCTCCTCCTGTTCGGTCTGATGCTCACCCGGGCGCCGATCGGCCGCTCCCCGGACGCCGACTCCGGCAACCGCCCGGTCGCCCTCGTCGTCGCGCTCGCCGCCTCCGGCTGCCTGGTCTGGGTGGTCGTCGACGCGTTCCGCACCACCTGGATCGACCTGAGCGGTCCCCCCGCCGGCACGACGAAGGTCACCGGCGCGAGCCTCTTCCAGAACTGGGTGCTGCCCTTCGAGGCCCTCTCCGTCCTCCTCCTCGCGGCCCTGGTCGGCGCCATCGTCCTGTCCCGCAAGGCGAAGGCCGACACGGAACCCCCCGGCACCCCGGCCCCCGCGACCACCCCCGGCGAGAAGGAAGGCGCCCGCTGATGCACCTCGCCTACCCCGCCGTCCTCTCCGCCCTCCTCTTCTGCACCGGCCTGTACGGCGTCCTCGCCCGCCGCAACGCGATCCTGGTCCTGATGTCGGTCGAGCTGATGCTCAACGCCGTCAACCTCAACCTGGTCGCCTTCGACGTCTGGCTCAGCCGCGCCGCCCGGGACACCCTGCACTCCGGCCAGGCGCTGACCCTCTTCACGATCGCCATCGCCGCCGCCGAGATCGGCATCGGCCTCGCGATCGTCCTCGCCGTGTACCGCAACCGCGGCACCTCCGACATCGACAAGCTCCGCGACACCGCCGAGGGCCACGGCGACGACACCGGCGGCCCCGACACCGGCGGCCCCGGCACCCTCGCGGCCGAGAAGGCTGAGGCCACCGCGTGACCACGACCCACCTCGCCGTCCTCGTCCCCCTCCTGCCCTTCCTGGGCGCCGTGGCCGGCCTGCTCCTGGGCCGCACCGCCCCCGGACTCGTCCGCCCGCTCGCCGTGCTGCCCGCCCTGGCCGCGCTGGTGCTGGCCGCGCTCGTCGCCGTCCGCCAGGGCGGCGGCCCGGCCGTCGACGCCCACACCCTGCTGACACCCACCGGCTCGGTGCCCATCGAGCTGGCCCTGCACATCGACGGCTTCGCCGCGCTCGTCGCCGTCCTGGTCGCCCTCGTCGCGACCTGCGTGCAGATCTACTCCACGGGCTACCTCCGCGACGACCCGCGCTACCCCTCCTACGCGGCCCTCGTCTCCCTGTTCACCTCCGCGATGCTCCTGGTCGTCTACTCGGGCGACCTGATCGTGCTGCTGGTCGGCTGGGAAGTCATGGGCATCTGCTCCTACTTCCTCGTCGGCCACTACTGGGAGACCCCGGAGGCGCGCGCCGCCTCCCTCAAGGCCTTCCTGGTCACCAAGCTCGGTGACGTGCCGTTCCTCATCGGCCTGTTCGCCCTGGGCACCGACGCCGGATCGTTCCGCGTCACCCGCGTCCTGGACGCCGTCGCGAGCGGCGGACTCCACCACCCGACCCTGGTCGCCCTGTTGCTGCTCGCGGGCGTGGCCGGCAAGTCGGCGCAGTTCCCGCTGCACACGTGGCTCCCCGACGCGATGGCGGGCCCGACGCCCGTCTCCGCGCTGATCCACGCCGCGACGATGGTCGCCGCCGGTGTCTACTTCGTCGCCCGTCTCCTCCCGGTCTTCGAGGCCTCCCGGGCCGCGATGGTGGTCCTCGCCGTCATGGCCGCCGTCACGATGGCCGGCTCCGCCCTCGCCGCGCTCGCCCAGGACGACATCAAGCGCGTCCTCGCCTACTCGACGATCGGCCAGCTCGGCTACATGACCGGCGCCCTCGCCGTCGGCGACCGCGGTGCCGCCGTCTTCCACCTCCTGTCCCACGGCGCCTTCAAGGCGCTGCTGTTCCTCGCGGCCGGCGTGATCATCCACGCCGCCGGCACCAACTCGCTGGCCGCCATGTCCCGCATGAGCCACCTGCGCGACCGTGTCCCGGACGCCTTCTGGACGATGACCGTGGCGCTGCTCGCGCTCGCCGCGATCCCGCCGTTCAGCGGGTTCTTCTCCAAGGAGTCCGTCCTCGGCGCCGCCGAGCACGTCGCCACCGGCCACACCGACCACGCACCCGGCGCAGCCGGCTGGATCGTCCTCGTCGCCGGCCTGGTCACCGCCCTGCTCACCGCCGCGTACGCCACCCGGCTGTGGCTGCTGGCCTTCCACGGCCGGGGCGCCGAAGCCCCGGACCACGGCCGGCAGCCGGCGCAGATGACCGTGGTGCTGTGGGTGCTCGCCGTGCCGTCCCTGGCGTTCGGTGGGCTGGCCTTCCGCCTGCTGCCCGGCTGGTTCGACGGCCGCGACCTGGCGCCGACGCCGCTCACCTCCATCCTCGGTACGGGCCTCGCCGTGGTCGGCGGGCTCCTTCTGTACGGCGCCTGGCAGCGCACCCGCGCCCTCGCCGCCCGTGTCCCGGCAGGGCCCGCGCCCTCCTTCGCGTGGGAGCACCTGAAGGGCGAGGCCGCCGCGCACCCGGAGGGCGACGCGAGCCTGGTCGAGGCGCACGCCCTCGCCGACCACGAGCCGGCCTACCGCGACCTCGCCCACGCGCCCGACCCCGGCCGGCTGCTGCTCGGCCCGCTGTACCGGCACGCGGCCGACGGCTTCCACCTGGACGCCGTGTACGGGGCGCTGTTCGTCCGCCCGGTCCAGGCCGCGGCGAGCCTCGTCCGGTTCCTCGACAGCGCCGTCGTCGACACCTACGTCGGCGTGGCGGCAGCACTGCCCCGGCTGCTGGGGTCCGCCGTACGACGCGCCCAGACCGGCAACGTCCAGACCTATGTGAGCGCGCTGCTCGCCGGCACCGTCGTCCTGACGGTCGCCGTCCTCCTCGTCGCCACGGGAGCGTGAGCAGGCGTGATCGATATCAACGAGTCCGTGATGCGGGTTCTTCTGGCATTCATCGTCGTCGGCCCGCTCCTCGGGGCCGCCGCCGCTCTCCTCCCGGCCCCGCCCGGACTGAAGGGGAAGTCGCCCGAGCAGGCCGTGCTGCGGCACGGCGTGACCGTGACCGGCGTGATCCTGCTCGCCGCGATCGTCCTCGCGCTCGGCTTCGACCACGGCCATCCGTCGAAGATGCAGGCCCAGACCGACATCAGCTGGATCCCCGCACTCGACGTGCGGATCCACCTCGGCATCGACGGCATCTCGCTCCCCCTTCTGGTCCTGACCGCGCTGCTGACCTTCCTGTGCGCGCTCTACTCGTACTTCAAGACACCCCCGGGCGGCTCCCCGAAGGCCTTCGTCGCCCTGCTGCTCCTGCTCGAGTGCGGCACCCTCGCGACCTTCGCCGTCCTCGACCTGCTGCTCTTCTTCCTCGCCTTCGAGACCGTGCTCATCCCGATGTACTTCCTCATCGCCCGCTGGGGCGGCGAGGGCCGGACCCGCGCCGCGTGGAAGTTCATCCTGTTCACGCTGCTCGGCTCCGTCGTCATGCTGCTCGGCCTGCTCCTGATCGGGATCAAGTCGGGCACATTCGACATGGTGGCACTCGCCACTGACAACGGCCGGTCGCTGACCACAACCGTGCAGGTCATCGCCGTTCTGGCGATCGGGCTCGGGCTCGCGGTCAAGACGCCGATGTGGCCGCTGCACAGCTGGCTGCCCGACGCCCACACCGCCGCGCCGACCGTCGGCTCGGTCCTGCTGGCCGGTGTCCTGCTCAAGATGGGCACGTACGGGTTCGTGCGCATCCTGCTGCCGGTGGCGCCGGACGGGTTCCGGGTCTTCGCGCCGTACCTCGCCGCGCTCGCCGTCGTCGGGATCATCTACGGGTCCCTGGCCTGCCTGGCCCTCGCCAAGCAGGGTGCCAAGGGCGACCTCAAGCGGCTGATCGCCTACTCCTCCGTCGGCCACATGGGCTTCGTCCTGCTCGGCATCGCCACCATGACCCCGACCGGCGTGAACGGCGCCCTGTTCGCCAACATCGCCCACGGCCTCATCACCGGCCTGCTGTTCTTCCTGGTCGGCGCGCTCAAGGACCGCACGGGCACCACCGACCTCGACGCCCTGGCCGAGGGGAGCGGCGCGGCGCTGTACGGCAAGGCCCCGCGCTTCGGCGGCCTGCTCGCCTTCGGCGCCGTCGCCTCGCTCGGACTGCCGGGCCTGGCCGGGTTCTGGGGCGAGATGCTCGCGCTGTTCGGCGCGTTCAAGCCCGCCGACGGCCTCAGCCGCCCGGCGTTCCTCACGTTCATGGCGATCGGCGCGTTCGGCACCCTGCTGACCGCCGCGTACATGCTGATCGTGGTCCGCCGCGTCTGCATGGGCGCCGTACCGCAGGACACGCCGGAACTCGCCGACGTCCACGGGTACGAGTTCGCGGCCTGGACCCCGCTCGTCGTCCTCACCGTCGTCGCCGGACTGTGGCCGCGGGCCCTGCTCGGCCTGACCGACCCGGCCGTGCACCAGCTCCTCGCAGGAGGCACCCGATGAGCGCCCTGGCCCAGCCCATGGCCGAGTCCCTGGCTCATTCCGTGGCCCAGTCCGTGGCGCGGCCCATGGCCGAGTCCCTGGCCCCGTCCCTGGCGGAGCCGCTGGCCCAGCCCGTGGCCCAGACCCTGGTCCAGTCCGTCGACTGGCTCGCGATCGCGCCGCCCACCATCGCCGCCCTCGCCGCCCTCGTGGTGCTCGTCGCCGACCTGTTCCTGCCCGAGGCGCGCAAGTCCGTCCTCGGCTGGATCTCCGTCACGGGCCTGGTCCTCGCCACGCTGATGCTGCTGCCGCTGCGGAACGGCGACCGCAGCACCTTCTGCGTGAGCGGTGACGCGCGCGCGTGCAGCTACACCGCCGACCACTTCACCCTCGTCATCCAGTTCCTCCTCCTCGGCGGCGCCCTGCTGGCGGGCCTGCTGTCGGTGACGAACCTCAAGGACGACGAGCCGCGCGTCCCGCCGGGCGAGTTCTGGTTCCTGCTGCTGTCCTCTGCGGCCGGCGCCGCCCTGCTGCCCGCCTCCCGCGACCTGGCCACCCTGATCGTCGCCCTGGAGGTCGCCTCCCTGCCCGCCTTCGCCCTCGTCGGCATCCGGCACGGCGACAAGCGCTCCTCCGAGGCGGCCCTGAAGTTCTTCCTGTCCTCGGTCACCGCCACCGCGGTCAGCCTGATGGGCGTCAGCTTCGTCTACGCCTCCACCGGCACGCTCTACCTCACCCAGGTCGCCCAGCGCATCCAGCACGTCGACGGCCAGCTGCACACCCTCGCCCAGACCGGCGTCGTCCTCACCCTCGTCGGCTTCGCCTTCAAGACGGCCGCCGTCCCGTTCCACTTCTGGGTCCCCGACACCTACGTGGGCGCGCCGCTGCCCGTCGCCGCCTTCCTGTCGGTGGGCGGCAAGGCGGTCGGCTTCTCCGGCCTGATCCTCGTCACCGTCGTCGCCTTCCCGTCGTACGCCGACGTCTGGGGGCCCGCGCTCGCCGTCCTGGCCGCCCTCACCATGACCGTCGGCAACGTCGGCGCCCTGCGCCAGCAGGCCACGCGCGCGTACAGCGCGGTACGGCTGCTCGCCTGGTCCTCCGTCGGCCAGGCCGGCTACCTCCTGGTGCCGATCGCCGCCGCCGGCTACACCAAGGACGCCCACAAGGCGATCGGCTCCACCGTCGCGTACGCCCTCATGTACGCCGTCGTGAACCTCGGCGCCTTCGCGGTCGCCGCCGTCGTGGGCCGTACGAAGTCCCTGAACCGCGTGAGCGACTACCGGGGCCTGTACGCCACCAACCCGGCCACCGCCCTCCTCATGGCCTTCTTCCTGCTGTGCCTGGCCGGGCTCCCGCCGGGCGTCATCGGCCTGTTCGCCAAGGTCACGGTGTTCTCGGCGGCCGTCGAAGCGGGCCTGGGCTGGCTCGCCGTCGTCATGGCCGTCAACGTCGTCATCGCCCTCTTCTACTACCTGAAGTGGACGGCCCTGCTGTTCCGCGCCCCCGAGGGCGAGCCCGCCCGGCACCTGGTCCCGGCCCCCCTCACCGCCGCGCTCGCCCTCACCGGCATCCTCGGCGTGGCCCTCTCCGGGGCACCCCAGCTGGTCCTGCGCTTCGCGGCCACCAGCCTGTTCTGAGCACCCCGCGCGCGGAAGGCCGCACGACCACGTCACCGCACGTCACCGCACGTCACCCGTACGGCCGACCCGTGCCGCCGTACGCGCCGGGGAACTCGTGGCCGTCGTCTGGCGTTGACGAGAGCGGGAAGGTCCACTGGACCAAAGGGCCAAAAGGGTTCCCCTGCCGCACGACTTGGAGGGCGTACCGTGCACCGCCGGCACAACGGGCTCAGGACCGCCGTACTCCTCGGGGGACTGTCCGCACTCATCATCGTCATCGGCAGCTTCTTCGGCCGTACCGGACTGATCGTCGCCGTCCTGGTGGCGCTCGGCACGAACGCGTACGCGTACTGGAACAGCGACAAGCTGGCACTGCGCGCGATGCGCGCCCGCCCGGTGAGCGAGTTCGAGGCGCCGGCGCTGTACCGGATGGTCCGCGAGCTGTCCACGCAGGCCCGCCAGCCGATGCCCCGCCTGTACATCTCCCCGACGGAGGCCCCCAACGCCTTCGCCACGGGCCGCAACCCGCGCAACGCCGCCGTGTGCTGCACGGAGGGCATCCTGCGCCTGCTGGACGAGCGCGAACTGCGCGGTGTCATCGGCCACGAGCTGAGCCACGTCTACAACCGCGACATCCTCATCTCGTCGGTCGCCGGCGCCCTCGCCTCGGTGATCATGTTCCTGGTGAACTTCGCCTGGCTGATCCCGGTCGGCCGCTCGGACGACGACGACGGCCCCGGCCTGCTCGGCGCGCTGCTGATCATGATCCTCGGCCCGATCGCCGCCTCGCTCATCCAGCTGGCCATCAGCCGCTCCAGAGAGTACGAGGCCGACGCCTCGGGCGCCCAGCTCACCGGCGACCCGCTCGCCCTCGCGAGCGCCCTGCGCAAGCTGGAGCTGGGCACCCAGCAGCTGCCGCTGCCCCCCGAGCCCCGGATCGAGACCGCGAGCCACATGATGATCGCGAACCCGTTTCGCCCCGGCCAGGGCTTCACGAAGCTGTTCTCCACGCACCCGCCGATGGCCGAGCGCATCGCCCGCCTGGAGCAGATGGCGGGCCGCGGCCGTGGCCGCTGAGGGCCCGCGGCCCTGACGGGGCCGGTGTCGTGTCCGGTGCGGGCTCAGCGCCCGCCGAACGCCTGGTCCGTCGGTACGATCTCACGCCCCAGCGGCATGAGCGAGATCGGGATGAGCTTGAGGTTCGCCCAGCCGAACGGGATGCCGATGATCGACAGGAACAGCGGGATGCTCGTGAGCAGGTGCCCCAGGGCGAGCCACCAGCCCGCGAAGACCACCCAGATCACATTGCCCACGAAGGACGGCGCCCCGGCGTCGGGACGCTCCACCGTGGTGCGCCCGAACGGCCACAGCACGAAGCCCGCGATCCGCAGCGACGCGATGCCGAAGGGGATCGTGATGATCAGGACGAAGCAGATCAGCGCGGCGATCAGATAGCCGATCGCCATCCAGAAGCCGCAGAGGACCAGCCAGAGGATGTTCAGCAGCAGGTGGAACAGCTTCATGATCGGTACCTCTCCCCGTGTCTGCCCTGTCGTCCGCCCGGCGCCTCAGGTGTCAGCCGGTCACACGTTTCAAGTGTCAGCCGCTCACGCGCCTCAAGTGTCAGCCGCTCACGCGTTTCAAGTATCAGCCGGTCACGCGTTCACGCGGAACCGCGCGGAGCCGGTGGTGCGAACCGCCGCCGTACACCGTAGGCGACCACCCCCACGGCCAGCACCGCCGCCCCCGTGACGACCGAGGCCGTCGGCAGGGCGAACGCCAGCGTGGCGCAGCCCAGCATGCCCAGCGCGGGCAGCACCCGGGCCGAGGGCGCCGGGCCGAGCGTCCAGGCGCAGGCGTTGGCCACGGCGTAGTAGGCCAGTACGCCGAAGGAGGAGAAGCCGATCGCGCCGCGCACGTCCACCGTCGCGGCCAGCACAGCGACCACCGCGCCCACGGCGATCTCAGCCCGGTGCGGTACCTGGAACCGCGGGTGCACGGCCGCCAGCGCCCCCGGCAGATGGCGGTCGCGGGCCATGGCGAGCGTCGTCCGGGACACCCCGAGGATCAGCGCGAGCAGCGAGCCCAGCGCGGCCACCGCCGCCCCCACCCGCACCACGGGCACAAGACCCGGCACCCCGGCCGCCCGCACCGCGTCGGCCAGCGGCGCCGCCGCGTGCCCCAGCCGGTCCGCGCCGAGGACGGCGAGCACCGCGACGGCCACGCACGCGTACACCACCAGCGCGATCCCCAGGGCCAGCGGGACCGCACGCGGAATCGTCCGCGCCGGATTCCGTACCTCCTCGCCGAGCGTCGCGATCCGCGCGTACCCGGCGAACGCGAAGAACAGCAGGCCGGCCGCCTGGAGCACTCCGCCCGCACCCGCACCCGCACCGGCCCCCTGCCCGAGGCCGAGCCGCCCGGTGTCGGCCCGCCCGGAGGCGAGGCACACGACCACCACGCACGCGAGGACGGCCAGCACCACGGCCACGATGACCCGCGTCAGCCACGCCGACTTCTGGATCCCGCCGTAGTTCACGGCGGTCAGGGCCACCACCGCCGTGACCGCCACGGCGTGCGCCTGCCCCGGCCACACGTACGCCCCCACGGTGAGCGCCATGGCCGCGCAGGAGGCCGTCTTGCCGACCACGAACGCCCAGCCGGCGAGATACCCCCAGAACGGGCCGAGCCGCTCCCGCCCGTACACGTACGTCCCGCCCGACGCGGGATACAGGGCCGCCAGACGGGCCGAGGACATGGCGTTGCAGTAGGCCACCACCGCCGCGACCGCGAGCCCGAGCAGCAGCCCCGTCCCGGCCGCCCGCGCGGCCGGGCCCAGCGCGGCGAAGACACCCGCTCCGACCATCGATCCGAGACCGACGACCACGGCGTCCCGGACGCCGAGGGAGCGCCGCAGCGCGGTTCCGGAAGGTGTCATGCGCCGCACCCTACTGAGCCCCCGCAACCGCGGGTGAACCCCCGGCGTCTCCACCCCCGACAAGGAACGACCACACGCGCGACGGACCGCCGGCTCTCACCGAATCTTCAAGAGCCGGACAGTGCGAACTCAGCGCGGGAGGGCAGGTACACGGCATGAGCATCATCGGTTGGATCATCCTGGGCCTGCTGGCCGGAGCCATCGCCAAGGTCCTGCTGCCCGGCCGCGACCCGGGCGGCTTCATCGGTACGACCCTGATCGGCGTCGCGGGCGCGTTCATCGGCGGCTGGATCTCGGCCCGCTGGTTGGACCACCCGATCTCCAAGCAGTTCTTCGACGGCGCGACGTGGGCGGCGGCCATCGGAGGCTCGCTGGTCCTGCTGATCATCTACCGCGTCCTGTTCGGCAACTCGCGCAACTGAGCCGCGGGTTCGCACCCTGAACCGGGGGTTCGCGCCACCGAACCGTACTCACCGAAGCCGAAAGGGCGGGCACCGCCGGGTGCCCGCCCTTCGTGCCGCCATGCGCCGGCGGTACGTGCGCGTCCGTGTGAGGCCGTGCGCGTCCGCGTGTGGGCCGTGCGCGTCCTACCGGTAGTTCACGAACTGCAGCGCGAAGTCGAAGTCCTGGCCCTTCAGCAGCGCGATCACTTCCTGGAGGTCGTCGCGGCTCTTCGAGGTGACCCGCAGCTCCTCGCCCTGGACCTGCGCCTTCACGCCCTTCGGGCCCTCGTCGCGGATGATCTTCGCCACCTTCTTCGCGTTCTCCTGGGAGATGCCCTCCTGGATCGACGCGAACAGCTTGTACTCCTTGCCGGACAGCTGGGGCTCACCGGCGTCCAGGGCCTTCAGCGAGATGCCTCGCTTGATCAGCTTGGACTGGAAGACGTCGAGGACCGCGGTCACCCGGTCCTCGGAGTTCGCCTCCATGAGGATCTTGTCACCGGACCACGAGATCGAGGCACCCACGCCCTTGAAGTCGTAGCGCTGCGAGATCTCCTTGGCGGCCTGGTTGAGGGCGTTGTCGACCTCCTGCCGCTCGACCTTCGAGACGATGTCGAAACTGGAGTCGGCCATGTCCTGTGGCTCCTTGCATCCGGGTGCGTATCCGCCCCAGCCTAGCCACACCACGACCCGGCGGGTGGAGATCAATCGGGTGGCGGAGCACCCTCTGGCATCGGGTATTGTTTACGTCGTTGCCAGAGAGCACCGCCGAAAAGCGGCCTCGAACAGCAGCAACCCCGGCGGTGTGCCCGAGCGGCCAAAGGGAGCAGACTGTAAATCTGCCGGCTTCGCCTTCCCAGGTTCGAATCCTGGCGCCGCCACACGGGAACGAAGGGCCCGTGACCTGCTGACTCAGCGGGTCACGGGCCCTTCGTCATGCTCGCCGGTGATCTGCCGGCTGTCTCACTCCGTCTCGCGTTCGAACGCCTCGTCTCGGACTGTGTGGACGGCGCGTGGACGGCACACTCGGCACCTCGCCCGCGCCGACCCGGCCGAGGTGTCCTGGACCGGGCCACGGCGGTTGCCGCGCATACCGGGCTCGGTCGGGCAGGGCGCCGTCCGATGGGTGACGTGGTCCCGGCGGCGGATGTGCCGAGAGCGCCAGAAGTCCTCCTCAGCCCCCACCCCCTGCGCTATGAAGGACAAGACGACGTCAGTCCAGTACTGAGCGGGGGATTATGTCGACTCCTTCAACCGGCACATCGGGGAGCAGTGCCGGGGGTGCTTCTCCGCCTACGCCTGCTCCCTCGGCTACGGGCGCGACCGCCCACCCCCAGTGGAAAGTCACGACCGTGAAAATGGTCAGCTGGTTCGCGTTCGGTGTCTTGTTCTCTGTTATGCCAATAGCGTCCAGCTTCTTCATCGGTGAAACTCGGGGAAGCCATCGAGGCTTGACCCAGCTCATCGGTCATGGCGAGTTGCTGATCATTGCGACAGGGCTCTCCGCTGCGGCGGCAGGTCAGGCGTTCACGATGAAGAACACCCGGTTCGGTGTGCTTCCTCGCCTGCTGGGGTGCGGCAACGTCCTGATCGCCCTCTTCACGACGGGAGTCTTCGCTGATATCTCTGCGGCCTTAGCCGATAAAGACAAGATCAACGAATCCTTCGTGACCACGTATTCGCTCTGGTTCTTCACGGCCACCCTTGTCACAAGCTTTAGTAGCGCCCTACTGGCAGAGTTGGAGCAGTGATGGGGGTAATCGTCGCAGAAGTCGGAAGCATTCTTGCCAGCGCTATTGCCGGTTCTTCGTTGGTTGCTGCGATCGCGGCATGGCTGAAAACGCGCAAAAAGGCTTCCGATGTACAGATCACGGTGAAAAGGGGCGGAAAGACCGTGGTGGTGAAGGGCGACATGAGTGGCGAAGAACTGCAGCGGATCCTCGACAAGCTCGCCGAGGACCCGGACACGCCGTCACATGACCATCGGTGACGGTTCCGAGGAATTGTCCGGGTCGGGCGCCGGGCCTTCGGCCCCCAGTCCCCCCACCTGCTTCATACGGCCTTCACGCCCGGCATGATGGCCCCCAACCACGACTCTCATGGGGGGACCATGAAGGCCCGCACCGTCGCGACCGCACTGCTCGCGGTCGCCGCCCTCTCGCTCACGGCGTGCTCCGGCTCCGGCGCGGCCGACGACTCGGCCAAGCCGAAGACGGTGCCCAGCAAGACGTCGGCCGCGCTCACCGCTCTCACCGCCAAGCAGGCCGCCGCCCTGCTCGCCGAAGCCATCGACGTCACCACCCTGGGAAACCCGACCGACAACACCACCTCTTGCTCCGAAAAGGCCGCCGGCAGAGAGCCCAGCCCGAGCGACTGCCTGCAGCTCATCACCACCGACACGGTGTCGATTTACGAGTACGCGTCACCCCGGATCGCCGCCCACCGAGTGGAGTTCATGGCCACCGATGACTGGCGACAGGTCGGCCGGTTCGCCCTCGCCTGGAATGCCCGGGACCAGAAGCTCACCGACGACAGCCGCCGCACCGACCTGGTGGATGCCCTCCAGCTGGTGACCACTATTGAGCCGTGAAGTGACCTGTATGCGTCCCGGGCCGCGTGATCCGGCCTGGGTTTCCGCCGGGCGCCGGAAATAGAGACTCACCGCATTGTCCCGTTTCCGTGGACGGGCCTCGGGACGGGCCTCGATCAGGGGTGGAATTACAGGTCGGTGCCGCTGTACGACCGAGAGGGCCCGCGACCGGTGAAGTGGCCGGTGAAGTGGCTGGCGAAGATGGAGACGCCGGCTGCGGACCCTCTCGTCAGGGGGCTTCGCTCACGTGCTCAGGAGCAGAGGTTCACGTGGCGGACGGCCAGGACGTGGCCCGCCGCGTCGATGAGGCGGCTGCGGGCGAGTTTGCCGCTGGACACCGCGTTGGTGACGGCCGTGGCGATCGCGGAGGTCTGGGAGCTGACGTTGCTGCCCAGGTCGAACATGACCATGTCGGCACCGGAGCGCAGGGCCTGCACGGCGGCGGAGGGGACGCTGAAACCGGCGGCGGAGATGGCCTTGGCGCTGAGCGAGTCGGTGAGCACCAGCCCCTTGAAACCGAGCTTGCCGCGCAGCTCGGTGGTGATGGCCGTGGGGGACAGGCTCGCCGGGTTGGTGCCCAGGCCGGGCACGATGTTGTTGGAGACCATGATGGCCGGGGCACCGGCCTTGATGGCCGCGGTGAACGGCGGGATGCCCACCTTCTGCACGGTGGACCAGGGCAGCGTCTTGGCGGGCCCGAAGTCGGAGTTGTAGGTGGAGCCGCCGATGCCCGGGAAGTGCTTGACGACGGGTATCACGCCACCGGCGCGCAGCCCGTTCATGTACGCCACACCTGCCTTGGAGACCACCGCGGTGTCGCCGCTGAAGGACCGCCATCCGTCGGGGTTGGTCTTGCTGGGCGCAACGTTCCTGCCGTCGACGTCGACCACCGGCGCGAGGTCCATGTTCACCTGGGCGGCCGACATCTTCTTGGCGACCTTCGTGACGTTCTGCTGGATCTGCGCCGTCGTCCAGTGCTTGCCCATGTAGGCGGGCCAGGGCAGGTCGCCGACGAGGTTCGCCATCCGCTGGATGCCGCCGCCCTCCTCGTCCGTCATCACCAGCAGGCCCCGGTTGCCGGGCACATGGGACTTCAGGGTCTTGAGCCGGGCGCCCAGGTCGGACGGCGCCTTGCTGCCGAACAGCAGCACGCCGCCCGCACCGGCGGTCACCTCGGACGTGGCGTCCGCCACCGAGGTCTCCGACACCGGGACGGCGATGGTCAGCATGGCCAGCCGGCGGTTCGACCACCCGGCCAGCTTCGAGCTGTTCGTGCACGCGGCCACCGCGGTGCCCGTGTTCGCCGTCGTGGGCGTGCTCGCCGTGTTCGCCGCACTGGCTGTGCTCGCCGGACTGGCCGTGGTCGCCGCACTGGCCGTGGTGGTGAGGTCCGGTGCGAGGGACGAGGCGGAGGCGGAGCGGGACGGTGCTGCGGACGGGGTGAGGGACACGCCGGTGTCATCGGAGTGCGGGGCCGCGTCCGGGGCGCCCGTGCCGCAGCCCGCGAGGAACATCGCCGCCATGGCGGCGGCGCTCACTCTGCGTACGGTCGCGGTCCGGCCGGGGAGCCGGGGTACTGCTGTCGCGGTTCTGTGGTCACGGTACGACGGAAGACTCATCGCCCGGCCTCCTTCCGGAAGACGCGACGGCTGCCGTCGCGCTGAGGGCCGTAGGAACATGGTGGCTTTACGACGCGTGAGATGCGCACCGGCCCGCTTTTGTTCGCGGACCCACGGCCGGAGTACCCAGGGTCTCGTGGGCGACCGCCCGGGAGTTGCCGACGAGTGCACTTCCACCTGCCTCACAGCGCCCGTGCACGCGGGGACGGGCCCGGGACGGGCGTGGGAGGGGACCGGGGTGGGCGTGGCGCGGGCCTGGGACGGTGGGGTGGGGCGGCGACGTGGGGCGGCGACGCGTTGTCAGTGGGCCGGGGCACACTGACGGCATGGGCTCCCGTCGTAGAACCTGTCCGGTCTGCCGCCGCGAAATCGCCGTCGTCGCGGGGCGCTTCGCACGGCACGACCCGCCGGGGGCGCGGGACGCCGGAGATCTCGTGTCGTGCTCCGGCTCGCGACGGCACGCGCAACTGGGCGCGGTCCAGCCCTCGTTGGACGGGTACACCGTGCCCGGCTTCCCCGGCCAGCTGCCGCTCTTCTGAACCGCCGGCTCCCGGCGGCGCCGTCCCGTCAATTTCCGGCCACCGACTTCACCGCCACCGACACCGGCGTCGAACCGCCGATCAGTTCCAGCGTCAGTCCGGCCGTCGACGCACTCTCCACCAGCTCCGCCAGTACGGCCGCCACGTCGTCCCGCGGGATCGAGCCGCGCCCGGTGTGCGCCTCCAGGCGGACCGCGCCGGTGCCGGCGGAGTCCGTCAGCGCACCGGGGCGCAGGATCGTCCAGTCGAGTCCGTCCTGCCGGGCCACGTACGCGTCGGCGTGGCCCTTGGCGCGCAGGTAGACGTCGAAGACGTCGTCGCCCGGGTGCGCGGGATCCGCGCCCATCGAGGAGACGACGACGAAACGGCGTACGCCCGCGCGTACGGCCGCCTCCGCGAACAGCACCGCCGCGGCCTTGTCCACCGTGTCCTTGCGGGCCGTTCCACTGCCGGGACCCGCGCCCGCCGCGAACACCGCCGCGTCCGCGCCCCGCAGATGCGCCGCGACCTCTTCCACGGACGCGGACTCCAGGTCCAGCAGGACCGGTTCGGCGCCGGCCTCACGCAGTTCGTCGCCCTGCTCGCCGTTGCGGATGATCCCCGCCACCTCGTCCCCGCGCGCGGCGAGCAGCCGCTCCAGCCGCAGCGCGATCTGACCATGCCCCCCAGCTATGACAATGCGCATGTCTTTGACCGTACGCCCGACGAGGCCGGCCTGCCGTGCGGTCCGGAGGGGGGTGCTCCGCTGGGCGGCTGGTGTGCCGTCTGCGGGTGCGTCGTGGCTGGTCACGCAGTTCCCCGCGCCCCTTTGGGGTGCTGTCCTGCCCTGCCTGTCTGTATGGCCCGGAGTGGAGTGTTCCGGTGGAGGGCTGGTGTGTCGTCTGCGGGTGCGTCGTGGCTGGTCGCGCAGTTCCCCGCGCCCCTATGGGGCGCTGCCCCGCCCGACGCCCGAGCTCGAACGCGTTACGACAGTTCCCCCCGCCCCTGCCGCGGCAGCCCCAGCTCTGCTGCCGCTGCCGAGTTGCAGTACTCGCGGACCGCGCTCGTACGGGCGACCACGCGGCCACGGTGCACCACCAGGCGGCTGTAGGCGAGGGAGAGGGCGCCCGGGAGATGGTCGCCGCGCACGGCGAGGAGTTCGGCCGGGAAACCGGCCTCCACGCGTACCTCGGGCAGTCCCAGGGCGGCGCGGGCCGAGGTGCTCACCGCGTCGTAGGCGTCCTGCGGGCGCAGACCGTGGACGGAGGCGAGGAGATAGGCCGCCTCAAGGGGGTCGCCGCGCCCGACGGGGTTGGCGATGTCCCGGAGGGCACCACTGCCCGCGGCCACCCGCACCCCCGCCGCGCGCAGCAGCCGTACCGGGGCCGTGCCCCGGCGGTCGACGGCGCCGCAGCCGCCCTGGGGCAGGCACACCACCGTCACGCCGGCCGCCGCGAGCTGGTCGGCGAGCCGGGCGGCGGCCTCGGCGGGCAGGCGTGCGAGCCCGGCGCACGGGCCGATCGTCACGCCGGGGCGCAGGCCCCCGGCCATGGCCGCGAGCCGGGACAACCGGGCCGGATCCGCGGCGTCCGTGTGCAGGTCCACCGGGCAGCCGTGCTCGGAGGCCACCTCCAGGACCGCCTCCACATAGCCCGTGGGATCGGGGTCCAGGTCGGGGCAGCCGCCCACCACGGAGGCGCCCATCTTCAGCGCGTCCCGCAGCATCGCGAGCCCGTCCGCGCCGGCCGCCCCGGTCAGCAGCCGGGGCATCGCCACCGTGGTCAGCTCCGCCAGCCCCCGCAGCGAGCGCCGTGCCTGGAGGACCGCGCCCAGCGCGCCGAGCCCCTGGACGTCGCCCACGCGTACGTGCGCGCGTACCGCCGTCGCCCCGTGCCCGAGCTGGAGCAGGGCCGCCTCCGTCGCCCGGCGCTGGACGTCCTCGGGGGTGTACGAGACCGGTCCGGGCTGTTCGGCGGAGAGCGCGGTGTCGCCGTGGGCGTGCGGCTCGGCCGGGGCGGGCAGGAGCAGATAGCCGCTGAGGTCCACGCGCGCGGCGCCCGCGCCGGTGCATGCGCCTGCGCCTGTGACCGTGCCTGGGCCTGGGCCTGGGCCTGTGCTTGCGCCTGTGCGGGCCGGGCCCGGCGCCAGGCTGCCGGCCGTGCCCACCGCCTCGATGCGCCCACCGCCGAGCCGTACGTCCACCGTCCGGCCGTCGGTGAGCCGCGCCCCGCACAACAGCAGTCCGGCCGGGTCGGGCTGGCCCGAGGACCCGCAGGACCCCGACGAGTTCGACGACCCCGACGAGTTCGACGGCGGGTGCGGCTGCGGCTGCGGCTGGCTGTCGGGCATCGGACTCCAGGGGTAGGGGCCGGGGCCGGGGGCTCGGGTGGGCCGCGTGAGGGCCTTGAGGCCGCGGCGGCTCGGGAACGCGGCGGACTCAAGATCACGCAGAGTGAGTCGAGCCTATGGTCGCGGGACGCCCGTGACGCGGAGGAGCGCAATAGTCGTACCGGCGTGGTCCGCCCAGGCCGTTACGGGTGTACGGGTGTCTCCTCCTCGCCCGGCGCGCGCCGCACGCGCGTGTGGCAGGGGGCCGTGCGGCCGTGCGCGCACGCGCTCGTGCCGAGGTGTCCCAGGGGGCCCAGGAGGCTCCGGGGAGGCCCGTGATGAGGGCCGGGATGGGCGGCCGGATACGGATTTGGGTGAACGGCGGCGGACCGTGTAATGTCTTCATCGCTCGCCCCAATAGCTCAGTCGGCAGAGCGTCTCCATGGTAAGGAGAAGGTCAACGGTTCGATTCCGTTTTGGGGCTCTGGTGTGAGAGACCCTCGTCGCAAGGCGGGGTTCGATCTCATCAAAGCGGTGTAGCTCAGTCGGTAGAGCAAGCGGCTCATAATCGCTGTGTCACCGGTTCAAGTCCGGTCACCGCTACTGACAGTAGCCGATTGTGGGGTCGGTCCTTCGATCGGCTACTCTTTCTTGCGTTGAAACCATCCGTTCGTCCTAGGAGCACTCACGTGGCTGCCACCGACGTCCGCCCGAAGATCACGCTGGCCTGCGTGGAGTGCAAGGAGCGGAACTACATCACCAAGAAGAACCGGCGTAACAACCCGGACCGTCTTGAGATGAAGAAGCACTGCCCGCGTTGCAACGCGCACACCGCGCACCGCGAAACGCGATAAATCAGGCTCGTACATGAGGCCGCCCCCGTAACTTGGGGGGCGGCCTCATGTCGTTTCACGAGCGGTTGAGACCACGAGCGGCTGAGACAGCAGGGACGCCGCCGAGACCAGTGAGACCAGGAGGTGCCGGGCCATGGCGCTCGACCAGTCCTTCGTGGGGCGGACCTACCCGCCCACCGCGCCCTACGAGGTGGGCCGGGAGAAGATCCGCGAATTCGCCGAGGCGGTCGGGGACACCAACCCCGCGTACACGGACCCGGAGGCCGCCAAGGCGTTCGGTCACCCCGATGTGATCGCTCCGCCGACCTTCGTGTTCTCCATCACCTTCCGCGCCGCCGGACAGGTCGTCGAGGACCCCCAGCTCGGCCTGGACTACAGCCGCGTCGTGCACGGCGACCAGAAGTTCGCCTACCGCCGCCCCGTGCGCGCCGGCGACCGGCTGACCGTCACCTCCACCATCGAGGCGATCAAGTCCATGGCGGGCAACGACATCCTGGACATCCGGGGTGAGGTGCACGACGAGGCGGGCGAGCACGTGGTGACCGCCTGGACCAAGCTGGTGGCCCGTGCGGCCGAGAGGGCGTGAGGTACCGATGACGGCGAAGATCGCGTACGACGACATCGAGGTCGGCACCGAACTGCCGGCCCAGACCTTCTCCGTGGACCGCGCCACCCTGGTGCAGTACGCGGGCGCCTCCGGGGACTTCAACCCCATCCACTGGAACGAGAGGTTCGCCAAGGAGGTGGGCCTGCCGGACGTCATCGCGCACGGCATGTTCACCATGGCCGAGGCGATCCGCGTGGTCACCGACTGGACCGGCGACCCGGGCGCGGTCGTGGAGTACGGCGTCCGCTTCACCAAGCCGGTCGTCGTGCCGAACGACGACAAGGGCGCCGAGATCGAGGTCAGCGCCAAGGTCGCGGCCAAGCTCGACGACAACACGGTGCGTGTTGACCTGACGGCGACGAGCGGGGGCCAGAAGGTGCTGGGCATGTCCAGGGCGGTCGTGCGGCTGGCCTGACGGCTCCGGTCCGGTGCGCGGATGCGCGGATGCGCGGATGCGCTGATGCGCTGATGTGGTCCGATGCGCTGATGTAAGGGGCGGCTCCCATTGCGGGGCGTCCCTTACTCGTATCGGTGCGCACGATCTCGGTGCACAACCGCAGTGCACGACCTCCTGACCCACTTAGTGATTGAGCACTAACTTCTGGGCATGGTCAGGATGAGCGCCGAGGAACGGCGCGAGAGCGTCATTCGCGCCGCGATCGCCGAGTTCGCGCAGAGGGGCTGCTACGGCACCTCCACCGAGGCGATCGCCAAGCGGGTGGGGGTCTCGCAGCCGTACCTCTTCCGGCTCTTCCCGGGCAAGAAGGCGATCTTCGCCGCCGCCTCGCTGCGCTGCATCGAGGACACCTGCCGCGTGTTCGCGGAGGCGTCCGAGGGGCTCACGGGGGAGGAGGCGCTGCACGCCATGGGCCGGGCGTACGTGCGGCTGATCCAGGAGCACCCGGAAGGGCTCCAGATGCAGATGCAGACGTACATCGCGGTCGCGGCTGCCGAGGCGGAGGGCGACCGCGCGTTCGGCGAGGCGGTGCGGGCCGGCTGGATGCGGCTGTGGGAGACCGTGCATCTGCCCCTGGGGGCGGACGTGAACGAGACCACCGTCTTCATGGCCTACGGAATGCTCATCAACACCCTGACCGCCATGGGGTTTCCGCCCGGACATCGGGTCTGGCAGGGGCTGTACCCGTCCGCGCAGCCCGACGGGTCACAGGAAAAGGCGCAGGAAATCGCGCAGGAGAAGTCGCAGGGATAGCCGCGG
The DNA here is from genome assembly GCF_043201585.1 of Streptomyces sp. NPDC048297. Classification (NCBI taxonomy): domain Bacteria; kingdom Bacillati; phylum Actinomycetota; class Actinomycetes; order Kitasatosporales; family Streptomycetaceae; genus Streptomyces; species Streptomyces sp. NPDC048297. Next base: position 209,006 of record NZ_JBICZA010000005.1, read on the forward strand.
AAGAAGTAGCGCGGCGGTCAGGGGGCTCCGGCTCGGCTCTTTTCTGGCCGTGAAAGTTAGTCATCGATAACTAATCGTCGATCGTGTACAACGCACCGGGGGAGCGATGTCAGCCATGCCACAGAGGATCGCGGCACCGAGCACCACGCCGACACGCGCGGGCGCCGTCTGGGCGCTCGTCATCAGCAGCGTCGCCGGATTCATGGCGGCCCTCGACAACCTCGTCGTCACCACCGCGCTGCCCTCCATCCGTAAGGACCTCGGTGGCGCGCTGGACGACCTGGAGTGGACCGTGAGCGCCTACACGCTCACCTTCGCCGTCCTGCTGATGACCGGCGCCGCGCTCGGTGACCGGTTCGGACGGCGTCGGCTCTTCCTCGCCGGGCTCACCGTCTTCACCGGTGCCTCCGCGGCGGCGGCCATGGCGCCCGGCATCGACTCCCTCATCGCCGCCCGCGCGGTCCAGGGCGCCGGGGCGGCCGTCATGATGCCGCTGACACTCACCCTGCTGACAGCGGCCGTACCCGCCGCCAGGCGTGGGCTGGCGTACGGCATCTGGGGCGCCGTCAACGGTCTCGCGGTCGCCTCCGGGCCGCTCATCGGCGGCAGCCTCACGGAGCACGTCTCCTGGCACTGGATCTTCTGGCTGAACGTTCCGCTCGGCGTCGCCCTGCTGCCCCTGGCCCGCCTCCGCCTCGCGGAGTCCCACGGAACCGGTGCCCCGCTCGACGCCCCCGGCACCCTGCTCGCCAGCGGCGGACTGTTCGGGATCGTGTACGGCCTGGTCCGCGGGCCCGCCGACGGCTGGACCAGCCTCCTCGTCCTGACGGGGCTGTTCGTGGGCGGTGCGCTGCTGAGCGGCTTCGTCCTCTACAGCTCCCGGGCCGAGAACCCCATGCTCCCCATGCGGCTGTTCCGCGCCCGCGCCTTCGCCGGGATCAATGTCGCGAGCCTGCTGATGTTCCTCGGGATGTTCGGCTCGATCTTCCTGCTCAGCCAGTACCTGCAGGGGGTGCTCGGCTACTCGCCCACCGAGGCGGGCCTGCGGATGCTGCCGTGGACCGGGATGCCGATCCTCGTCGCCCCGGTCGCCGGGATCCTCTCCGACCGCATCGGCGGCCGGCCGGTCGTCGCCGCCGGCCTGTTCCTCCAGGCCGCCGGGCTCGGCTACCTGGCCTCCGCGGTCAGCACCGACGTCTCCTACAGCACCCAGCTGCCCGGCCTGATCATCAGCGGCGTCGGGATGGCGCTGTACTTCGCCCCCGCCGCCTACCTGGTGATGTCCAGCGTCCGCCCGCAGGAACAGGGCATCGCCTCCGGCGCCAACAACGCGCTGCGGGAGGTGGGCGGCGCGCTCGGCATCGCCGTCATGTCGTCGATCTTCTCCGCGCAGGGCGGCTACGAGAGCGCGCAGACCTTCGTGGACGGCCTGCGGCCCGCCCTGGTCACCGGCTCCGTGGCGATCGCCCTGGCGGCAGCCGCGGCCCTGGCGATCCCGGCCCGGCGGAGGGAGCGGAAGGACGGGGCCGCGGCCGAGCAGGCGCCTGCATTGGCCGTCGAGACCCTCTCCCGCTGACGCGGATGGGGCCCAGCCCGCACGGCGCGCTGGGCCGCACGGCGCGGCATCGCTCGCACGGCTCAGCCCAGTCCGCGCGGCGAGGCCCGGGCCGCCTGGCGCGGCATCGCTCGCACGGCTCAGCCCAGTCCGCGCGGCGAGGCCCGGGCCGCGTGGCGCGGCATCGCTCGCACGGCTCAGCCCAGTCCGCGCGGCGAGGCCCGGGCCGCGTGGCGCGGCAGCGGGCGGCACGGACAGCCGAGTCCGCATGGCGAAGCCCGGCCCGCCCGGAACAGCACGACTCCGCACTGCACCGCGGAGTCCGCATGGCGAAGCCCAGCCCACATGGCTAAGCCCAAGTCCGTACAACGCGGCAGTGGGCCGCAGCGCACAGCGACAGTCCGCGCGGCGAAGCCCAGCCCACACGGCGAAGCCGAGTCCGCATGGCGTCGCGGCAGCAGGCCGCACGGCACAGCCCGCACGGCTAAACCCAGCCAGCGCAGCACAGCGCCACTCCGCACCGCACGGCGCAGCACCACTCCGCACCGCACAGCCCCACTCCTCCACGGCAACGTACGCACGCAGCAGAAGGAGAGACGCTCATGCCCACTCTGCCCTGGAGCGCACCGGCCACTCCGCCGGCCGGTGCCGAGGTCCATGTCTTCGCCTCGCGGTTCGAGACCCGCACCCTCGCGGGAGCCTTCCGGTTCTTCCTGCGCACGCCGGCCGTGTGGCGGCAGGTCGGCCGGGCGCCCGGCGCCTACGGGGCGACGCTGAAGGCGCAGCCCCTGCGGCGGACGTTCTGGACCCTGTCCGCCTGGGAGTCACCGGACGCGCTGCGCGCCTTCGCCCGCTCCGGCGCCCACAGGCCGGGCGCCCGCGGCCTCGCTCCCGAGATGCGGGACGCCAAGTTCGTGAGCTGGCAGGTGTCGGGCGACGACCTGCCGGTGAGCTGGCCGGAGGCCTTCCGGCGGCTGAGCTGAGCCGGCGGGCCGCGATCACGGGCACGCACGCGTAGGGCGTGGGGCCCCGGTTCCGGCCGATCGGGCCCCACGCGCGCGTGGCGCGGGACGGGGCCCGGTGCCACGGGGCTGTCGGTGCCGTCTCGTAGTCTTGGGCGCGTGCAGGTACTCCACGACGCCCCCCTCGCCCCGTTGACCACCTTCCGGCTGGGCGGTCCCGCGGCCCGGCTGGTCACCGCGACCACCGATGCCGAGGTGATCGACGCCGTCCGCGCGGCGGACGACAGCGGGACCCCGCTGCTGGTCATCGGCGGCGGTTCCAACCTGGTCATCGGCGACAAGGGCTTCGACGGCACCGCCCTGCGCATCGCCACCCGTGGCGTCGAGCTGCGCGGCACCACGCTGGAGCTGGCGGCCGGCGAGGTGTGGACGGACGCCGTCGCCCGCACCGTCGAGGCCGGTCTGGCCGGCATCGAGTGCCTGGCCGGAATCCCGGGCTCCGCGGGCGCCACCCCGATCCAGAACGTGGGCGCCTACGGCCAGGAGGTCTCCTCGACGATCACCGAGGTGATCGCGTACGACCGCCGGGCCGGCGAGACCGTCACGCTGACGAACGAGGAGTGTGCCTTCTCGTACCGGCACAGCCGCTTCAAGGCCGACCCGGAGCGGTACGTCGTCCTGCGCGTCCGCTTCGAGCTGGAGGACGCGGACGGGCTGTCGGCGCCGATCCGGTACGCCGAGACGGCCCGCGTGCTCGGCGTGCAGACCGGTGAGCGGGTGCCGCTGGCCGAGGCCCGCGAGACCGTGCTGAAGCTGAGGGCCGGGAAGGGCATGGTCCTCGACCCGGAGGACCACGACAGCTGGTCCGCCGGCTCCTTCTTCACCAACCCGATCCTCACCGACGAGCAGTTCGCCGCGTTCCACGCGCGCGTGGGCGAGCGTCTCGGTGAGGGCGTCGAGCCGCCCGCCTACCCGGCGGGGGAGGGGCGCACCAAGACCTCCGCGGCCTGGCTGATCGACAAGGCGGGCTTCACCAAGGGGTACGGCACCGGCCCCGCCCGCATCTCCACCAAGCACACCCTCGCCCTCACCAACCGGGGCGACGCCACCACCGAGGACCTGCTGACCCTGGCCCGCGAGGTCGTCACCGGAGTCCACGAGGCCTTCGGCATCACCCTGATCAACGAGCCGGTGACAATCGGCGTCAGCCTGTAGCCACGGGCCTACCGGCCCCGGGTCACCGGATCCCGATCCCGGTCTCCCGGCCCCAGGCCGCGGCGCGACCCGTCGCCCCCGGCCCACCGGATCCTGGCCGCAACCGCAACCGCAACCGCAACCGCAACCGCAACCGCAACCGCAACCGCAACCGCAACCGCAGCCTCTGGCCTCGGGGCCACTGGCTCGGCCGCAGCCCACCGGATCCGGTCCCGGACCCAGGTCGCGGCCCGTCGCTCGCGGTTCCCGGCCCCCGCCTGTCGGCCTACCGGCCCCGGCCTCGGGCCACCGGATCCGATCCTGGCCTCCCGGCACCGGGCCGCGCCCCGCCGACCTCGGCCCCCCGTCGTGCCGTCCGCTGGCCCCAGCCCACCGGATCCCAGCCCCAGCCCCAGCCCCTGGCCTCGGGGCCACTGGCTCGGCCCCCGCCCACCGGATCCGGTCCCGGACCCAGGTCGCGGCCCCATCAGCCCCCGATCCCCGCCCCCACTCAATACGCCCTCAATACGCCCTCAATACGCCCTCAATACGCCACCCCCACCCCCCTCCTCACCGCCCCCTCGTCCGTGATCAGCGACAGCATCGCGTGGGCGACGTCCGCGCGGGCGATGAAGCGGCCGGAGGGCGGGAAGCCGTCGATCACCGTGCGGTAGTGGCCGGTGAGTGGCTTGTTCTGGAGTCGCGGGGGGCGTACGGACGTCCAGTCCGTGCCGCTGCCTGCCAGCTCGGCCTCCATCTCGCGCAGGTCGGCGTAGACGTCCTTGAGCAGTGCAGAGACCAGGCCGCGCATGCCGCGGTCCAGGAGGCCGTCGTGCTCGGGGGCGGGGCCGACCGGTCCGGCGCTGACCACCAGCAGCCGTCGTATCCCCTCCGCCTCCATCGCGCCCAGCACCGTACGGGTGAGCCGGGTGGCCACCCCGGCGTCCTTGCGGCTGCGCGCGCCCAGGGCGGACAGGACCGCGTCACGGCCGGTGACGGCGGCGCGCAGCTCCTGCGGGTCGGTGAGGCCGGAGCGGACGACGTCCAGGCGGTCACCGGTGGCGGTGACGGTGAACCTCGCGGGATCGCGCACGACGGCCGTGACCTCGTGGCCGGCGGCCAGGCCCTGGCGGACCAGCTCCTGGCCGATCCCTCCGGTGGCGCCGAAAACGGTGAGCTTCATGGTGTGGGTCTCCCGGTGTGGACAGGCTCGCGTGACAGGTGACAGGTGACAGGTGACAGGTGACAGGTGACAAGCCACCTGTGACAGGTGGGTGAGCGTTCACTCACCCGCACGTCTTCTAGAGTGGGTAAGCACTCACCCACTCGTCAAGCCCATAAGGACCCGCATGGAGACGAAGCCGGCCCGCGTCCGCATCCTCGACGCCGCGCACGAGCTGATGCTCACCGTCGGCCTCGCCCGCACCACCACCAAGGAGATCGCCCGCGCGGCCGGCTGCTCCGAGGCGGCCCTCTACAAGAACTTCGACAGCAAGGAGGACCTGTTCGTCCGCGTCCTCGCCGAGCGCCTGCCCCGCCTCACCCCCCTGCTGAGCAGCCTCGCCGCGGAGCCCGGCAAGGGCACCCTGGAGGCGAACCTCACCGAGATCGCCCGCCAGGCCGCCCTCTTCTACGAGCAGAGCTTCCCGATCGCCGCGTCCCTCTACGCCGAACAGCAGCTCAAACGGCGCCACGACGACGCCCTGCGCAAGATCGGCTCCGGACCGCACAAGCCGATCGAGGGCCTGGACGCCTACCTGCGCGCCGAACAGGCCGTCGGCCGGGTCCGCGCCGACGCCGACACCTACGCGGCCGCCTCGCTCCTCCTCGGCGCCTGCTCCCAGCGCGCGTTCGCCTACGACGCGACCGCCGACGGCGAGCGGCCACCCGTGGACGCCTTCGCCGCCCGCCTCGCCCGCGCCCTGCTGGCCGGGATCACCTCGCACAATTGCGTTGCGCGGGAGGACGGCCGGCCTCGATCCTGAACGGATGAGGCATCGCCGATGCGGCTGAGGCTGCGCGAGTTCAGGCCCTGTACCGGGCCGTACGCATACCGGGTCGTCCAGCCCCGGCCCCCGCTGCGCCACACCTCACTGAGCGCCCCCGACCCCATCGGCCTGCTCCTCGGCAACCACGACGGGCTGAACCGGCTCGCGGGCCTGTTCTCCTTCGCGGCCTGCTCGCGGCACACGGTCGTCCACGTCCCGCTGCGCGACGGCGTCCCGTCCGACGAGTGCTGGGGCGAGCCCGTCGACCTCGTCATCGTCCATCACAGCCTCGGCCTGCGCCCCGCCCAGTGGCCCGCGCTGCGCCGCCGGCTCGGTCCTGGCACCCCGCTGACCGTGCGCACCGACGAGGCACGCACCGCGCGGGACGCCGCGTCCTGGCGCGCACGGCGGGAACGGGCGGACTTCCGGGACGAGCTGCGGCACGCCACGCAACGCCCGCACGTTCTTCCTGTTCGGCAGCCGGGACGTGTTCGCCGAGACCGCCACCTGGTTCGCCCACGCGGCCGGCTGGGGCCCGCGCCACAAGCGCGTCGCCCAGGGCGCCTCCGCGCTGATGGCGGAGCTGCCCGCGCTGGTCCAGCCGCCCGGCGGCGGGCACCCCCTGGACGTCCTGGTCTGCTTCAAGCCCTATCCGCCCTACGCCCACTTCAGGCCGCCGGGCGCACCAGCCAGTCGTCGACGCCGGCCAGCAGCCGCCCCTTGACCTCCTCCGGCGCCGCCGAGGCCCGCACCGACTGGCGGGCCAGTTCCGCGAGTTCGGCGTCCGTGAAGGCGTGGTGGTGGCGCGCGATGTCGTACTGGGCGGCCAGGCGGGAGCCGAAGAGCAGCGGGTCGTCGGCGCCGAGGGCCATCGGGACGCCCGTCTCGAAGAAGGTGCGCAGGGGGACGTCCTCCGGTTTCTCGTAGACGCCCAGCGCCACGTTCGAGGCCGGGCAGACCTCGCAGGTCACACCCCGGTCGGCCAGCCGCTTCAGCAGCCGCGGGTCCTCCGCCGCCCGCACCCCGTGGCCGATCCGCGAGGCGTGCAGGTCGTCCAGGCAGTCGCGGACCGACGCCGGGCCGGTCAGCTCGCCGCCGTGCGGGGCCGACAGCAGGCCGCCCTCCCGGGCGATGTGGAAGGCCCGGTCGAAGTCGCGGGCCATGCCCCGCCGCTCGTCGTTGGACAGCCCGAAACCCACCACGCCCCGGTCCGCGAACCGCACCGCCAGCCGGGCCAGCGTGCGCGCGTCCAGGGGGTGCTTCATCCGGTTCGCGGCCACCAGCACCCGCATCCCGAGCCCGGTCTCCCGGGACGCCGTCTCCACCGCGTCCAGGATGATCTCCAGCGCAGGGATCAGACCGCCCAGCCGGGGCGCGTACGACGTCGGGTCCACCTGGATCTCCAGCCAGCCCGAGCCGTCCTTCAGATCCTCCTCGGCGGCCTCCCGGACAAGACGCTGGATGTCCTCCGGCTGCCGCAGGCACGAGCGCGCCGCGTCGTACAGCCGCTGGAAGCGGAACCAACCCCGTTCGTCGGTGGCCCGGAGCTTCGGCGGTTCCCCGCTGGTCAGCGCCTCCGTCAGCGCGTCGGGCAGGTGCACGCCGTATTTGTCGGCCAGCTCCAGGACGGTCGCCGGCCGCATCGAACCGGTGAAGTGCAGGTGCAGATGGGCCTTCGGCAGTTCAGAGACATCACGTACACGCTCCATTGGAGGATCCTGCCGCACGTATGTGTCGTCCCGGTAGCCGATTCCCCGTTCGTGGTCTTGTTCGCGGTCTTGTTCGCACCCAGAGGCACAGTCCTGCCTGTTCGTACGTAGAGGCACACAGAGACGGGCCGCCTCCCCGAAGGGAGACGGCCCGCACGCGCGCGTACCGCGAAGGACGTCAGTCCCGGGCCTCCGCCAGCAGCTTCTGGATCCGGCTCACGCCCTCGACGAGGTCCTCGTCACCGAGCGCGTACGACAGCCGCAGGTAGCCCGGCGTGCCGAAGGCCTCGCCCGGGACGACCGCGACCTCGGACTCCTCAAGGATCAGCGCGGCCAGCTCCACGGAGTCCTTCGGACGCCTCCCGCGGATCTCCTTGCCGAGCAGACCCTTGACCGACGGGTAGACGTAGAAGGCGCCCTCGGGCTCCGGGCAGACCACACCGTCGATCTCGTTGAGCATCCGCACGATCGTGCGCCGGCGCCGGTCGAAGGCCTCGCGCATCTTCGCGACCGCTTCCAGGTCGCCGGAGACGGCGGCCAGCGCGGCCACCTGGGCCACGTTGGAGACGTTCGAGGTGGCGTGCGACTGCAGGTTCGTCGCGGCCTTGACCACGTCCTTGGGGCCGATGACCCAGCCCACGCGCCAGCCGGTCATGGCGTACGTCTTCGCCACACCGTTGACCACGATGCACTTGTCGCGCAGCTCGGGCACGACGGCGGGCAGTGAGGTGAAGGTCGCGTCGCCGTAGACGAGGTGCTCGTAGATCTCGTCGGTGAGCACCCACAGGCCGTGCTCGACGGCCCAGCGGCCGATCGCCTCGGTCTCCTCGGGGCCGTAGACCGCGCCGGTGGGGTTGGACGGAGAGACGAAGAGCACGACCTTCGTCCGCTCCGTGCGCGCCGCCTCCAGCTGCTCGACGGAGACGCGGTAGCCGGTCGTCTCGTCGGCGACGACCTCCACCGGGACACCGCCGGCCAGGCGGATCGACTCCGGGTAGGTCGTCCAGTACGGCGCCGGGACGATGACCTCGTCGCCCGGGTCGAGGATCGCGGCGAACGCCTCGTAGATGGCCTGCTTGCCGCCGTTGGTGACCAGGACCTGGGAGGCGTCGACCTCGTAGCCGGAGTCGCGCAGCGTCTTCGCGGCGATCGCGGCCTTCAGTTCGGGCAGGCCGCCGGCCGGCGTGTAGCGGTGGTACTTCGGGTTCTTGCACGCCTCGATGGCGGCGGCGACGATGTAGTCCGGGGTCGGGAAGTCGGGCTCACCGGCGCCGAAGCCGATTACCGGACGCCCGGCGGCCTTGAGGGCCTTGGCCTTGGCGTCCACGGCGAGGGTGGCGGACTCGGAGATCGCGCCGACTCGGGCGGAGACCCGGCGCTCGGTGGGAGGGGTTGCAGCGCTCATGGCCCCATCGTTCCAGACCGGAAATGTCCCCGGCACACGGGTTTCACGGACTGAACATCAACGGGGCGAGGCGTGAACAGGGATACGAATCCGGCCCCCGGCCAGGACGATCTTCGGCTTCGCCGCTTTGGCCGGGCACTTTCTGTTCGACGCCGGGCCGTGGACCACGTACACTCTCACCTCGTTGGCCTCCAGCAGCCGCGGTACGGACGGTGTACACCGAGCACCCACCCGGATGCGGTACGTTGGGGGACGGACAAAGGGTCGTAGCTCAATTGGTAGAGCACCGGTCTCCAAAACCGGCGGTTGGGGGTTCAAGTCCCTCCGGCCCTGCTACACACACCGCCAGGATGTGTGCGCATGTACGTACTGCAATGCACCGCCGTGCGGCTCAGGAACCGGGCGCGGCACGGCCATGAACCCGGGATCAGGTGAGGACGCATGACGGACGCCGTGGGCTCCATCGACACGCCTGACGCCCAGGACGAGGTGCCCGAGTTCAAGAAGAAGGCCCGCAAGGGCGGTAAGCGCGCCAAGAAGGGCCCGCTGAAGCGCCTCGCGATCTTCTATCGCCAGATCGTCGCGGAACTCCGCAAGGTCGTCTGGCCGACGCGTAACCAGCTGACGTCGTACACCACCGTGGTGATCTTCTTCGTCGCCATCATGATCGCGCTGGTGACCGTGATTGACTATGGGCTCAACCACGCCGCCAAGTACGTCTTCGGCTGAGCCAAGAGCGAAGGGCGCCGTGGTACCGGCGCCCGTTTTCGCATGTTCCACCCCTATGTATCCAGGAAGAAGCAGCCATCGTGTCTGACCCGAACCTGAACGACGACGCCACCGAGCCTCGCGCCGCTGCCGCCGAGACGGTGGACGACGAGCTCGACATCGTCGAGGGCGCGGACGAGCAGGACGAGTTCGAGGCTGCCGAGGCCGAGGCGGAGGAGCCGGCCGAGGAGGCCGCGCCGCACGCCGACGGCGAGGACGTCGAGGACGAGGACGAGGACGTCGAGACCGACGAGGTCGAGTCCGAGGACGCCGAGTCCGAGGACAGCGACGACGAGGACGAGGACGGCGAGGAAGCCGCCGCCGAGGTCGTCGAGGTCGTCGAGGAAGAGCCTGCCGAGCCCGTCGACCCGGTCCAGGCCCTGCGCGAGGAACTGCGCACGCTGCCCGGCGAGTGGTACGTCATCCACACCTACGCCGGCTACGAGAACCGCGTGAAGACCAACCTGGAGCAGCGCGCCGTCTCGCTGAACGTCGAGGACTACATCTTCCAGGCCGAGGTGCCGCAGGAAGAGGTCGTCCAGATCAAGAACGGCGACCGCAAGACGATCAAGCAGAACAAGCTGCCGGGTTACGTCCTGGTCCGCATGGACCTGACGAACGAGTCCTGGGGCGTCGTCCGCAACACCCCGGGCGTCACCGGCTTCGTCGGCAACGCCTACGACCCGTACCCGCTGACCCTGGACGAGATCGTCAAGATGCTCGCCCCGGAGGCCGAGGAGAAGGCCGCCCGCGAGGCCGCCGAGGCCGAGGGCAGGCCCGCCCCGCAGCGCAAGGTCGAGGTCCAGGTGCTGGACTTCGAGGTCGGCGACTCGGTCACCGTCACGGACGGTCCGTTCGCCACGCTCCAGGCGACCATCAACGAGATCAACCCCGACTCGAAGAAGGTCAAGGGCCTGGTCGAGATCTTCGGCCGCGAGACGCCGGTCGAGCTCTCCTTCGACCAGATCCAGAAGAACTAGTTCTTTCTGGACGCACTGCCTCCGACGCAGGTCAGGCCGGCTGTCACAGCCCGCCTGACCTGCTCGGTTTTTGGCCGCGCATCTATACCCGTTATCGTTGTGCGGTATGCCTGCGTCCGGGTGGTCCCCGGAAGCGGGCATGGACCCGAATGGAAAGGACCCGGAGAGCTATGCCTCCCAAGAAGAAGAAGGTCACGGGGCTTATCAAGCTCCAGATCAACGCCGGTGCGGCGAACCCGGCCCCGCCGGTCGGTCCCGCGCTCGGTCAGCACGGCGTCAACATCATGGAGTTCTGCAAGGCCTACAACGCCGCGACCGAGTCGCAGCGTGGCTGGGTCATCCCGGTGGAGATCACGGTCTACGAGGACCGTTCCTTCACCTTCGTGACCAAGACTCCGCCGGCCGCCAAGATGATCCTCAAGGCCGCTGGTGTCGAGAAGGGCTCGGGCGAGCCGCACAAGACCAAGGTCGCCAAGATCACCGACGCTCAGGTCCGTGAGATCGCCACGACCAAGATGCCCGACCTCAACGCCAACGACCTGGACGCCGCCGCGAAGATCATCGCCGGCACCGCCCGTTCCATGGGCATCACGGTCGAGGGCTGATCCCCACCTTCGTCAGAACCATGCAGCTGCCGGACAGGCAGCCGCTCGTGGCAGGGCCTGCTCGGCCCGTACACCACGACTCCTCACCGAACACACAGGAGCAGTTGTGAGCAAGCGCAGCAAGGCTCTCCGCGCTGCGGACGCCAAGGTCGACCGGGAGAAGCTGTACGCCCCGCTCGAGGCCGTCCGTCTCGCCAAGGAGACCTCCACGTCCAAGTTCGACGGCACCGTCGAGGTCGCCTTCCGTCTGGGTGTCGACCCGCGCAAGGCCGACCAGATGGTCCGTGGCACCGTGAACCTCCCGCACGGCACCGGTAAGACCGCCCGGGTCCTGGTCTTCGCGACCGGTGACCGTGCCGAGGCCGCGCGTGCCGCGGGCGCCGACATCGTCGGCGCCGACGAACTGATCGACGAGGTGGCGAAGGGCCGTCTGGACTTCGACGCCGTCGTCGCCACCCCGGACCTCATGGGCAAGGTCGGCCGCCTCGGCCGCGTCCTCGGCCCGCGTGGTCTGATGCCGAACCCGAAGACCGGCACCGTGACCCCGGACACCGCCAAGGCCGTGACCGAGATCAAGGGCGGCAAGATCGAGTTCCGCGTCGACAAGCACTCGAACCTGCACTTCATCATCGGCAAGACGTCGTTCGACGACACGCAGCTGGTGGAGAACTACGGCGCGGCCCTGGAGGAGATCCTCCGTCTGAAGCCGTCCGCCGCCAAGGGGCGCTACATCAAGAAGGCCGCCATCAGCACCACGATGGGCCCCGGCATTCCGCTCGACTCCAACCGCACCCGCAACCTCCTCGTCGAGGAGGACCCGGCCGCCGTCTGAGCCCCGCTCACCCGGTAGCCGCGTCAGGGACGCGAAGCGAAAAGGGCGGCCCCCGCAACCTTCGAGGTGCGGGGGCCGCCCTTTCTTCGTGGGGCCTCGCGGGCACATTCATGGGGCCTCGCAGACACAGGAGACGCACAGGGGCGGGGACGACACGAACGGCACGACCGTTCGCCGGCTGGCCCTCTCGGTGGCCGTGGCGACCGCGCCGCCGGCCGGCGTGGCAGCGTGCGGCACGGCCTCCAGCACGGGCTCCGGCAACCTCACCGCCTCCCAGCACTTTCGGCTCGGCATATTCGGCTCAGCACTTTCGGCTCAGCACCTTCGGATCCCAGGGGCCGGGGCCGTCGGGAGCCCGATTTGCTCGACGGTGCCCCGGTCCCGTACGCTTCCCCAGAAGCCAAAGACCGCTGGTCGTTGCCACACGTTCCCACGAGGGTGTGGTGGCCGAAGGATCCGCTGAAAAGTGGGCGACCCGCGCAGGTGTCAGTGGAAGAACTCCCGGAGTGGGCGCGCGAGCGTCTACGGCCGGTCGAGTCCGCCCCGAGCGCCTGCGCCGGGGCGTTTGTTTTGCCCAGTCCTCCTTCGGGTCCGCGCGGTCCGAATCACCCGGAAGGAGGCCGAGGCTCTATGGCGAGGCCCGACAAGGCTGCCGCGGTTGCGGAGCTGACGGACAAGTTCCGCAGCTCCAACGCCGCTGTGCTGACCGAGTACCGCGGTCTCACCGTGGCGCAGCTCAAGACGCTGCGCCGGTCGCTCGGTGAGAACGCGCACTACGCCGTGGTGAAGAACACGCTGACCAAGATCGCGGCCAAGGAGGCCGGGATCACGCTGGAGGACCAGCTCTTCGCTGGCCCGACGGCCGTTGCCTTCGTCACCGGTGACCCGGTGGAGTCGGCGAAGGGTCTTCGTGACTTCGCCAAGGACAACCCGAATCTCATCATCAAGGGCGGTGTCCTTGACGGCAAGGCGCTGTCCGCCGATGAGATCAAGAAGCTTGCGGACCTCGAGTCCCGCGAGGTTCTGCTCTCCAAGCTGGCGGGTGCCTTCAAGGGCAAGCAGTCCCAGGCTGCTCAGCTCTTCCAGGCGCTTCCCTCGAAGCTCGTCCGCACCGTGGACGCTCTTCGTGCCAAGCGGGACGAGCAGGGCGGTGCCGAGTAATTCGGCTCGCTTTCTGACCTTGGCCGCCTAGGCGGCACGGGTCGCAGCGGGCCGACGTACGCCCGCCTCACCCAGTACATCCGGCACCTGCCGAATTAGTGGAAGGATCGCCCATCATGGCGAAGCTCAGCCAGGAAGACCTGCTCGCGCAGTTCGAGGAGATGACCCTCATCGAGCTCTCCGAGTTCGTGAAGGCGTTCGAGGAGAAGTTCGACGTCACCGCCGCCGCCGCGGTCGCCGTCGCCGCCCCCGGCGCCCCGGGTGCCCCGGTCGAGGCCGCTGAGGAGAAGGACGAGTTCGACGTCATCCTCACCGGCGCCGGCGACAAGAAGATCCAGGTCATCAAGGTCGTGCGTGAGCTGACCTCCCTGGGTCTGAAGGAGGCCAAGGACCTCGTCGACGGCGCTCCGAAGCCCGTCCTCGAGAAGGTCGCCAAGGACGCCGCGGAGAAGGCCGCCGAGTCCCTCAAGGGCGCCGGCGCCTCCGTCGAGGTCAAGTAAGACCTTCCGGGGTTCCTCGAACCTCACTGCGCGCTGAACGCGGCCCTGTAGGGCTGTAACGCGAACGCACCGAAGAGCGATCATCCATCCGGGTGGTCGCTCTTCGGCGTGTTCGGAGGGCCGTCCACGGTTGCCTTGCACTCGTGATGGCGAGGGGTATGGTGATCTTCGTAGTGTCTCAGGACGGCCCTGTTCCGGCAGGGAGGCCTTGACGAACCGCACGCAGCGCGCAATTCTCAGGACGCGTCGCTACAAGGATCCGAATCCGAGGCATGGATCGGCGACGAAGAGGGCAGTATCAACGTGCGTTGAGGGCAGCGTGCCGAGGACGTGACGAGGGCGTTGGGCAAAACGAGGGTCTCGCAAAACCCGCACTGGACATCAGTGTGCCAAGTGGCTACACTGTCCCTTTGCGCTGCCTGTTAGCTGTCCCCTGCCCGTCACCAGGGGTCTGCCCTCACTCGAGCACCGATGGTCGAAGCCCCTCTGGCCTGGGGTTTCTGTCTCCGTGTATGGGAGAGGGACCGGCACGCGCGTAGTGAGTCCGAGCCCTCGGAAGGACCCCCTCTTGGCCGCCTCGCGCAACGCCTCGACCGCGAATACGAACAACGGCGCCAGCACCGCCCCGCTGCGCATCTCCTTTGCAAAGATCAAGGAGCCTCTCGAGGTTCCGAACCTGCTCGCGCTGCAGACCGAGAGCTTCGACTGGCTGCTCGGCAACATCGCCTGGCAGAGTCGGGTCGAGGAGGCTCTTGAGAACGGTCAGGACGTCCCCACCAAGTCCGGTCTGGAGGAGATCTTCGAGGAGATCTCCCCGATCGAGGACTTCTCCGGGTCGATGTCCCTGACGTTCCGGGACCACCGCTTCGAGCCGCCGAAGAACTCCATCGACGAGTGCAAGGAGCGCGACTTCACGTACGCCGCCCCGCTCTTCGTCACCGCCGAGTTCACCAACAACGAGACCGGTGAGATCAAGTCCCAGACGGTCTTCATGGGCGACTTCCCGCTCATGACGAACAAGGGCACCTTCGTCATCAACGGCACCGAGCGTGTCGTTGTGTCTCAGCTGGTCCGTTCCCCCGGTGTCTACTTCGACTCCTCCATCGACAAGACGTCCGACAAGGACATCTTCTCCGCCAAGATCATCCCGTCCCGGGGTGCCTGGCTGGAGATGGAGATCGACAAGCGCGACATGGTCGGTGTCCGCATCGACCGCAAGCGCAAGCAGTCGGTCACCGTGCTGCTCAAGGCGCTCGGCTGGACCACCGAGCAGATCCTCGAGGAGTTCGGCGAGTACGAGTCGATGCGCGCCACCCTGGAGAAGGACCACACCCAGGGCCAGGACGACGCGCTGCTCGACATCTACCGCAAGCTGCGTCCGGGCGAGCCCCCCACGCGTGAGGCCGCGCAGACGCTGCTCGAGAACCTCTACTTCAACCCGAAGCGCTACGACCTGGCCAAGGTCGGCCGCTACAAGGTCAACAAGAAGCTGGGTGCGGACGCTCCGCTCGACGCGGGCATCCTGACCGTCGAGGACGTCATCTCGACGATCAAGTACCTGGTCAAGCTGCACGCCGGCGAGACCGAGACCACCGGTGACAGCGGTGGCACGATCGTCGTCGAGACCGACGACATCGACCACTTCGGCAACCGCCGTCTGCGCAGCGTCGGCGAGCTCATCCAGAACCAGGTCCGTACGGGTCTCGCCCGTATGGAGCGTGTCGTGCGCGAGCGCATGACCACCCAGGACGTCGAGGCGATCACGCCGCAGACCCTGATCAACATCCGGCCGGTCGTCGCCTCCATCAAGGAGTTCTTCGGCACCAGCCAGCTGTCCCAGTTCATGGACCAGAACAACCCGCTGTCGGGTCTCACCCACAAGCGCCGTCTGTCGGCTCTTGGCCCGGGTGGTCTCTCCCGTGAGCGGGCCGGCTTCGAGGTCCGTGACGTGCACCCCTCGCACTACGGCCGCATGTGCCCGATCGAGACGCCGGAAGGCCCGAACATCGGTCTGATCGGCTCGCTCGCCTCCTACGGCCGGGTCAACGCGTTCGGTTTCGTCGAGACCCCGTACCGCAAGGTCGTCGACGGCCAGGTCACCGACGAGGTGGACTACCTGACCGCCGACGAGGAGGACCGCTTCGTCATCGCGCAGGCCAACGCCGGCCTCACCGACGACCTGCGCTTCGCCGAGAACCGCGTCCTGGTCCGCCGCCGTGGCGGCGAGGTCGACTACGTCGCCGGTGACGACGTGGACTACATGGACGTCTCGCCGCGCCAGATGGTGTCGGTCGCGACCGCCATGATCCCGTTCCTCGAGCACGACGACGCCAACCGTGCCCTCATGGGCGCGAACATGATGCGCCAGGCCGTGCCGCTCATCAAGTCCGAGGCCCCGCTCGTCGGCACCGGCATGGAGTACCGCTCCGCCGTCGACGCCGGCGACGTCGTCAAGGCCGAGAAGGCGGGTGTGGTCCAGGAGGTCTCCGCGGACTACGTCACCACCGCCAACGACGACGGCACGTACATCACGTACCGCCTGCACAAGTTCTCGCGCTCCAACCAGGGCACCTCGGTCAACCAGAAGGTCATCGTCAACGAGGGCGACCGGATCATCGAGGGCCAGGTCCTCGCCGACGGTCCGGCCACCGAGAACGGTGAGATGGCCCTCGGCAAGAACCTGCTCGTGGCGTTCATGCCGTGGGAGGGTCACAACTACGAGGACGCGATCATCCTGTCGCAGCGCCTCGTGCAGGACGACGTCCTCTCCTCGATCCACATCGAGGAGCACGAGGTCGACGCCCGTGACACCAAGCTCGGCCCCGAGGAGATCACCCGGGACATCCCGAACGTCTCCGAGGAGGTCCTCGCGGACCTCGACGAGCGCGGCATCATCCGTATCGGTGCCGAGGTCATCGCCGGTGACATCCTCGTCGGCAAGGTCACCCCGAAGGGTGAGACCGAGCTGACCCCCGAGGAGCGCCTGCTGCGCGCGATCTTCGGTGAGAAGGCCCGTGAGGTCCGTGACACCTCGCTGAAGGTGCCGCACGGCGAGACCGGCAAGGTCATCGGCGTGCGCGTCTTCGACCGTGAGGAGGGCGACGAGCTGCCGCCGGGCGTGAACCAGCTGGTTCGTGTCTACGTGGCGCAGAAGCGCAAGATCACCGACGGTGACAAGCTCGCCGGCCGCCACGGCAACAAGGGCGTCATCTCCAAGATCAACCCGATCGAGGACATGCCGTTCCTGGAGGACGGCACCCCGGTCGACATCATCCTCAACCCCCTGGGTGTCCCGTCCCGAATGAACCCGGGACAGGTCCTGGAGATCCACCTCGGCTGGCTCGCCAGCCGCGGCTGGGACGTCTCCGGCCTCGCGGACGAGTGGGCCCAGCGTCTGCAGGCCATCGGCGCCGACCAGGTCGCCCCCGGCACCAACGTCGCCACCCCGGTGTTCGACGGTGCGCGCGAGGACGAGCTGGCGGGTCTGCTCCAGCACACCATCCCGAACCGCGACGGCGAGCGCATGGTGCTCCCGACCGGTAAGGCGAGGCTGTTCGACGGCCGCTCCGGCGAGCCGTTCCCGGACCCGATCTCCGTCGGGTACATGTACATCCTCAAGCTCCACCACCTGGTCGACGACAAGCTGCACGCCCGGTCGACCGGTCCGTACTCGATGATCACCCAGCAGCCGCTGGGTGGTAAGGCCCAGTTCGGTGGCCAGCGGTTCGGTGAGATGGAGGTGTGGGCCCTTGAGGCCTACGGCGCCGCGTACGCCCTCCAGGAACTGCTGACCATCAAGTCCGACGACGTCACCGGCCGCGTGAAGGTCTACGAGGCCATCGTCAAGGGCGAGAACATCCCCGAGCCCGGCATTCCCGAGTCCTTCAAGGTGCTCATCAAGGAAATGCAGTCCCTGTGCCTCAACGTGGAGGTGCTGTCCTCGGACGGCATGTCCATCGAGATGCGCGACACCGACGAGGACGTCTTCCGCGCGGCGGAGGAGCTCGGCATCGACCTGTCCCGGCGCGAGCCGAGCAGCGTCGAAGAGGTCTGACGGGAGTCCGGTAGGGGCCCAGCGATGGGCCCCTGCCGACCCCTCGACCCCCGTTTCAGACCACAGACTTACAACCCTGAGAGGGATTGACGCATAGTGCTCGACGTCAACTTCTTCGATGAGCTCCGGATCGGTCTGGCCACCGCTGACGACATCCGTCAGTGGAGCCACGGCGAGGTCAAGAAGCCCGAGACCATCAACTACCGCACCCTCAAGCCCGAAAAGGACGGACTCTTCTGCGAGAAGATCTTCGGTCCGACCCGGGACTGGGAGTGCTACTGCGGCAAGTACAAGCGTGTCCGCTTCAAGGGCATCATCTGCGAGCGCTGTGGCGTCGAGGTCACGCGCGCCAAGGTGCGCCGTGAGCGGATGGGCCACATCGAGCTGGCCGCGCCCGTCACACACATCTGGTACTTCAAGGGTGTCCCGAGCCGGCTGGGCTACCTGCTCGACCTGGCTCCCAAGGACCTCGAGAAGGTCATCTACTTCGCGGCGTACATGATCACGTACGTCGACGAGGAGCGCCGTACCCGCGACCTGCCCTCGCTGGAGGCCCATGTCTCCGTCGAGCGCCAGCAGATCGAGAACCGCCGCGACGCGGACCTCGAAGGCCGGGCCAAGAAGCTGGAGACGGACCTCGCCGAGCTGGAGGCCGAGGGCGCCAAGGCCGACGTGCGCCGCAAGGTGCGCGAGGGTGCCGAGCGTGAGATGAAGCAGCTGCGCGACCGCGCGCAGCGCGAGATCGACCGCCTGGACGAGGTGTGGAACCGGTTCAAGAACCTCAAGGTCCAGGACCTCGAGGGCGACGAGCTGCTCTACCGCGAGCTGCGTGACCGCTTCGGCACGTACTTCGACGGCTCGATGGGTGCCGCGGCGCTGCAGAAGCGCCTGGAGTCCTTCGACCTGGAGGAGGAGGCCGAGCGTCTCCGCGAGATCATCCGCACCGGCAAGGGCCAGAAGAAGACCCGTGCCCTCAAGCGGCTGAAGGTCGTCTCCGCGTTCCTGCAGACCTCCAACAGCCCCAAGGGCATGGTCCTGGACTGCGTCCCGGTCATCCCGCCGGACCTGCGTCCGATGGTGCAGCTGGACGGTGGCCGCTTCGCGACCTCCGACCTGAACGACCTGTACCGCCGTGTCATCAACCGCAACAACCGCCTGAAGCGGCTTCTCGACCTCGGCGCGCCCGAGATCATCGTGAACAACGAGAAGCGCATGCTCCAGGAGGCGGTCGACGCCCTCTTCGACAACGGCCGTCGCGGCCGCCCGGTCACGGGCCCCGGCAACCGTCCGCTGAAGTCCCTCAGCGACATGCTGAAGGGCAAGCAGGGTCGATTCCGTCAGAACCTGCTCGGCAAGCGTGTCGACTACTCGGCGCGTTCCGTCATCGTCGTCGGCCCGCAGCTCAAGCTGCACCAGTGCGGTCTGCCCAAGGCGATGGCGCTGGAGCTGTTCAAGCCGTTCGTGATGAAGCGTCTGGTCGACCTGAACCACGCGCAGAACATCAAGAGCGCCAAGCGCATGGTGGAGCGCGGCCGCACGGTCGTGTACGACGTCCTCGAAGAGGTCATCGCCGAGCACCCGGTGCTGCTGAACCGTGCTCCCACCCTGCACCGCCTCGGCATCCAGGCCTTCGAGCCGCAGCTGGTCGAGGGCAAGGCCATCCAGATCCACCCGCTCGTCTGCACCGCGTTCAACGCGGACTTCGACGGTGACCAGATGGCCGTGCACCTGCCGCTGTCCGCGGAGGCGCAGGCCGAGGCCCGCATCCTGATGCTGTCCTCGAACAACATCCTCAAGCCCGCCGACGGCCGTCCGGTGACGATGCCGACCCAGGACATGGTCCTCGGTCTGTTCTTCCTCACCACCGACGGTGAGCTGCGTGACACCAAGGGCGAGGGCCGCGCGTTCGGCTCCACGGCCGAGGCGATCATGGCGTTCGACGCCGGTGAGCTGGCGCTGCAGTCGCCGATCGACATCCGCTTCCCGGTGGGCACCATCCCGCCGCGTGGCTGGACGCCGCCGGCGCGCGAGGAGGGCGAGCCGGAGTGGCAGCAGGGGGACTCGTTCCGCCTGCGCACCACCCTGGGCCGCGCGCTCTTCAACGAGCTGCTGCCCGAGGACTACCCGTTCGTCGACTACTCGGTGGGCAAGAAGCAGCTCGGCGAGATCGTCAACGACCTGGCCGAGCGCTACCCCAAGGTCATCGTGGCGGCGACGCTCGACAACCTGAAGGCGGCCGGCTTCTACTGGGGCACCCGTTCCGGTGTCACCGTGGCCATCTCCGACGTCGTCGTCCCCGAGGCGAAGAAGGCGATCGTCGCGGGCTACGAGGCTCAGGACGAGAAGGTCCAGAAGCAGTACGAGCGCGGTCTGATCACCAAGGAAGAGCGCACGCAGGAGCTCATCGCGATCTGGACCAAGGCGACCAACGAGGTCGCCGAGGCGATGAACGAGAACTTCCCCAAGACGAACCCCATCTTCATGATGGTTGACTCGGGTGCCCGAGGAAACATGATGCAGATGCGGCAGATCGCCGGTATGCGTGGTCTGGTGTCGAACGCGAAGAACGAGACCATCCCGCGTCCGATCAAGGCCTCGTTCCGTGAGGGTCTGTCCGTGCTGGAGTACTTCATCTCCACGCACGGTGCCCGTAAGGGTCTGGCGGACACCGCCCTGCGTACCGCCGACTCGGGTTACCTGACCCGTCGTCTGGTCGACGTCTCCCAGGACGTCATCATCCGCGAGGAGGACTGCGGCACCGAGCGCGGTCTCAAGCTCCACATCGCGGAGGTCGGCGCGGACGGCGTGCTGCGCAAGGCGGAGAACGTCGAGACGTCCGTGTACGCGCGCTGCCTCGCCGAGGACATCGTGGTCGACGGCAAGGTGCTGGCCCCGGCCGGTACCGACCTCGGCGACGTGCTCATCGACGAGTTGGTCAAGCACGGCGTCTCCGAGGTCAAGACCCGCTCGGTCCTGACCTGTGAGTCCGCCGTCGGCACCTGCGCGATGTGCTACGGCCGTTCGCTGGCCACCGGCAAGCTGGTCGACATCGGTGAGGCGGTCGGCATCATCGCCGCCCAGTCCATCGGTGAGCCCGGTACCCAGCTGACGATGCGTACCTTCCACACCGGTGGTGTGGCCGGTGACGACATCACCCAGGGTCTGCCCCGTGTCGTCGAGCTCTTCGAGGCCCGTACCCCGAAGGGCGTCGCCCCGATCTCCGAGGCCTCCGGCCGCGTGCGGATCGAGGAGACCGAGAAGACCAAGAAGCTCGTCGTCACCCCGGACGACGGCAGCGACGAGACGGCGTTCCCGATCTCGAAGCGTGCCAAGGTCCTGGTCCGCGAGGGCGACCACGTCGAGGTGGGCCAGCAGCTCACCGTGGGTGCCACCAACCCGCACGACGTGCTGCGCATCCTGGGTCAGCGTGCCGTCCAGGTCCACCTGGTCGGCGAGGTCCAGAAGGTCTACAACTCGCAGGGTGTGTCGATCCACGACAAGCACATCGAGATCATCATCCGGCAGATGCTGCGCCGTGTGACGATCATCGAGTCGGGCGACGCGGAGCTGCTGCCCGGCGAGCTGGTCGAGCGCTCGAAGTTCGAGACCGAGAACCGTCGTGTGGTCCAGGAGGGCGGTCACCCGGCCTCCGGTCGTCCGCAGCTGATGGGTATCACCAAGGCCTCGCTGGCGACGGAGTCCTGGCTGTCGGCCGCCTCCTTCCAGGAGACGACCCGAGTGCTGACGGACGCGGCGATCAACGCCAAGTCCGACAGCCTCATCGGCCTCAAGGAGAACGTCATCATCGGTAAGCTCATCCCGGCCGGTACGGGTCTGTCCCGCTACCGCAACATCCGGGTCGAGCCGACCGAGGAGGCCAAGGCCGCGATGTACTCGGCCGTCGGCTACGACGACATCGACTACTCGCCGTTCGGCACCGGCTCCGGCCAGGCCGTCCCGCTGGAGGACTACGACTACGGTCCGTACAACCAGTAAGCGAGCCGCTTGAACCGAAGGGCGGTCACCCCGTACAGGGTGACCGCCCTTCGGCGTGCTCGGACCGGCCGGACATCGGACCGGCCGGACCTTGGACCAGCCAGATCTCGGACCGGCCGGACTAGGGGATGCCCAGCTCGAAGATCACGTAGTGCGCGTACCACCCCGACGCCACCGCCGCCGTCGTGAAGAACACCGCGAGGCTCGGCCACTTCAGCCGGCTCAGGGCGGCCGCCGGCGCGAGCAGCAGGGGGAAGGCGGGCAGCAGATAGCGGGAGGTGTTGCCGAACATCTGCTGCGTGCCGAGGACGGTCACGATGCCGGCCAGGGTGTACGCGACCAGCACCAGCGGCGGCTTGCGGCGCAGCATCAGCGCGATCAGGAAGGGCAGCGCGATCACGATCTGGACGCCGAGCAGATCGGGCGTCGCGTAGGCGAAGAGGTAGTCGCCACGCCCGACGGCCACGTTGGCGAGGACGTCGCCCGTGTACGCGCCCCAGTCGAAGTAGTGCGCCCAGCCCTCGCGTTGGAGCGTGAAGTAGCCGGTCGGGTCGCCCATGCCCAGCCCGACCCAGCCTATGTAGGTGAGGAGCCCGAGCGGTGCCGCGATCATCGCGTAGAGCGGCCCGGCGACGCGGTGCTCGCGGCGGCCCGCCGGCCGTAGGAGCGTGACCAGGGCGGCCAGGCCCACCGCGCCGATGAGGGCGGCCGAGGTGGGCCTGTTCAGGCCCGCCAGGAAGCACAGGAGGCCCGCCGCCACCCAGCGGCCCCGCATCACGCTGTAGCAGGCCCAGGCCGCGATGGCGACGAACAGGGACTCCGTGTAGACCGCCCATTCGACGCCCGCCCCGGGCACGACCGCCCACAGCCCGGCGGCGATGACGCCCGCCCGCGCTCCGGCGAGGGCCGCGACCACCGCGTAGATGCCGGCCGCTGCCACGAGCGAGGCGAGGACCGACACCAGGATCCCGGAGCCGAACAGGCCGATCCCGGTCACCTCGGAGACGCCCCTGATCAGCCCGGGGTACAGCGGGAAGAAGGCGACGGAGTTCTGCGCGACGGTGAACAGGCCGCCCGGGGCCAGCGGTTCCAGCGGCTTCGGGTCGTACCCGTGCCCGGCGACCTGCAGATACCACCAGCCGTCCCAGGTCCCGAGGACGTCCCACCAGTGCGCGCCGCCGCCGAACCGCGGGTCCTTCGTGCGGTAGTCACCGGCGTGCTCCAGCAGCCAGGCGAATAGGGTGAGCCCCACGAGCTTCGTGACGCAGTACAGGGCGAGCGCGGGCACGTAGGGCCGTGCTCCCGCCGGCAGTGCGGGCCGCCGGCTCGGGCGCGGACCGTCGGCCTGCCCGTCCGGCAGGACGGAGTCCGCCTCGGTGTCCCTGGAAGCCGTGCTCATGCCCGCGATCCCCCCTCGGCCGACCTGCCGGGGCGGAGGTCGTCCCGCGCTGTCCGACGGTCGTGAATGTCAGTGTCAAGATCGCACAAGAGTGACATCTGTGCGGCTGAAGCCTCGCACGCGCGGGGACGAGGGGGGAGCAGGGGTGGCCGCAGGAGAGGGGCCGACGAGCGGACTGTCGGTCGTCATACCCATGTACAACGAGGTGGAGGCCCTGCCCGCGCTCGTCAGCCGGCTGCGCCCGGTCCTGGACGGCCTCGGGGAGCCCTACGAGCTGGTCGCCGTCGACGACGGCAGCACCGACGGCACCGCCGAACTGCTCGGGGCCTTCCGGCTCGGCTGGCCCGAACTGCGGGTGATCCGCCTGCGCCGCAACTCCGGCCACCAGGCCGCCCTCACCGCGGGCCTGGACCGCGCGGTCGGCGCCTACGTGGTCAGCCTCGACGCCGACCTCCAGGACCCGCCCGAGAAGATCCCCGAGATGCTGGCCCTGGCCCGCGCCGGGGAACTCGACATCGTCTACGGGGTGCGCGCCGACCGGGCCAGCGACAGCGGGTTCAAGCGGTGGACCGCGGGGCTGTACTACAAGGTCGTACGCCGTCTCGCCGGCCACACCGTGCCCGACCAGGCCGGTGACTTCCGGCTGCTGAGCCGGGGCGCGGTCGACGCGCTGAAGGCGCTGCCGGAGCAGCAGCGCGTCTACCGGCTGCTGGTGCCCTGGCTCGGCTTCCCCAGCGGACAGGTCGGCTACGAGCGCGCTCCGCGCACGGCCGGCCGCAGCAAGTACCCGCTCGGCCGGATGATCCGGCTCGCCGTCGACAGCGTCACCGGCTTCTCGGCGGCCCCGCTGCGCCTGGCCACCTGGCTCGGCGGCTTCGCCTTCCTGGTCTGCCTCGGGCTCATGGCGTACGTGCTCGGCGCGCAGTTCTTCGACCACACGGTGCCGGGCTGGACCTCCCTGTTCACCGGGGTGCTGTTCATCGGCGCGGTGCAGCTGATCTGTGTGGGGCTGCTGGGGGAGTACGTGGCCCGCATCTACACGGCGATACAGAACCGGCCGACCTATTTCGTGGGGGACGACACGGCCTTGGGCGGTCACGACAAGGCCTTCGGCGGCCAGGACACGGCGCAGCTCTCCGAGGAGCCTGCCCGGCGGCCCTGAGTCGCGCTGCGCCGCCTTCTGTGGTATAGCACGGCCCGTCCGGTGAAATCCCAGGTCAAACCCGTACGGGGCCTGCGCGCTCAGCGCGGCGAGCTTTTGTTTTGACCGGAGTCTGTGCGGTAGGTACGCTCAGACCTTGTGCCTGGGGTGTGCCCTGGCTCGCGTGCGTGCCTTCAAACCGTATGGCGAGTCGTCACCGGCCACCGTAATCTGCGCCCTTTTCGCCTCACGGCGAGAGTCAGCGGGTACGACACACCCGACCGCGTGGGTCGGCGAAGTTCCAGGTTAGCTTTACATTCGGCACACAGAAACCGGAGAAGTAGTGCCTACGATCCAGCAGCTGGTCCGTAAGGGCCGGCAGGACAAGGTCGAGAAGAACAAGACGCCCGCACTCGAGGGTTCCCCTCAGCGTCGTGGCGTCTGCACGCGTGTGTTCACGACCACCCCGAAGAAGCCGAACTCGGCCCTGCGTAAGGTCGCGCGTGTGCGTCTGACCAGTGGCATCGAGGTCACGGCCTACATTCCGGGTGAGGGACACAACCTGCAGGAGCACTCCATCGTGCTCGTGCGCGGCGGCCGTGTGAAGGACCTGCCGGGTGTTCGCTACAAGATCATCCGCGGCTCCCTCGACACCCAGGGTGTCAAGAACCGCAAGCAGGCCCGCAGCCGCTACGGCGCCAAGAAGGAGAAGTAAGAATGCCTCGTAAGGGCCCCGCCCCGAAGCGCCCGGTCATCATCGACCCGGTCTACGGTTCTCCTCTGGTGACCTCCCTCATCAACAAGGTGCTGCTGAACGGCAAGCGCTCCACCGCCGAGCGCATCGTGTACGGCGCCATGGAGGGCCTGCGCGAGAAGACCAGCAATGACCCGGTCATCACGCTGAAGCGCGCGCTGGAGAACATCAAGCCGACCCTTGAGGTCAAGTCCCGCCGTGTCGGTGGCGCCACGTACCAGGTTCCGATCGAGGTCAAGCCCGGTCGTGCCAACACCCTGGCGCTGCGCTGGCTCGTCGGTTACTCCCGCGCCCGTCGCGAGAAGACGATGACCGAGCGTCTGCTCAACGAACTCCTCGACGCCTCCAACGGCCTCGGTGCCGCTGTGAAGAAGCGCGAGGACACCCACAAGATGGCCGAGTCCAACAAGGCCTTCGCGCACTACCGCTGGTAGTCGCAGTCCACATCGAGACCGAGAGAAGACTGAAGCCTTATGGCTACCACTTCACTTGACCTGGCCAAGGTCCGCAACATCGGGATCATGGCCCACATCGACGCGGGCAAGACGACCACCACCGAGCGGATCCTGTTCTACACCGGTGTGTCGTACAAGATCGGTGAGGTCCACGACGGCGCCGCCACGATGGACTGGATGGAGCAGGAGCAGGAGCGTGGCATCACGATCACGTCTGCTGCGACCACCTGCCACTGGCCCCTTGAGGGCAGTGACTACACCATCAACATCATCGACACCCCGGGTCACGTCGACTTCACCGTCGAGGTGGAGCGCTCCCTGCGCGTGCTCGACGGTGCCGTGACGGTGTTCGACGGTGTCGCCGGTGTCGAGCCGCAGTCCGAGACGGTGTGGCGTCAGGCCGACCGCTACGGCGTACCGCGCATCTGCTTCGTCAACAAGCTGGACCGTACCGGCGCCGAGTTCCACCGCTGCGTGGACATGATCTCGGACCGCCTGGGCGCCCAGCCGCTCGTCATGCAGCTCCCCATCGGTGCTGAGGCCGACTTCAAGGGCGTCGTGGACCTGGTCCGCATGAAGGCGCTCGTGTGGTCCGCCGAGGCCGCCAAGGGCGAGATGTACGACACCGTCGACATCCCCGACACGCACGTCGAGGCTGCCGAGGAGTGGCGCGGCAAGCTGGTCGAGGCCGTCGCGGAGAACGACGAAGAGATCATGGAGCTCTTCCTCGAGGGCCAGGAGCCCACCGAGGAGCAGCTGTACGCCGCGATCCGTCGCGTCACCATCGCGTCCGGCAAGTCGAACGACACCACGGTCACCCCGGTGTTCTGTGGCACCGCGTTCAAGAACAAGGGTGTCCAGCCCCTGCTCGACGCGGTCGTCCGCTACCTGCCGACGCCGCTCGACGTCGAGGCCATCGAGGGCCACGACGTCAAGGACGCCGAGCTGGTCGTCAAGCGCAAGCCGTCGGACGAGGAGCCCCTCTCCGCGCTGGCGTTCAAGATCATGAGCGACCCGCACCTCGGCAAGCTCACCTTCGTCCGGGTGTACTCGGGCCGCCTGGAGTCCGGCTCTTCGGTGCTGAACTCCGTCAAGGGCAAGAAGGAGCGCATCGGCAAGATCTACCGCATGCACGCGAACAAGCGTGAGGAGATCGAGTCGGTGGGCGCCGGTGACATCGTCGCCGTCATGGGCCTGAAGCAGACCACCACCGGTGAGACGCTGTCCGACGACAAGAACCCGGTCATCCTGGAGTCCATGGACTTCCCGGCGCCGGTCATCCAGGTCGCCATCGAGCCCAAGTCGAAGGGTGACCAGGAGAAGCTGGGCGTCGCGATCCAGCGCCTGGCCGAGGAGGACCCGTCCTTCCAGGTCCACTCGGACGAGGAGACGGGCCAGACCATCATCGGTGGTATGGGCGAGCTGCACCTTGAGGTGCTGGTCGACCGTATGCGCCGTGAGTTCAAGGTCGAGGCCAACGTCGGCAAGCCGCAGGTCGCCTACCGCGAGACGATCCGCAAGGCCGTCGAGCGCGTCGACTACACGCACAAGAAGCAGACTGGTGGTACCGGCCAGTTCGCCAAGGTGCAGATCGCGATCGAGCCGATCGAGGGCGGCGACGCCTCGTACGAGTTCGTGAACAAGGTCACCGGTGGCCGCATCCCGAAGGAGTACATCCCTTCGGTCGACGCCGGTGCCCAGGAAGCCATGCAGTTCGGCATCCTCGCCGGCTACGAGATGACCGGTGTCCGCGTCATCCTCATCGACGGTGGCTACCACGAGGTCGACTCCTCCGAGCTCGCCTTCAAGATTGCCGGTTCGCAGGCCTTCAAGGAGGCCGCGCGCAAGGCCAGCCCCGTGCTGCTCGAGCCGATGATGGCCGTCGAGGTCACCACGCCCGAGGACTACATGGGTGAGGTCATCGGCGACATCAACTCCCGCCGTGGCCAGATCCAGGCCATGGAGGAGCGGGCCGGTGCCCGTGTCGTGAAGGGTCTCGTGCCCCTCTCGGAGATGTTCGGTTACGTCGGCGACCTGCGCAGCAAGACGTCCGGCCGTGCGAGCTACTCCATGCAGTTCGACTCCTACGCCGAGGTTCCGCGGAACGTCGCCGAGGAGATCATCGCGAAGGCCAAGGGCGAGTAACGCTCCGCGTTACCACGCTTTAGGCTTGACTCCGGAGCCTCAAGGGGCAAACACCCGCAAACGCGGATGCTTGCCCCGGGTTCCGGGACTTAACAGCAAAGATCACCTGGCGCCGATGAAGTAAGGCGTACAGAACCACTCCACAGGAGGACCCCAGTGGCGAAGGCGAAGTTCGAGCGGACTAAGCCGCACGTCAACATCGGCACCATCGGTCACATCGACCACGGTAAGACGACCCTCACGGCCGCCATTACCAAGGTGCTGCACGACGCGTACCCGGACCTGAACGAGGCCACCCCGTTCGACAACATCGACAAGGCGCCCGAAGAGCGTCAGCGTGGTATCACCATCTCCATCGCGCACGTCGAGTACCAGACCGAGGCGCGTCACTACGCCCACGTCGACTGCCCGGGTCACGCGGACTACATCAAGAACATGATCACCGGTGCCGCGCAGATGGACGGCGCGATCCTCGTGGTCGCCGCCACCGACGGCCCGATGCCGCAGACCAAGGAGCATGTGCTCCTGGCCCGCCAGGTCGGCGTTCCGTACATCGTCGTCGCCCTGAACAAGGCCGACATGGTGGACGACGAGGAGATCCTGGAGCTCGTCGAGCTCGAGGTCCGTGAGCTCCTCTCCGAGTACGAGTTCCCGGGCGACGACGTTCCGGTCGTCAAGGTCTCCGCCCTCAAGGCCCTCGAGGGCGAGAAGGAGTGGGTGGACTCCGTCCTCAACCTGATGAAGGCTGTCGACGAGGCCATCCCGCAGCCGGAGCGCGAGGTCGACAAGCCGTTCCTGATGCCGATCGAGGACGTCTTCACGATCACCGGTCGTGGCACCGTCGTCACCGGTCGTATCGAGCGTGGTGTCCTCAAGGTCAACGAGACCGTCGACATCATCGGCATCAAGACCGAGAAGACCACCACCACGGTCACCGGCATCGAGATGTTCCGCAAGCTGCTCGACGAGGGCCAGGCTGGCGAGAACGTCGGCCTCCTCCTCCGCGGCATCAAGCGCGAGGACGTCGAGCGCGGCCAGGTCATCATCAAGCCGGGCTCGGTCACCCCGCACACCGAGTTCGAGGCGCAGGCCTACATCCTGTCCAAGGACGAGGGTGGCCGCCACACGCCGTTCTTCAACAACTACCGTCCGCAGTTCTACTTCCGTACGACGGACGTGACGGGCGTTGTGACCCTCCCCGAGGGCACCGAGATGGTCATGCCGGGTGACAACACCGAGATGTCGGTCGCGCTCATCCAGCCCATCGCGATGGAAGAGGGCCTGAAGTTCGCCATCCGTGAGGGTGGCCGCACCGTGGGCGCCGGCCAGGTCACCAAGATCGTCAAGTAGGTTCCCCCTGCTTGAGGGTCATCCGACCTGAAGGTCACCTGACCTGAAGGTCTCCGGCCTGAGGAGAGGCCCGTACGACTTCGGTCGTACGGGCCTCTCCGCGTTGTCCACGGCCCCGGCCTTCTGACGAGAGTGAGCCCGTGAGCGACGTGCTGCGCGACTGAATGACCGCCACGGCCCCCTGGCCGGCCGCGGCGGCAGTGGCGCTGCTGGGGGCCTACCGGCCGAACATCTTCTCGTGGTTCACCCCGACCGCGTCCGGCCGGGCAGAGTTCGGCCGAGCCGAGTCCGGCCCGGCCAGGGTGGTGGCGCTGCCGGGAGGCGGCTTCTCCGACGGCGACGAATGCGGCTCCAGGGGCTACCACTACTTCCCGCTGCCCGCGACGGCCTCCTCACCCGAGCCCGATGACTCCCCCGACCACCGAGGCCCGGCCCGCAGCTCACGCTCGGCTCCTACGGCTACGAGCAACTGTTCCGCGCCCCCGGCCACTTCGGCGTAGGGCTGCTCTTCGCACCGGGCCCCAAGGCTTCGCTGACGCTGTCCCGGACCCTGGGCGGCGAGGGCGTCGCGGTGGAGATCGAGGGCCCGCACGGGCTGGTCGCCGGCGCGCACGGGCTGCCGGTCACCTGGTCCTCGCCCCGGCCGGCGGGCCGCACCGACGCCGCGCACATCGACGTGACCGGTGGCGGCAGCGGAGAGGTCTCTCTGCCCCTGCGCGCCCTGTGCCCCGGCTACGACGCCGCCACCCTCATGAAGGGCCTCGACGCGCCCATCGACCCCCACAACACCATCACGGGCCAACCGGCCTTCACGCTGACCGTGTCGGTCCGCGATCCCGCTGTCGGGAAGTCCCGCACCGTGCGCGGCCTGCCACTGGGCGGCAACCTCCTCAGCACGAACAACCTCGTTCCCGAGGGGCCCTGAGCGCGCCCGCCCCGGGAAGGCCAATCGGGCGGCGTTGTTCGAAGTGCGGCCCCCGGTTTGACCTACGTCACCTTCGGGGTATTCTCTCCGGCTCGATTGGCGGAGCACCCGCCCCATATGGCAGACTGTCCGAGTTGCTCGGTCGAGTGTTGATGCTGCACGCCTCCCGCCGGGAGGACCGGAAGCGAGTCCCACAGTACTCGTCGTCCTAACTGCCACCACGGCAGCACTGGGACGGACGTACGGGAATCTTCCGGGAAGTGTGGGTGCGGCACCGATCAGGCGCCCGGTGGGACCGCGTCAGTGGATTGACGCAGCCGCCCCCGGCTTGCGGTTCCGGAAGGGCCGTGTGCATTCCCCGCAGGGATGTTCGAACAAGGGACATCTGTGTCAGCGGGAGCGCGACACGCCCGACCGCGTGGGTCGGAGGTAAGGGAATCACCGGGTTCCAGAGCGTGACAGAGAACAGGACTACTGAGTAGCCATGGCGGGACAGAAGATCCGCATCCGGCTCAAGGCCTACGACCACGAGGTCATCGACTCCTCGGCGAAGAAGATCGTCGAGACGGTGACCCGCACTGGTGCGTCGGTCGCGGGCCCGGTGCCGCTGCCCACTGAGAAGAACGTGTACTGCGTCATCAAGTCGCCGCACAAGTACAAGGACTCGCGCGAGCACTTCGAGATGCGCACGCACAAGCGCCTGATCGACATCCTCGACCCGACCCCCAAGACCGTTGACTCTCTGATGCGACTCGACCTCCCGGCCGGTGTCGACATCGAGATCAAGCTCTGAGGCCGGTGATCTGAGAGATGGCTAAGCAGATCAAGGGCATCCTGGGCGAGAAGCTCGGCATGACGCAGGTGTGGGACGAGAACAACCGTGTTGTTCCGGTCACCGTCGTCAAGGCCGGCCCCAACGTCGTGACCCAGGTTCGTACCAACGACGTCGACGGCTACGAGTCGGTCCAGATCGCCTTCGGCGAGATCGACCCGCGCAAGGTGAACAAGCCCCTCAAGGGCCACTTCGCCAAGGCCGACGTGACCCCGCGCCGCCACCTGGTGGAGCTCCGTACCTCCGACGCCAGCGAGTACACGCTGGGCCAGGAGATCACTGCCGAGGTCTTCGAGTCGGGCGTCAAGGTCGACGTCACCGCGAAGAGCAAGGGCAAGGGCTTCGCCGGTGTCATGAAGCGCCACAACTTCAAGGGTGGCAAGGCGTCCCACGGTGCCCACCGTGTGCACCGCATGCCCGGTTCCATCGGTGGCTGTGCCACCCCCGGCCGTGTCTTCAAGGGCATGCGCATGGCGGGTCGCATGGGCAACGAGCGGGTCACCACCCAGAACCTGACCGTCCACGCCGTTGACGCGGAGAAGGGTCTGCTGCTCATCAAGGGCGCGGTTCCTGGTCCGAACGGCGGCCTCGTCCTGGTCCGCACCGCGGCCAAGGGGGCCTGAGGTAACCGATGAGCACTGTTGACATCCTTTCGCCGGCGGGCGAGAAGGCCGGTTCCGTCGAGCTCCCCGCGGAGATCTTCGACGTCGAGAAGATCAGCATCCCGCTGATCCACCAGGTCGTCGTCGCGCAGCTGGCCGCTGCCCGCCAGGGCACGCACAAGACCAAGTCCCGTGGCGAGGTCCGTGGTGGTGGCCGCAAGCCGTACCGCCAGAAGGGCACCGGTCGCGCCCGTCAGGGTTCGACCCGCGCGCCGCAGTTCGCCGGTGGTGGCGTCGTGCACGGTCCCGTGCCGCGTGACTACTCGCAGCGCACCCCCAAGAAGATGAAGGCTGCCGCTCTGCGTCACGCCCTCACCGACCGGGCGCGTCACAACCGCATCCACGTCGTCTCCGGCGTGGTCGAGGGTGCGAACCCGTCCACCAAGGCCGCGAAGAGCCTGTTCGGCAAGATCTCGGAGCGCAAGAACCTGCTCCTGGTCGTCGAGCGCGCCGACGAGGCCGCGTGGCTGTCCGCCCGCAACCTGCCCCAGGTCCACATCCTGGAGCCGGGCCAGCTGAACACGTACGACGTTCTCGTCTCGGACGACGTGGTCTTCACCCAGTCCGCGTTCGAGTCCTTCGTGTCCGGCCCGAAGGCCAATGACACCGAAGGGAGCGAGGTCTGATGGCTATCCGTCACCCCGCTATCGCCTCGAAGGCCGCCAAGGCCGCCAAGGCCGCGCGCGTCGCCAAGGCGCGTCGCCACGCCACCGAGGGCAAGAACACCGTCGAGACCCCGCTGAGCAAGTCGTACACGGACCCCCGTGACGTCCTGCTGAAGCCGGTCGTCTCGGAGAAGAGCTACGCGCTCCTGGACGAGAACAAGTACACGTTCGTCGTCGCCCCGGACGCCAACAAGACCCAGATCAAGCAGGCCGTCCAGGCGGTCTTCTCGGTCAAGGTCACCGGGGTCAACACCCTCAACCGCCAGGGCAAGCGCAAGCGCACCAAGACCGGTTTCGGTCAGCGCGCGGGCTCCAAGCGCGCGATCGTGACCCTCGCCGAGGGCGACCGTATCGACATCTTCGGCGGTCCGACCGCGTAAGCGGGTCGGATCGTCCGATATCGGACGAGGACTGAGAAATGGGAATCCGCAAGTACAAGCCGACTACGCCGGGCCGTCGTGGCGCCAGCGTCGCCGACTTCGTCGAGGTCACGCGGTCCACGCCGGAGAAGTCGCTGGTCCGCCCGCTGCACAGCAAGGGCGGCCGTAACAACGCCGGTCGTGTGACCGTTCGCCACCAGGGTGGCGGACACAAGCGCGCCTACCGCGTGATCGACTTCCGTCGTCACGACAAGGACGGCGTGCCGGCGAAGGTCGCGCACATCGAGTACGACCCCAACCGCACCGCGCGCATCGCGCTGCTGCACTACGCCGACGGCGAGAAGCGCTACATCCTCGCCCCGCGCAACCTGCAGCAGGGTGACCGCGTCGAGAACGGTCCCGGGGCCGACATCAAGCCGGGCAACAACCTGGCCCTCCGCAACATCCCGGTCGGTACCACGATCCACGCGATCGAGCTCCGTCCCGGTGGCGGTGCCAAGTTCGCCCGCTCCGCCGGTGCCTCCGTGCAGCTGCTCGCGAAGGAGGGCTCGATGGCCCACCTGCGCATGCCGTCCGGCGAGATCCGCCTGGTCGACGTCCGCTGCCGCGCCACCATCGGCGAGGTCGGCAACGCCGAGCAGAGCAACATCAACTGGGGTAAGGCCGGCCGTAAGCGGTGGCTGGGCGTTCGCCCGACCGTCCGTGGTGTCGTCATGAACCCGGTCGACCACCCGCACGGTGGTGGTGAGGGCCGGACCTCCGGTGGTCGCCACCCTGTGTCCCCGTGGGGCAAGAAGGAAGGCCGTACTCGTTCGCCCAAGAAGGCGTCGAACAAGTACATCGTCCGCCGCCGCAAGACGAACAAGAAGCGCTAAGGACGGGTTGAGATGCCTCGTAGCTTGAAGAAGGGACCCTTCGTCGACGACCACCTGATCAAGAAGGTGGATGTCCAGAACGAAGCCGGTACCAAGAACGTCATCAAGACCTGGTCCCGTCGCTCGATGATCGTCCCGGCCATGCTCGGCCACACGATCGCGGTGCACAACGGCAAGATCCACATCCCGGTGTTCGTCACCGAGTCGATGGTCGGCCACAAGCTCGGCGAGTTCTCGCCGACGCGCACCTTCCGGGGTCACGTCAAGGACGACCGGAAGTCGAAGCGCCGCTAATCGCGGATCGCATTCAGACACGTAAGTAACTGAGAGGGACAACCATGGAAGCCAGGGCCCAGGCGCGGTACATCCGCGTTACGCCCATGAAGGCCCGCCGCGTGGTGGACCTTATCCGTGGCATGGACGCCACGGAGGCTCAGGCGGTCCTGCGATTCGCTCCGCAGGCCGCCTCAGTGCCCGTCGGCAAGGTGCTCGACAGCGCCATCGCCAACGCCGCGCACAACTACGACCACACCGACGCCGACAGCCTCTTCATCTCCGAGGCCTACGTCGACGAGGGCCCGACCCTGAAGCGGTTCCGCCCGCGTGCCCAGGGCCGTGCCTACCGGATCCGCAAGCGGACCAGCCACATCACCGTGGTCGTCAGCAGCAAGGAAGGAACCCGGTAATGGGCCAGAAGGTAAACCCGCATGGGTTCCGGCTCGGTATCACGACCGACTTCAAGTCGCGTTGGTACGCCGACAAGCTGTACAAGGACTACGTCAAGGAAGACGTCGCCATCCGTCGGATGATGACGTCCGGCATGGAGCGCGCCGGCATCTCGAAGGTGGAGATCGAGCGCACCCGTGACCGTGTCCGTGTGGACATCCACACCGCGCGTCCGGGCATCGTCATCGGCCGCCGTGGCGCCGAGGCCGACCGCATCCGCGGCGACCTCGAGAAGCTCACGGGCAAGCAGGTCCAGCTGAACATCCTCGAGGTCAAGAACCCCGAGACCGACGCTCAGCTGGTTGCCCAGGCCGTTGCCGAGCAGCTCTCCTCCCGCGTCTCCTTCCGCCGCGCCATGCGTAAGAGCATGCAGTCGGCGATGAAGGCCGGTGCCAAGGGCATCAAGATCCAGTGCGGTGGCCGCCTCGGTGGCGCCGAGATGTCCCGCTCGGAGTTCTACCGCGAGGGCCGCGTGCCCCTGCACACGCTCCGCGCGAACGTGGACTACGGCTTCTTCGAGGCCAAGACGACCTTCGGCCGCATCGGCGTGAAGGTCTGGATCTACAAGGGCGACGTGAAGAACATCGCCGAGGTCCGCGCCGAGAACGCTGCGGCCCGTGCGGGTAACCGCCCGGCCCGCGGTGGTGCCGACCGCCCGGCCCGTGGTGGCCGTGGTGGCGAGCGGCGCGGTCGCAAGCCGCAGCAGGCTGCCGGCGCCGAGGCCCCCAAGGCCGAGGCTCCCGCGTCCGCTCCGGCTGAGAGCACCGGAACGGAGGCCTGACCGACATGCTGATCCCCCGTAGGGTCAAGCACCGCAAGCAGCACCACCCGAAGCGCCGTGGTCAGGCCAAGGGCGGTACGACTGTCGCGTTCGGCGAGTACGGCATTCAGGCCCTCACGCCGGCGTACGTGACGAACCGCCAGATCGAGGCGGCTCGTATCGCGATGACCCGCCACATCAAGCGTGGCGGCAAGGTCTGGATCAACATCTACCCTGACCGCCCGCTGACCAAGAAGCCCGCCGAGACCCGCATGGGTTCCGGTAAGGGTTCGCCGGAGTGGTGGATCGCGAACGTTCACCCGGGGCGGGTGATGTTCGAGCTGTCCTACCCGAACGAGAAGATTGCGCGTGAAGCTCTGACTCGTGCGGCCCACAAGCTGCCGATGAAGTGCCGGATCGTCAAGCGCGAGGCAGGTGAAGCGTGATGTCGGCCGGTACCAAGGCGTCCGAGCTGCGCGAGCTGGGCAACGAGGAGCTTCTCGCGAAGCTCCGCGAGGCCAAGGAAGAGCTGTTCAACCTCCGCTTCCAGGCGGCGACGGGTCAGCTCGAGAACCACGGCCGTCTCAAGGCGGTCCGCAAGGACATCGCG
The DNA here is from genome assembly GCF_043201585.1 of Streptomyces sp. NPDC048297. Lineage (NCBI taxonomy): Bacteria > Bacillati > Actinomycetota > Actinomycetes > Kitasatosporales > Streptomycetaceae > Streptomyces > Streptomyces sp. NPDC048297. Next base: position 244,394 of record NZ_JBICZA010000005.1, read on the forward strand.
CGGATCTACACCCTGATGCGCGAGCGTGAGCTGGGCATCGAAACGGTGGAGAACGCCTGATGAGCGAGAAGAACGTGACTGAGAACGCAGAAGCCCGCGGCTTCCGCAAGACCCGTGAGGGTCTCGTCGTCAGCGACAAGATGGACAAGACCGTCGTCGTCGCCGTCGAGGACCGCGTCAAGCACGCGCTGTACGGCAAGGTCATCCGCCGTACGAACAAGCTCAAGGCGCACGACGAGCAGAACGCTGCGGGCGTCGGCGACCGCGTCCTCCTCATGGAGACCCGGCCGCTGTCCGCGACGAAGCGCTGGCGCGTCGTCGAGATCCTCGAGAAGGCCAAGTAGGTAGTTCCCGCAAGGGAATTCCAAAAAAGTACGTTCCTGCGGGGCATTCCTCGCAGGACAGTTCCGCCAGGCTCGGCAGGGGCTTCCACCACTGAAGCCCCTGCCGGGAACCGGCAGACAAACAGGAGATAGACGTGATCCAGCAGGAGTCGCGACTGCGCGTCGCCGACAACACTGGTGCGAAGGAAATCCTTTGCATCCGTGTGCTCGGTGGCTCCGGTCGCCGCTACGCGGGCATCGGTGACGTCATCGTCGCCACCGTCAAGGACGCGATCCCCGGTGGCAACGTGAAGAAGGGTGACGTCGTCAAGGCGGTCATCGTTCGCACCGTCAAGGAGCGCCGCCGTCCGGACGGCTCGTACATCCGCTTCGACGAGAACGCCGCTGTCATTCTGAAGAACGACGGCGACCCTCGCGGCACCCGCATCTTCGGCCCGGTCGGCCGTGAGCTGCGCGAGAAGAAGTTCATGAAGATCATCTCGCTCGCGCCGGAGGTGCTGTAAGCATGAAGATCAAGAAGGGCGACCTGGTCCAGGTCATCACCGGTAAGGACAAGGGCAAGCAGGGCAAGGTCATTGCCGCTTACCCGCGCGAGGAGCGCGTCCTGGTCGAGGGTGTCAACCGGGTCAAGAAGCACACCAAGGCCGGCCCGACCGCCAGCGGTTCCCAGGCCGGCGGCATCGTGACCACCGAGGCCCCGATCCACGTGTCCAACGTTCAGCTGGTCGTGGAGAAGGACGGCAACAAGGTCGTCACGCGCGTCGGTTACCGCTTCGACGACGAAGGCAACAAGATCCGCGTTGCCAAGCGGACGGGTGAGGACATCTGATGGCTACCACCACCACTCCGCGTCTGAAGACGAAGTACCGCGAGGAGATCGCGGGCAAGCTGCGTGACGAGTTCAAGTACGAGAACGTCATGCAGATCCCCGGCCTCGTCAAGATCGTGGTCAACATGGGTGTGGGCGACGCCGCCCGCGACTCCAAGCTGATCGAGGGCGCCATCCGCGACCTCACCACGATCACCGGCCAGAAGCCGCAGGTCACCAAGGCCCGTAAGTCCATCGCGCAGTTCAAGCTGCGTGAGGGCCAGCCGATCGGTGCCCACGTCACGCTCCGTGGCGACCGCATGTGGGAGTTCCTGGACCGCACCCTGTCGCTCGCGCTCCCGCGCATCCGCGACTTCCGCGGCCTGTCCCCCAAGCAGTTCGACGGCCGTGGCAACTACACCTTCGGTCTCACGGAGCAGGTCATGTTCCACGAGATCGACCAGGACAAGATCGACCGCGTCCGGGGTATGGACATCACCGTGGTCACCACGGCGACCAACGACGCTGAGGGCCGCGCGCTCCTTCGTCACCTCGGCTTCCCGTTCAAGGAGGCGTGAGCGAGATGGCGAAGAAGGCTCTGATCGCTAAGGCTGCTCGCAAGCCCAAGTTCGGTGTGCGTGGCTACACGCGCTGCCAGCGCTGCGGCCGTCCCCACTCCGTGTACCGCAAGTTCGGCCTGTGCCGCGTGTGCCTTCGTGAGATGGCTCACCGTGGCGAGCTGCCGGGCGTGACCAAGAGCTCCTGGTAATCCCCCATTTAGGGGATTCCTGAAGCTCTCGGTAAGCAACTGGGTCGGCAGGGGCCCTTCTCCACATGCCGTAGGCTTGTGGGGTTGGGCGTCTGCCGCGCCCGTACGACTTACTACGCCGTAGGTCCACCGCGCCGCACCCGTCCCGTCTCGGATCGGGGAGAGGGATGGCGCACCAGGAAACCCCGGCGAGAGAGGCCGAAGGCCAATTCATGACCATGACTGATCCGATCGCAGACATGCTTACGCGTCTGCGGAACGCGAACTCGGCATACCACGACTCCGTGACGATGCCGGCATCGAAGATCAAGTCTCACATCGCGGAGATCCTCCAGCAGGAGGGCTTCATCACGGGCTGGAAGGTCGAGGACGCCGAGGTCGGTAAGAACCTCGTTCTCGAGCTGAAGTTCGGCCCGAACCGTGAGCGCTCCATCGCGGGCATCAAGCGGATCTCCAAGCCCGGTCTCCGGGTTTACGCGAAGTCCACCAACCTGCCGAAGGTGCTGGGCGGCCTCGGCGTGGCGATCATCTCCACGTCGCACGGGCTCCTCACCGACAAGCAGGCCGGCAAGAAGGGCGTGGGTGGGGAAGTCCTCGCCTACGTCTGGTAACGGAAGGGAACGGAGGAAACAGCTATGTCGCGTATTGGCAAGCTCCCCATCACGGTTCCCGCCGGCGTGGACGTCACCATCGACGGCCGTACGGTCTCGGTCAAGGGCCCCAAGGGCTCGCTGATCCACACCGTCGTGGCGCCGATCGACATCGCCAAGGGTGAGGACGGCGTTCTCAGCGTCACCCGCCCCAACGACGAGCGTCAGAACAAGGCCCTGCACGGCCTGTCCCGCACGCTGGTGGCGAACATGATCACCGGCGTGACCCAGGGTTACGTGAAGAAGCTCGAGATCAGCGGTGTCGGTTACCGCGTGACGGCCAAGGGCTCGAACCTCGAGTTCGCGCTCGGCTACAGCCACCCGATCACCGTCGAGGCGCCCGAGGGCATCACCTTCAAGGTGGAGAGCCCGACCCGCTTCCAGGTCGAGGGCATCGACAAGCAGAAGGTCGGCGAGGTTGCGGCCAACATCCGCAAGCTGCGCAAGCCCGACCCGTACAAGGCCAAGGGCGTCAAGTACGAGGGCGAAGTCATCCGCCGCAAGGTCGGAAAGGCGGGTAAGTAAGCCATGGCATACGGGCAGAAGATCCTCAAGGGCGACGCCTACAAGCGCGCCGCGATCAAGCGCCGTCACATCCGGATCCGCAAGAACCTTTCCGGTACGGCGGAGCGTCCCCGTCTGGTCGTGACCCGCTCCAACCGCCACATCGTGGCGCAGGTGATCGACGACCTCAAGGGCCACACCCTGGCGTCCGCGTCCACTCTGGACGCGTCCGTCCGCGGTGGCGAGGGCGACAAGTCCTCGCAGGCCAAGCAGGTCGGCGCCCTGGTCGCCGAGCGCGCCAAGGCCGCCGGTGTCGAGGCTGTCGTGTTCGACCGTGGTGGCAACCAGTACGCCGGGCGCATCGCCGCCCTGGCGGACGCCGCCCGCGAAGCCGGGCTCAAGTTCTGAGCCTGCCGTAGCTAGCGGAAACAGAGAGAGGTAATTCCAATGGCTGGACCCCAGCGCCGCGGTGGCGGTGCCGGTGGCGGCGAGCGGCGGGACCGGAAGGGCCGTGACGGCGGCGCTGCTGCCGCCGAGAAGACCGCGTACGTTGAGCGCGTCGTCGCGATCAACCGTGTCGCCAAGGTTGTGAAGGGTGGTCGTCGCTTCAGCTTCACCGCGCTGGTCGTGGTGGGCGACGGTGACGGCACCGTGGGTGTCGGTTACGGCAAGGCCAAGGAGGTGCCGGCCGCCATCGCCAAGGGTGTGGAGGAGGCCAAGAAGCACTTCTTCAAGGTCCCCCGTATCCAGGGCACCATCCCGCACCCGATCCAGGGTGAGAAGGCTGCCGGCGTCGTGCTGCTCAAGCCCGCGTCCCCGGGTACCGGTGTTATCGCCGGTGGTCCGGTGCGTGCCGTGCTCGAGTGCGCCGGTATCCACGACATCCTGTCGAAGTCGCTCGGCTCCGACAACGCGATCAACATCGTGCACGCCACGGTGGCGGCCCTCAAGGGTCTGCAGCGTCCGGAGGAGGTCGCGGCCCGCCGTGGTCTGCCTCTCGAGGACGTCGCTCCCGCCGCCCTGCTGCGTGCGCGTGCCGGGGCGGGTGCGTGATGGCACAGCTCAAGATCACGCAGGTCAAGTCCTACATCGGCAGCAAGCAGAACCACCGTGACACCCTGCGTTCCCTTGGTCTCAAGGGCATCAACACGCAGGTCGTCAAGGAGGACCGCCCCGAGTTCCGCGGCATGGTGCACACCGTCCGCCACCTCGTGACGGTCGAGGAGGTCGACTGATCATGGCGGAGCAGAACCCGCTCAAGATCCACAACCTCCGTCCCGCCCCGGGCGCCAAGACCGCCAAGACCCGTGTCGGTCGTGGTGAGGCGTCGAAGGGTAAGACGGCCGGTCGTGGTACCAAGGGTACGAAGGCTCGTTACCAGGTTCCGGAGCGCTTCGAGGGTGGCCAGATGCCGCTCCACATGCGCCTCCCGAAGCTGAAGGGCTTCCGGAACCCGTTCAAGACCGAGTTCCAGGTCGTGAACCTCGACAAGCTGGCCGCGCTCTACCCCGAGGGTGGCGAGGTCACGGTCGAGGGTCTGGTGGCCAAGGGTGCCGTTCGCAAGAACAGCCTCGTCAAGGTCCTCGGCCAGGGCGAGATCTCCGTGGCGCTGCAGGTGACGGTCGACGCCGTCTCCGGCTCCGCCAAGGAGAAGATCACCGCTGCGGGCGGTACGGTCACCGAGCTGGTCTGAGCATTTCAGGTCACTCGATGACATAGACGATCCCGACCGGGGATACCTCACAATGGGGTATCCCCGGTTGGTCGTTCCGGGGGAGGCAGTGTCGCCGGTAAGGTGGCCTGCACTGTTCCTTTTCTGTATCCGTCGAACCTCAAGACCGTCACCCTTGACGCAGTTGCGCGGGGGTCGCAGGAGGCACCGTGCTCACCGCGTTCGCCCGGGCGTTCAGGACGCCCGACCTGCGCAAGAAGCTGCTCTTCACGCTGGGCATCATCGTGGTCTACCGGGTCGGTACCCACATCCCGATCCCCGGCGTCAACTACAAGGCCGTCCAGACCTGCGTGAGCGAGGCGTCCGGCAATCAGGGGCTCTTCGGTCTCGTCAACATGTTCAGCGGCGGCGCGCTGCTCCAGATCACGATCTTCGCGCTCGGGATCATGCCGTACATCACGGCGAGCATCATTCTCCAGCTGCTGACCGTGGTTATCCCGCGCCTGGAGGCCCTCAAGAAGGAGGGCCAGGCCGGTACGGCGAAGATCACGCAGTACACGCGTTATCTGACGGTGGCGCTCGCCATCCTGCAGGGCACCGGCCTGGTGGCCACCGCCCGCAGCGGCGCGCTCTTCAACGGCTGCTCGGTCGCCCAGAGCATCGTCCCGGACCAGGCCATCTTCACCACGATCACGATGGTGATCTGCATGACCGCCGGTACGGCCGTCGTCATGTGGCTCGGCGAGCTGATCACCGACCGCGGCATCGGCAACGGCATGTCGATCCTGATGTTCATCTCGATCGCCGCCACGTTCCCGTCCGCGCTGTGGGCCATCAAGAAGCAGGGCTCGCTGGCCGGCGGCTGGATCGAGTTCGGCACCGTCATCCTGGTCGGCCTGGTGATGGTCGCGCTGGTCGTCTTCGTCGAGCAGGCCCAGCGGCGCATTCCGGTGCAGTACGCGAAGCGCATGATCGGCCGCCGTTCCTACGGTGGGACGTCCACGTACATTCCGCTCAAGGTCAACCAGGCGGGTGTGATTCCTGTCATCTTCGCCTCGTCGCTGCTGTACATTCCGGCGCTCGTCGCGCAGTTCTCGGGCGGCAATTCGGGCTGGAAGCAGTGGATCACGGCGAACCTGACCAAGGGTGACCACCCGATTTACATCACTCTGTACTTCTTGCTCATCGTGTTCTTCGCGTTCTTCTACGTGGCCATCTCGTTCAACCCCGAGGAAGTCGCGGACAACATGAAGAAGTATGGTGGCTTCATCCCGGGCATCCGGGCTGGCCGACCGACCGCTGAGTACCTCAGCTACGTGCTCAACCGGATCACCTGGCCGGGTTCGCTGTATCTGGGTCTTATCGCTCTCGTACCAACAATGGCGTTGGTCGGCTTCGGGGCAAGCCAGAACTTCCCGTTCGGTGGCACCAGCATCCTGATCATCGTGGGTGTCGGTCTTGAGACGGTGAAGCAGATCGAGAGCCAGCTCCAGCAGCGCAATTACGAAGGGTTCCTCCGCTGATGCGTATCGTCCTCGTCGGGCCGCCTGGTGCCGGTAAGGGAACGCAAGCCGTCCGTCTCGCCGAAAAGCTGAAGATCCCGCACATCTCCACGGGAGACCTGTTCCGGGCCAACATCAGCCACCAGACGGAGCTGGGCAAGCTCGCGAAGTCCTACATGGACGCCGGCAACCTCGTGCCCGACGAGGTGACCATCGCGATGGCCAAGGACCGCATGGAGCAGCCGGACGCCGAGAACGGCTTCCTGCTCGACGGCTTCCCGCGCAACGTCTCGCAGGCCGAGGCGCTCGACGAGCTGCTCACGACCGAGGGCATCACGCTGGACGCGGTCCTGGACCTGGAGGTCCCGGAGGACGAGGTGGTCAAGCGGATCGCCGGCCGGCGCATCTGCCGCAACGACTCGTCGCACGTGTTCCACGTGACGTACAGCCCGGCGAAGCGGGAAGGCGTCTGCGACGTCTGCGGCGGTGAGCTGTACCAGCGCGACGACGACCGCGAGGAGACCGTCCGCACGCGGCTGGAGGTCTACCACACGCAGACCGAGCCGATCATCGACTACTACAAGGCGCAGGGCCTGGTCGTCACGATCTCCTCCCTTGGCCCGGTCGACGAGATCACGCAGCGGGCCCTGGAGGCCCTCAAGCACGAGAAGGCCGAGAACAAGTAGATCGCGGTCCTTCCGGCCGCGGTGCCCCCCGGGGCGCCGCGGCCGTAGTGTTGTTCAGGTAACCCAGTCGACGTGACGAGTGACGGAGAGCGCAGGCCCCCCATGGTGCAGATCAAGAGCCCCGAGCAGATCGCCAAGATGCGTGCGGCGGGGCTGGTCGTCGCCGCCATCCACGCGGCCACCCGCGAGGCCGCGGTGCCGGGCGCCAGCACCAGGGATCTGGACGAGGTCGCCCGCAAGGTGCTGGCCGAGCACGGCGCCAAGTCGAACTTCCTCGGCTACGGCGGCTTCCCGGCGACCATCTGCACCTCCGTGAACGACGTCGTCGTCCACGGCATCCCCTCCGACGACGTCGTGCTCGAGAACGGCGACATCATCTCCATCGACTGCGGCGCGATCGTCGACGGCTGGCACGGCGACGCCGCCTTCACGGCCTTCGTCGGTTCCGGTCACGCCCCGGAGCTGATCGAGCTGTCCCGGGTGACCGAGGAGTCGATGTGGGCCGGCATCGCGGCCATGAAGCAGGGCAACCGCCTGATCGACATCTCCAAGGCGATCGAGACGTACATCCGCCGCCAGCCGAAGCCCGGCGGCGGCAAGTACGGGATCATCGAGGACTACGGCGGCCACGGCATCGGCACCGAGATGCACATGGACCCGCACCTGCTGAACTACGTGGACCGCCGCCGCGGCAAGGGCCCCAAGCTGGTTCCCGGTTTCTGCCTCGCCATCGAGCCGATGGTCTCCCTCGGCACCCCGCGCACCGAGGTCCTTCAGGACGACTGGACCGTCATCACGACGGACGGCACCTGGTCCTCCCACTGGGAGCACTCCATCGCCCTCACCGAACAGGGCCCCCTCGTCCTGACCGCCCCGGACGGCGGCAAGGCGAAGCTGGCGGAGTACGGCATCACGACGGCTCCCGACCCGCTTGCATAGGGATCACCGGCGTGGGGCAGACTTCCTCGATTCGTGTTTCCGGGTGCGCTGACGTAGACTGACTCGTCGGCTCTCGTGCACCCGCATGTCCGCATGCTCGCGAGAGAGTCGATCAAGGTAGTCGATTCGAAGGGCGAAGCGTGGCCAAGAAGCAAGGTGCCATCGAGATCGAGGGCACTGTCGTCGAGTCTCTGCCGAACGCCATGTTCAAGGTCGAGCTCCAGAACGGCCACCAGGTCCTGGCACACATCAGCGGCAAGATGCGTATGCACTACATCCGCATCCTCCCTGACGACCGGGTCGTGGTGGAGCTGTCTCCGTACGACCTGACGCGTGGCCGGATCGTCTACCGGTACAAGTAGATCTTGCCCGCATCCCGCTGCGGCGGGGTGGTGGCACTGACCCGGAGAACCTCAATCCCATGAAGGTCAAGCCGAGCGTCAAGAAGATCTGCGACAAGTGCAGGGTGATCCGCCGTCACGGTCGGGTCATGGTCATCTGCGAGAACCCGCGCCACAAGCAGCGCCAGGGCTGACGCACGACCGATCCCTCTGCACCCGCAGAGATTCGCGCGACGCAATCTGAATATGTTCATACGCAGAGCCCGAGCCATCCAGCTCGACACCCCCGGTTCGGAGGCCGGGGACCCGGTTCGTACCTCGTACGGCGGCCGGGAGTCGGCTCTGCGGAAGACCTCCGAAGATCACCAGGAGCCATTGAATGGCACGCGTTTCCGGTGTCGACATCCCGCGCGAAAAGCGCGTGGAGATCGCCCTCACCTACGTGTTCGGCATCGGCCGGACCCTCTCGCAGGAGACGCTGGCTGCGACCGGCGTCGACCCGAACACCCGCGTCCGTGACCTGACCGAAGAGCAGCTGGTCGCGATCCGCGAGTACGTCGACAACAACATCAAGACCGAGGGTGACCTCCGTCGCGAGATCCAGGCCGACATCCGCCGCAAGGTGGAGATCGGTACCTACCAGGGTCTGCGTCACCGTCGCGGTCTGCCCGTCCGCGGTCAGCGCACCAGCACCAACGCTCGTACCCGCAAGGGCCCGCGTCGCGCCATCGCCGGCAAGAAGAAGCCGGGCAAGAAGTAGTCCGCAGCGGACACCTGTCCACGGTCTTCGCTGTAGGACCGACCACCTCCCGTAGGAGTTAGTAGATGCCCCCCAAGGGTCGTCAGGGCGCTGCCAAGAAGGTGCGCCGCAAGGAAAAGAAGAACGTCGCTCACGGCCACGCGCACATCAAGAGCACGTTCAACAACACGATCGTCTCCATCACGGACCCGTCCGGCAACGTGATCTCCTGGGCCTCCGCCGGTCACGTCGGCTTCAAGGGCTCCCGGAAGTCCACGCCGTTCGCCGCGCAGATGGCCGCCGAGTCGGCTGCCCGCCGCGCCCAGGAGCACGGCATGCGCAAGGTCGACGTGTTCGTGAAGGGCCCGGGTTCCGGTCGTGAGACCGCGATCCGCTCCCTGCAGGCCACGGGCCTCGAGGTCGGCTCCATCCAGGACGTCACCCCGACCCCGCACAACGGCTGCCGCCCGCCGAAGCGTCGTCGCGTCTGACGCGTCGCGCTGCGCGCACCAGCGGTTCCGGGCGGTACGGCTCCTTCGGGCCGTGCCGCCCGTACCCTTGCAGGACCCGCACTTCTCGTGGGTGCGGTTTTCCGTCGGACGTCAAATAGTGGGCGTCCACGAAAGAAGGATCTGATCCACACATGCTGATCGCTCAGCGTCCCTCGTTGACCGAAGAGGTCGTCGACGAGTTCCGCTCCCGGTTCGTGATCGAGCCGCTGGAGCCGGGCTTCGGCTACACCCTCGGCAACTCCCTGCGCCGCACCCTCCTCTCGTCGATCCCCGGCGCTGCTGTCACCAGCATCCGTATCGACGGTGTCCTGCACGAGTTCACCACCGTGCCGGGCGTCAAGGAGGACGTCACCGACCTGATCCTCAACATCAAGCAGCTGGTCGTCTCCTCGGAGCACGACGAGCCGGTCGTGATGTACCTGCGCAAGCAGGGCCCGGGTCTGGTCACCGCCGCCGACATCGCGCCCCCGGCCGGTGTCGAGGTGCACAACCCCGACCTGGTCCTCGCCACGCTCAACGGCAAGGGCAAGCTGGAGATGGAGCTGACCGTCGAGCGCGGTCGCGGCTACGTCTCCGCCGTGCAGAACAAGCAGGTGGGCCAGGAGATCGGCCGTATCCCGGTCGACTCCATCTACTCGCCGGTGCTGAAGGTCACGTACAAGGTCGAGGCCACGCGTGTCGAGCAGCGGACCGACTTCGACAAGCTGATCGTCGACGTCGAGACGAAGCAGGCCATGCGGCCGCGCGACGCCATGGCGTCCGCCGGCAAGACCCTGGTCGAGCTGTTCGGTCTCGCCCGCGAGCTGAACATCGACGCCGAGGGCATCGACATGGGCCCGTCCCCCACGGACGCCGCCCTGGCCGCCGACCTGGCGCTGCCGATCGAGGAGCTTGAGCTCACCGTTCGGTCGTACAACTGCCTCAAGCGTGAGGGCATCCACTCCGTGGGTGAGCTCGTCGCCCGCTCCGAGGCCGACCTCCTGGACATCCGCAACTTCGGTGCGAAGTCCATCGACGAGGTCAAGGCGAAGCTGTCCGGCATGGGCCTGGCCCTCAAGGACAGCCCGCCCGGATTCGACCCGACGGCCGCGGCTGACGCTTTCGGCGCCGATGACGATGCTGACGCCGGTTTCGTGGAGACCGAGCAGTACTGAGAACTCGGGCCGCACGGTCCGTGTTCGGGTGCGGGTGCGCTGTGCTTGATCGCGCAGTTCCCCGCGCCCCTTCCGGGAGCGCCCCTTCGGGGCTGCTCCCGGATCTCCGACGAGCAACCGCTCGCTCGGATACTGACTCCGGTACCTGATACGGCCGGAGCAGACACACAGGAGAAGAACAATGCCGAAGCCCGCCAAGGGTGCCCGTCTGGGCGGCAGCGCCGCGCACGAGAAGCTGCTCCTCGCGAACCTGGCGAAGAGCCTCTTCGAGCACGGCCGCATCACCACCACCGAGGCGAAGGCCCGCCGCCTGCGCCCGTACGCCGAGCGTCTGGTCACCAAGGCGAAGAAGGGCGACCTTCACAACCGCCGTCAGGTGCTCCAGGTGATCACGGACAAGAGCATCGTCCACACGCTCTTCACCGAGATCGGCCCGCGCTACGAGAACCGTCCGGGTGGCTACACCCGCATCACCAAGATCGGTAACCGCCGTGGCGACAACGCGCCCATGGCTGTCATCGAGCTGGTCGAGGCGCTGACGGTGCAGCAGAAGGCCGTCGGTGAGGCCGAGGCCGCCACCAAGCGTGCGGTCAAGGAGGCCGAGGAGGCCCCGGTCGAGACGACCGAGGCTGCCGAGGCTGCCGAGGCTCCCGCCGAGGAGTCGAAGGACGCGTAAGCGTTCGCGCCCCTGAGGCGTCTGCGGGCCCGTTCCCTTAGGGGAGCGGGCCCGCTTTTTTCGTACCTGAGAGGATTCCCGTGTGAGCGACGAAGTACAGCCCGGCCATGTCCGTGTCCGCCTCGACATCTCCTACGACGGCGGCGACTTCCACGGCTGGGCCAAGCAGGCCGGCGGCCGGCGGACCGTGCAGGGCGAGATCGAGGACGCCCTGCGCACGGTGACGCGGTCGCGTGAGACGTACGAGCTGACCGTGGCCGGGCGGACCGACGCCGGGGTCCACGCGCGCGGGCAGGTGGCGCACGTGGACCTGCCCGAGGACGTGTGGCGGGAGCACAACCAGAAGCTGCTGAAGCGGCTCGCCGGGCGGCTGGCGAAGGACGTGCGGGTGTGGGCCCTCAGGCCGGCGCCGAGCGGCTTCAACGCCCGGTTCTCCGCGCTCTGGCGCCGGTACGCCTATCGCGTCACGGACAACCCCGGCGGCGTCGACCCGCTGCTGCGGGGCCATGTGCTGTGGCACGACTGGCCGCTCGACGTCGAGGCCATGAACGAGGCGGCGCGGGCGCTGCTGGGGGAGCACGACTTCGCGGCGTACTGCAAGCGGCGCGAGGGCGCGACCACGATCCGCACCCTTCAGGAGCTGAGCCTTCAGCGGGGCGCGGACGGGATCATCACGGCCACCGTCCGGGCCGACGCGTTCTGCCACAACATGGTGCGCTCGCTGATCGGCGCGCTGCTGTTCGTCGGCGACGGCCACCGGGATCCGCAGTGGCCCGGGAAGGTGCTGGCCGCGGGCGTGCGGGACTCCGCCGTGCATGTCGTACGGCCGCACGGGCTGACGCTGGAGGAGGTCGGTTACCCCGCCGACGAGCTGCTGGCCGCCCGCAGCCGGGAGGCCCGGAACAAGCGCTCGCTCCCGACGGCGGGGTGCTGCTGAGCCGCGGGTGTCGTTGACCTGCGGGCGTCGCTGAGCCGGCGGTGCCGCCGGCTACTGGTTCGCCGCCGCGGAGGCCTGGGCCTGGCCGCGGCGGTAGATCTGGTTGAAGGTGAACTCGGCCAGGTCGTCGCCGGTGCGGAAGACCTGGGTGTCCTTCTTGGTCACGTCCTTGGCGTTCGTGAAGCCGCTGATCGTGAAGTAGGCGTAGCGGCCGACGGCGTTGCGCGTCGAGCGGCAGGTCGCCCCGTCGCAGAAGGGCTTGACGCCCTTGCCGGCCAAGGAGCGCACGATGCTGCTGTCGTCGCTCTGGGACTTGGCCTTCGCGGCCTGGGCCTGGGTGTCGAAGACGGCGACGCCGACGGTGACCGCGATGCCGCCGTCGGTGTAGGTGGCGCGGATCAGCCGGGTGCAGCCGTTCGAGGTGAGGATCTTCGGCAGGGTGCCGCCGGCGGCCGTGGCGCAGCTGCTGGTGTCGGCCGTGGCGCCCTTCTGGTACACCGTGTTGTTCATGGTCAGCCGGGTGCCGGGGAACAGGGTGTCCGCGCTGAGCGGGGCCTTGTCCTTCGCGGCGCCGGCTATGAAGTCCCTCGGGTCCAGCGGGGGCGGTGCGCTGGTCGGGGCGAAGGACGGCGCCGTGGCCGTGCCGCTCGGCAGGGAGGTGCTGGCGGGCAGGTCACCGGGGTTGCCGGAGGCCTTGTCGCCGCCGTCGCCGCTCGCGGAGACGACGGCCAGCGTGACGGCTGTGCCGACCGCGATCGTGGCCAGCGCGCCGCCGCCGACGAACAGCAGCCTGCGCCGTTTGTTGCGGGTCTCCGAGGCCTCGGCGAGCGCGGCCCAGTCCGGGGTGCCGTCGTCACCGCCGCCGCCACTCCAGGGCTGCTGCTGCTGGGAATGCGGTTTCCAGGGATCCCACTGAGACTGGGGTCCCCCCTGCCCGTAACTCATGGGGCGCATCTTAGACGGGGGCCGCGGGATGCCGGGACCGGTCCGCCTCCATGCCGTGTTTGTCCGCCGGCGGGGTCCGGCCCGCCCGTCGGCCCGCCCTGTCGGCCCGTCTGCCGGCATGCCTCGTTTTGACCCTTCAGGGGGCACCCAGGTATTCTGCTTCTTCGTTGTGTATTGGCTTGCTCATTCTCACGGGACGGGCCCTTACACCGGTCCACCGGGCCGATGACCAGCGATCAGCACACGGTTTGCGTCACCGTGGTGCGGTCGAGGCTGTCGTGATCGTTTCGGTGACCTGTTCAGGACCATTCACTCGAAGCGAAGGCTACGAACCGTGCGTACGTACAGCCCCAAGCCCGGCGATGTGACGCGCCAGTGGCACGTCATCGACGCTCAGGACGTTGTCCTGGGTCGTCTCGCCACCACCGCCGCGTCCCTTCTGCGGGGCAAGCACAAGCCGATCTACGCGCCCCACGTCGACACCGGTGACTTCGTCATCATCGTCAACGCCGACAAGGTGCACCTGTCCGGCAACAAGCGGACCCAGAAGATGGCGTACCGCCACTCCGGCTACCCGGGTGGTCTGCGCTCCGTCCGCTACGACGAGCTGCTGGACAAGAACCCCGAGAAGGCCATCGAGAAGGCCGTCAAGGGCATGCTCCCCAAGAACACGCTGGGCCGTCAGATGCTCTCGAAGCTGAAGGTCTACAAGGGTGACGTGCACCCGCACGCTGCGCAGCAGCCGGTGCCGTTCGAGATCACCCAGGTCGCGCAGTAAGTCCGGCCACCCCCTAAGACTGAAGAGAATCTGAGGAGAATCGTGGCCGAGACCACCGTTGAGCAGCCGGTCGAAGAGACCGAGCTTGTCGACATCGACAGCTACACCACCGAGTCCGAGGTTCCGGTGGAGGGTGAGTACACCTCCGAGTCCCTCGCCTCGCGCTTCGGCGAGCCCCAGCCGGCCGCCGGCCTGGGCCGTCGCAAGAACGCCATCGCCCGCGTCCGGATCGTTCCGGGCACCGGCAAGTGGAAGATCAACGGTCGCACCCTCGAGGACTACTTCCCGAACAAGGTGCACCAGCAGGAAGTCAACGAGCCCTTCAAGGTGCTCGAGCTCGAGGGCCGTTACGACGTCATCGCCCGCATCGCCGGTGGCGGTGTCTCCGGTCAGGCCGGTGCGCTCCGTCTCGGTGTCGCCCGTGCGCTGAACGAGGCCGACGTCGACAACAACCGCGGCCCGCTGAAGAAGGCCGGCTTCCTCAAGCGCGACGACCGTGCGGTCGAGCGCAAGAAGGCCGGTCTGAAGAAGGCCCGCAAGGCCCCGCAGTACAGCAAGCGCTAAACAGCAGCTGCCTGCTCGTACTCCGAACGCCCCGGCGGCACGCCACAGTGCCGTCGGGGCGTTCGTTTATCCCGGGCAAGGGCGTATAACGACACAAGACGCTCAACGGTTTGTGTGACCGGATGCCACGGCGCCTGTCACCGATCCCGGCGGCGTGGACGCTTCCTCAGGAGGACAAGTGGGACGACTCTTCGGCACGGACGGCGTGCGTGGCGTCGCCAACGCGGACCTGACGGCCGAGATGGCGCTCGGCCTGTCCGTCGCGGCGGCGCACGTGCTCGCCGAGGCGGGCACCTTCGAGGGCCACAAGCCGACGGCGGTGGTCGGACGGGACCCGCGCGCGTCCGGGGAGTTCCTGCAGGCGGCCGTGGTCGCGGGCCTGGCCAGCGCGGGCGTGGACGTGCTGATCGTCGGCGTGCTGCCCACCCCGGCGGTCGCGCATCTGACCGGCGCGCTCGGCGCCGACCTCGGCGTGATGCTCTCCGCCAGCCACAACGCCATGCCGGACAACGGCATCAAGTTCTTCGCCCGCGGCGGGCACAAGCTCGCCGACGAGCTGGAGGACAGGATCGAGGCGGTGTACGAGTCCCACCGTCACGGCGAGCCCTGGGAGCGGCCCACCGGTGCCGGGGTCGGGCGCGTGCGGTCGTACGACGAGGGCTTCGAGCAGTACGTCGCCCATCTGCTGTCAGTCCTGCCGAACCGGCTCGACGGCCTGAAGATCGTCCTGGACGAGGCGCACGGCGCGGCGGCGGGGGTCTCGCCGGCGGCGTTCTCCCGGGCCGGTGCCGAGATCGTCACGATCGGCACGGAGCCGGACGGCCTCAACATCAACGACGGCTGCGGCTCCACCCACCTCGACAAGCTGAAGGCCGCGGTCCTCGACCACGGAGCGGACCTGGGCATCGCGCACGACGGGGACGCCGACCGCTGCCTGGCCGTGGACCACACCGGCGCCGAGGTGGACGGCGACCAGATCCTGTCCGTTCTCGCGCTGTCCCTGCGCGAGCGCTCCGAGCTGCGGGCCGACACCGTCGTCGCCACCGTCATGTCCAACCTCGGCTTCAAGCTGGCGATGGAGCGGGAGGGCATCCGGCTGGTGCAGACCGCGGTGGGCGACCGGTATGTGCTGGAGGAGATGAAGCAGCACGGTTACGCCCTCGGCGGCGAGCAGTCCGGGCACGTGATCATCCTCGACCACGCGACCACCGGTGACGGCACGCTGACGGGCCTGCTGCTGGCGGCGCGGGTCGCGCAGACCGGCCGGTCGCTGCGGGAGCTGACCTCGGTCATGGAGCGGCTGCCGCAGGTGCTCGTCAACGTCCCGGACGTGGACAAGGCACGGGTGAAGACCTCGGCCGACCTGGCCGCCGCCGTCGCCGAGGCGGAGCGGGAGCTGGGGTCGACCGGGCGGGTGCTGCTGCGTCCCTCCGGCACCGAGCCGCTGGTCCGCGTGATGGTCGAGGCCGCGGACATCGACCAGGCCCGGACGGTGGCCGGCCGCCTGGCCGACGCGGTGAAGTCGGCGCTGGGCTAGATCAGCGTGAATTCGGCGCTCGGCTAGATCACCGTGAAGTCGGCGCTCGGCTAGAGCGCCGCCCGCTGTTTCCTGTGTCTGGCCCAGAGCCACTTCTGGGCCAGCAGGGTCAGGGTGCCCGCCAGGACGATGCCGAGCAGGTTCAGCAGGAGCTGGTAGGTCGAGCCGGCCGTCTGGTTCGTGTCGCCGTAGGCGAGGGCCACGGCGGCGTTGGCGGCGGCCGGGACGGTGGTCACGGAAATGGCCACGCCCACCAGGGCGCCCGACTTGGCGGAGGTCAGGGAGAGGGTGCCGGCGATGCCGGCGAGGACCGCCACGATGAACGAGAAGGCGTCGGGGGCGTAGACGAACGCCGTGTTGGGGCGCTTGCCCTCCAGGTCGGAGTCGTGGAAGAGGCCGACGGCGTCCATGAACACGGTGAAGCCGACCGTCACCGCCATCGCCAGGGCGAAGCCCACGAGCAGCGCGGTCAGCGAGCGCAGCGCGAGACGTGGGTGACGCTGTACCAGGGCCGTGCAGAAGCCGGCGAGTGGACCGAACTCCGGTCCCACCGCCATGGCGCCGACGATCAGGATGGCGTTGTCCAGGACCACACCGCAGGCCGCGATCATCGTGGCCAGGGTGATGAAGGCGATGTAGGTGACCGACAGGGTCGACTCCTCGTGGGTCGCCTCGGTCAGGCCCTCCCAGAGCACCGCGTCCGCGCCCTCACCCGGTGCCTCGGCCTCGGCCTTGTCGGCGTGCCGGGACAGTGAGAGGCCGATGTCCTCCACGGCGATCGAGCCGGTGTCGTCCAGCCCCAACCGGCGCAGCCCGCCGATGAGTTCGTCGCCCGCCTCGCGTGCCACGTCGCACAGCACGAGGTCTCCGGCGGGGTTGCGGGCGGCGGCCGGCAGCACGACGAGGTGGGCGGTACCGACCGTGTTCTCGATCAGCCGCACCACCTCGTCCGTCGTCTCGGCGGGGGTGATCAGGCGCAGATGCAGCATGACGCCTTTTTAACAGGCGTCCATGGACACGTCACAGCTTGCGCAGGCGCAGGCGCTGGACCTTGTGGTCCGGGCCCTTGCGGACGACGAGGGTGGCGCGGCCCCGGGTGGGGGCGATGTTCTCGACCAGGTTGGGCTTGTTGATGGTCCGCCACAGGGCGCGGGCGTAGTCGAGGGCCTCGTCCTCGGAGACCTGGGTGTACTTGCGGAAGTACGAGTCCGGGTCCTGGAAGGCGGTCTGGCGCAGCTTCTTGAAGCGGCTGAGGTACCAGTGCTCGATGTCCTCGACGCCCGCGTCGACGTACACGCTGAAGTCGAAGTAGTCGGCGAGGCCGACCCGGGTGCGGCCGTCCGTGCCGGGCAGGGCGGGCTGCAGGACGTTCAGGCCCTCGACGATGAGGATGTCGGGCCGGCGCACCGTGAGCTTCTCGCCGGGCACGATGTCGTAGATGAGGTGCGAGTAGACGGGCGCGGACACCTCGTCCTTGCCGGCCTTGATGTCGGCGACGAACCGAGTCAGTGCCCGGCGGTCGTACGACTCCGGGAAGCCCTTGCGCGACATCATGCCGCGGGCCTCCAGTTCCCTGGTGGGCAGCAGGAAGCCGTCGGTGGTCACGAGTTCCACCCGGGGGTGCTCGGGCCAGCGTGAGAGCAGGGCCTGCAGCAGGCGGGCGACGGTCGACTTGCCCACCGCCACCGAGCCGGCGACCCCTATGACGAACGGGGTGCCGGACTGGGAACCCTGTTCCCCGAGAAAGGTGTTCAGCGCGGTTCTGAGCCCGTCGGTGGCGCCGACGTAGAGGTTCAGCAGCCGGGACAGCGGGAGGTAGATGTCCCGCACCTCGTCGAGGTCGATGACGTCGCCGAGGCCGCGCAGCTTCTCCACCTCCTCCGCGCTCAGGGGCAACGGCGTCTTGTCCCGCAGCGCGCTCCATTCGGCGCGTGTGAGGTCGACGTAGGGAGTCGCCTCCGGCCTGTGCCGGTGGGCGCTCCGGGGCATCGAGGAGACCGGTGAGATCACAGTCCATTGTTAACGGAGTTTGAACAGGGTCGTGGCGTGGGCTGCGTCACGTGCGGCGGAGCGGGTGTTCCCCGTCCGGACCTTCGTACCCCGGTGGGAATTTCTGATTTCGGGCACGCGGTGAACGTTTTGGTGGCCCTGTTGATCGTAGGGTGCCGTTCATGTGCGGAATTGTGGGATACGTGGGATCTCAGTCGGCGCTGGATGTCGTGATGGCCGGGCTGAGACGGCTGGAGTACCGGGGCTACGACTCGGCCGGCGTGGCCGTACAGGCGGACGGGGGGCTCGCCGCGGCGAAGAGGGCCGGGAAACTGGTCAACCTGGAGAAGGAACTGGTCGACCGCCCGCTGCCCGCGGGCTCGACGGGCATCGGACACACGCGGTGGGCCACACACGGCGGACCCACGGACGCGAACGCGCATCCGCATCTGGACAACGCGGGCCGGGTGGCCGTCGTCCACAACGGGATCATCGAGAACTTCGCGGTGCTGCGGGCCGAACTCGCCGAGCGGGGCCACGAACTGCTCTCCGAGACGGACACCGAGGTCGTCGCGCACCTGCTCACCGAGGAGTACTCCCGGACCACCGACCTCGCGGAGGCGATGCGGCTCGTGTGCCGGCGCCTGGAGGGCGCGTTCACCCTGGTCGCCGTCCACGCGGACGCGCCGGACGTGGTCGTGGGCGCGCGCCGCAACTCCCCGCTGGTCGTGGGGGTCGGCGAGGGCGAGGCGTTCCTCGCCTCCGACGTCGCCGCGTTCATCGAGCACACCCGCTCCGCCGTCGAACTCGGCCAGGACCAGGTGGTCGAACTGCGCCCGGACGGCGTCACGGTGACCGGCTTCGACGGCCGCCCCGCGGACGTGCACTCCTACCGCGTGGACTGGGACGCCTCCGCCGCCGAGAAGGGCGGTTACGACTACTTCATGCTCAAGGAGATCGCCGAGCAGCCCAAGGCGGTCGCCGACACCCTCCTCGGACGCATCGACGCGGCCGGCTCGCTCACCCTGGACGAGGTCCGCATCACCCCGCCCGAACTGCGCGAGCTGGACAAGGTCGTCATCGTCGCCTGCGGTACGGCCTTCCACGCCGGCCTGATCGCCAAGTACGCCATCGAGCACTGGACGCGGATCCCGTGCGAGGTGGAGCTGGCGAGCGAGTTCCGCTACCGGGACCCGATCCTGGACGGCCGGTCCCTGGTCGTCGCCATCTCCCAGTCCGGCGAGACCATGGACACCCTGATGGCGCTGCGGCACGCGCGCGAGCAGGGCTCGAAGGTCCTCGCCATCTGCAACACCAACGGCTCGACCATCCCCCGCGAGTCGGACGCGGTGCTCTACACGCACGCCGGGCCCGAGGTCGCGGTCGCCTCCACCAAGGCGTTCCTGACCCAGCTGGTCGCGTGCTACCTGGTCGCCCTGTACCTGGGCCAGGTGCGCGGCACCACGTGGGGCGACGAGATCCGCGCCGTCATCCGGGACCTCTCGCAGATCTCGGGCGCGGTCGAGCGGGTCCTCGAGACCATGGAGCCCGTACGCGCCCTCGCGCGCTCCCTCGCGGACAAGGACACCGTGCTGTTCCTCGGCCGGCACGTCGGATACCCGGTCGCCCTCGAAGGCGCGCTCAAGCTGAAGGAACTGGCGTACATGCACGCCGAGGGCTTCGCGGCGGGCGAGCTGAAGCACGGTCCGATCGCCCTGATCGAGAAGGACCTGCCGGTCGTCGTGATCGCGCCCTCACCGCGCGGGCGGTCCGTCCTCCACGACAAGATCGTGTCCAACATCCAGGAGATCCGGGCCCGGGGAGCGCGCACCATCGTGATCGCGGAGGAGGGCGACGAGGCGGTCGTGCCGTACGCGGACCACCTGATCCGGATCCCTGCCACCCCGACCCTGCTGCAGCCGCTCGTCGCCACGGTGCCGCTCCAGGTGTTCGCGTGCGAGCTGGCGACGGCGCGCGGCAACGAGGTGGACCAGCCCCGGAACCTGGCGAAGTCGGTGACGGTGGAGTGACCGGTGCCGGTGCCGGTGCCGGCGTTGGCGTCGGCGTCGGCGTCGCGGTCGTAGGCTGCCCGGTATGAGCATCATCGGGGTCGGGATCGACGTGGCCGAGATCGACCGGTTCGACGCGGCGCTGGAGCGCACGCCGGGGCTGGCCCAGCGGCTGTTCCTGGAGAGCGAGTTGCTGCTGGACAGCGGCGAGCGGCGCGGTATCGCCTCGCTGGCGGCGCGGTTCGCGGCCAAGGAGGCGCTGGCCAAGGCGCTCGGGGCACCGCCCGGGATGCTCTGGACCGACGCCGAGGTGTACGTCGAGGACAGCGGGCAGCCCCGGTTGCGGGTGAAGGGCACCGTGGCCGCGCGGGCGGCGGAGCTGGGCGTGCGGTCCTGGCACATCTCGCTCAGCCACGACGCGGGCATCGCGTCGGCGGTGGTGATCGCCGAGGGGTAGGCCGGGGGCGGCCCGAAGGGTAGGCCCGGGTGGCCCGACGGGTGGCCGTTCGCCGAGGGGCGGCCATCCGCGTGCGGCCCGGCCGGCATCCGGGGGAGACTCGGACCTATGCGTACTGCGTACAGCGTGGAGATGGTGAGGGCGGCCGAGCGGGCGTTGATGGCGCGGCTGGCGGAGGGCGCGCTCATGCAGCGGGCCGCCGCCGGACTGGCCGCGGCCTGCGCGGAGTTCCTCGGGCGGGTGTACGGCAGCCGGGTGGTGCTGCTCGTCGGCAGCGGCGACAACGGCGGGGACGCGCTGTACGCCGGGGCCCGGCTGGCGCGCCGCGGGGCGGGGGTCACCGCCGTGCTGCTCACGCCCGAGCGCGCCCATGCCGGGGGACTGGACGCCCTGCGGCGGGCCGGGGGAACCGTCGTCGCGGCCCAGGGCACGGGAGACGGCGCGGCTGCCGAGCGGGTGATCGCGTCCGCCGACCTGGTCGTGGACGGGATCGTCGGAATCGGGGGGCAGGGCGGACTGCGGCCCGACGCCGAGCGGTTGGCCGCGGCCGTCGAGCGGTCCCGGGCCGGTGTCGTCGCCGTGGACCTGCCCAGCGGGATCGAGGCCGACACGGGGCAGGTCCGCGGGGCGGCACTCGCGGCCGACCTCACCGTCACCTTCGGGGCGTACAAGCCGGGGCTGCTGATCGACCCCGGGCGGGAGTACGCCGGGGTCGTGCGGCTGGTCGACATCGGGCTCGAACCGCCCGCCGACGCCGAACTGGAGTCCCTGCAGCACGCCGACGTGGCGCGGCTGCTGCCCGTGCCCGTGGCGGAGAGCGACAAGTACCGGCGAGGGGTCGTCGGGATCGCCGCCGGGTCCGCACGGTACCCGGGGGCCGCCGTGCTCGCCGTCTCCGGCGCGCTGCGGGGCGGGGCCGGGGCCGTACGGTACGTCGGACCCGCCGGGGACGCCGTCATCGCGCGGTTCCCGGAGACCCTCGTCTCCGACCGGGGAGCGGCGAAGGCCGGGCGCGTGCAGGCGTGGGTCGTCGGGCCCGGCGCCGGGGACGACGCGGAGAGCGTCGCCGAGGTGCTCGGCACGGACGTGCCGGTGCTGCTGGACGCCGACGGGCTGCGGCTGGCGGAGCGGGACGTGGTGCGCGGGCGTACGGCGCCGACCCTGATGACGCCGCACGCCGGGGAGGCGGCGGCCCTGCTGGGGGTGCGCCGGGAGGAGGTCGAGGGGGCGCGGCTGGCCGCAGTACGGGAACTCGCGGCCCTGTACCGCTCGACCGTGCTGCTGAAGGGATCGACCACCCTGGTGGCCGGCTTCGAGGGCGGTCCGGTACGGGTCAACGCCACGGGGACCGCGTGGCTCGCCACGGCGGGCAGCGGGGACGTGCTGTCGGGACTCGCCGGATCCCTGCTGGCCTCCGGACTGTCCGCGCGGGACGCCGGAAGCGTGGCCGCCCATCTGCACGGCCTCGCCGGACGGTTCGCCGCGGAGGGGGCACCGGCGGGGGCGCACGACATCGCGGACCGGATCCCCGAGGCGTGGCGGGACGTCGTACGAGGGTGAGGAGCCGCGCGTCCGGCCGACCGCGTGACCGGCGTCGGTGACCGGGTCCGCCACGCCGTGTACGGCAGTATGGACACGGCCGACGGTTCCTTAGGCCGCGCGCAGAGAGAGCAGAGAGCGCAGAGAAGGCGGAACCGGGCGTACGTGTGGGGGCGGCGGCCGGGCAGCGGGGAAGACACCGTCGAGGAGTGCGACCGGGGGGCTGCCGTAGCCCTCTGAGAGACTGGGGGCGCCATGAGTGAGACTTCAGCTGTGCCGACCGCGCATCTGCGTGCCCGCGCCGAGATCGATCTGGGTGCGCTGCGCGCCAATGTACGCGTGCTGCGTGAGCGGGCGAAGGGCGCGGCCCTGATGGCCGTCGTCAAGTCCGACGCGTACGGCCACGGAGCGGTCCAGTGCGCCAGCGCGGCCCTCGACGCCGGGGCGACCTGGCTCGGCACGGCCACGCCCGAGGAGGCGCTGGCGCTGCGCGCGGCCGGCCTGCCGGGGCGCGTCATGTGCTGGCTCTGGGTCCCCGGCGGCCCCTGGCGGCAGGCCGTGGAGGCGGACATCGACGTGTCCGTCAGCGGGATGTGGGCGCTGCGCGAGGTGACGGAGGCCGCGCGGGCCGCCGGCCCGACCGCACGCGTCCAGCTGAAGGCCGACACCGGGCTCGGCCGCAGCGGCTGCCAGCCCGCCGACTGGTTCGAACTGGTGGCCGGGGCCCTGCGCGCCGAGTCGGAGGGCCTGATCCGGGTCACCGGACTGTGGTCCCACTTCGCCTGCGCCGACGAACCCGGCCACCCCTCCATCGCCGCGCAGCTCGCCCGGTTCCGGGAGATGGTGGCGTACGCGGAGGAGCGGGGCGTGCGCCCCGAGGTGCGGCACATCGCCAACTCCCCGGCCACGCTGACCCTTCCGGAGACCCACTTCGACCTGGTCCGTACCGGTATCGCCCTGTACGGCATCTCGCCCAGCCCGGAGCTGGGCACCCCCGCCGACTTCGGGCTGCGTCCGGTGATGACGCTCAGCGCGTCGCTGGCCCTGGTCAAGCGCGCCCCGGGCGGACACGGCGTCAGCTACGGCCACCACTACGTCACGGCCGGCGACACCACCCTCGGCCTCGTTCCGGTGGGCTACGCGGACGGCATCCCGCGGCACGCCTCCGGCACCGGTCCGGTGCTCGTCGACGGCAAGTGGCGGACGGTCGCCGGGCGGGTCGCGATGGACCAGTTCGTGGTCGACCTGGGCGGCGACGAGCCCCCGGTGGGCAGCGAGGCCGTGCTGTTCGGTCCCGGCGACCGGGGCGAGCCCACCGCCGAGGACTGGGCCCAGGCGTGCGGCACCATCGCGTACGAGATCGTCACCCGGATCGGAACGCGTGTCCCGCGCGTCTACGTGGACGGGGAGCGACCAGAACAGGGCTGACCCCGGCGGGCCTTCGGGCCGCGGGACCGGGTGAGTTCCTCTCGGCCCGCTCCCGCTCCGGCGGGAATCCGGCGGGAACCGGTACGACCCCAGCAGTAACCGGTACGACCCCAGCGATAATCCGACAGGCGACACCACCCGTTCGACCCATGTGGCGAACTGCAGTACGGCGAAGAGGAGCGGTACGTGAGCGAGAGCAGTGCGGAGGCCGTGGCGGACGCCGTCGCCTCGGTGGCCGCGGCCTCCGCCGCCGGCGCGGCCGGGGGGAGCTGGCGCAGGGCGACCGGCATCGCCGGTGCCGCGATAGGCGTCATCGCCGCGGGCGCGGCCGCGGGTGTCGCCATAGAGCGGATGACGGTGGGGCGCGGGATGCGCCGCAAGGCCCGGCTGGCGCTGGACTCGACGGGTCCGTACGGCACCCTGCGCGGCACCCCGGGCAAGGCGTACGCCGACGACGGCACCGAGCTGTACTACGAGGTCGACGACGTCGAGCCGGACCCGGGTCCGCAGGTCTCCCCGCGCCGCCGCCGGCTCTTCGGCCGCAAGGCGCCCGCGCCGGTCACCGTCGTCTTCAGCCACGGCTACTGCCTCAACCAGGACTCCTGGCACTTCCAGCGGGCGGCCCTGCGCGGGGTCGTGCGCAGCGTGTACTGGGACCAGCGCAGCCACGGGCGCTCCGGGCGGGGCGTGGCCGAGACCCGGGACAAGGAGCCCGTGACCATCGAGGAACTCGGCCGCGATCTGAAGGCCGTGCTCGACGCCGCCGTACCGGAGGGCCCGATCGTGCTGGTCGGCCACTCGATGGGCGGGATGACGGTGATGGCGCTGGCCGACCAGTACCCGGAGCTGATCCGGGACCGGGTGGTCGCCACCGCCTTCGTCGGCACCTCCTCCGGGCGGCTCGGCGAGGTCGACTTCGGCCTGCCGCTGGCCGGGGTCAACGCGGTGCGCCGGATCCTGCCCGGGGTGCTGAAGGCGCTCGGGCAGCAGGCGGAACTGGTGGAGCGGGGCCGGCGGGCGACCGCCGACCTGTTCGCCGGGGTCATCAAGCGGTACTCGTTCGCGGGGCGGGACGTCGACCCGGCGGTCGCCCGGTTCGCGGAGCGGATGATCGAGTCCACGCCGATCGACGTGGTCGCCGAGTTCTACCCGGCCTTCACCGACCACGACAAGACGCAGGCCCTGGCCTGTTTCCGGGACTTCCCGGTGCTCGTGCTGGCCGGGATCCAGGACCTGGTCACGCCCAGCGAGCACAGCGAGGTCATCGCCGACCTGCTCCCGGAGGCCGAGCTGGTGCTGGTGCCGGACGCCGGGCACCTGGTGATGCTGGAACACCCGGAAGTGGTCACCGACCGCCTCGCCGACCTGCTCACCCGCGCGGGTGCCGTGCCGGCAGGCGCTACCGTAATTGGCTATGGAACGACCAGCAGCACCGGCAGCATCGCACCGCCCCGCTGAGACCCGGCTGACCGTCACCTCTCCCGAGCGGATGCGGGAGCTGGGCAGGCAGCTGGCCAAGCTGCTGCGCGCGGGCGACCTGGTGATGCTCTCCGGTGAACTCGGCGCGGGCAAGACGACGCTGACCCGCGGGCTCGGCGAGGGGCTCGGGGTGCGGGGTGCGGTCACCTCGCCGACCTTCGTGATCGCCCGCGTGCACCCCTCGCTGGGCGACGGCCCGCCGCTCGTCCACGTCGACGCCTACCGGCTCGGCGGCGGACTCGACGAGATGGAGGACCTCGACCTCGACGTCTCGCTGCCCGACTCGGTGATCGTCGTGGAGTGGGGCGAGGGCAAGGTCGAGGAACTGACCGACGACCGGCTCCAGGTCGTCATCCACCGAGCGGTCGGCGACACCACGGACGAACTGCGTCACGTCACCCTGACCGGACTCGGACAGCGATGGGCGTCCGCAGAACTGGAAACCCTCACAGCCTGACGGGCCGGGCACCGGTCCATCGGCCCGCCAGCCCGCCGGTCCTCGATCCATCGGTCTGCCGGTCCGCCAGTTCATCGGCCCACCAGCCGACCGGCCCGCCGGGCGTCACCGGCAAATCGGTCCGCCGAGCCACCGGGCGCCACCGGGCCCATCGGTCCGCCTTGCCACCGGCCCACCGAGTGCCACCGGGCCAAGGGCCTGTTGGTCCGCTTAGCCATCGGGCGTTATCGGGCCCATCGGTCCGCCGGGCACACCGGCCCAGCGAGTGCCACCGGGCCAAGGGCCTGTTGGTCCGCCGGGCCATCGGCCCATCGGCCTGCCAGTCGACGGCCGACCGGCCCGCTGGGCGCCACCGGCAAATCGGTCCGCCGAGCCACCGGGCGCCACCGGGCCCATCGGTCCGCCTTGCCACCGGCCCACCGAGCGTCACCGATCCCATCGGTCCGCCTTGCCACCGGCCCACCGAGCGTCACCGGGCCGAGGGCCTATTGGTCCGTCGGGCCAGCCGCTCATGGTCACGTCCGGTGGAGTGGTGTATCGACGGCCACCCACCCACCGGGCCACCGGCCCACCAGCCGATCGGCCCACCGGCCCATCGGTCCGCCGGTCCATCGGGCCACCCGCCCACCGGGCCGCCGGCTTACCGGCCCACCAACCCACCGGCCCGCCAGCCCCTCTTTCCGACAAGCCGTCGGGAACATATTGCGCAGGACGTCCGGGCGTGGTCACATGGTACCCAGTCCGTAGTTAGGTGCACCTAAGTACGTCTGCCCCCGCAGCTCAGGAGGCGCCCATGCCCGCTTCTGGTCCCACGGAACAGCCCTCGCGGCCCCTGCCCGCCGGGGTGTCCATGCGCGCTCTGCTGGCGTCGTGCGCGGCTGCGGACGCCGTCTCCAGACCCCCGCGCGAGCCGGACCCCGAGACGACCGGGGCGACCGAGACGACTGAGGCGACCGAGACGACTGAGGTGACTGGGACGACTGAGGTGACTGGGGCGACTGAGGTGAACGAGACGACCGGGGCGGCCGGGGGGCGCCGTGCCGCGGCCTAGCGGATCACGATCACCGGTACCCCGATCGTCGCGAACTTCCACATCTCCTCGCCGTCAGGCCGCGTCTCCCGGATGCCGCCCGTCTTCACGGACTCGGTGTCCGCGGGCGCGCCGCCGGTCACGGCCGCGCTGAAGCCGATCACCACGTCGTTCACGCTGGTGAAGCGCACGACGTGCTCGACGGGGACGCCGTCGGTCCCGGTGACCGCGTTCGAGCGGGACGTGACCCAGTAGTGGCCCGGTGCCGGGTCGACGGCGCCGGGGTGCACGGGGAAGGTGCGCTGCACCCGGCCCCGGTCGTCGACCAGCCAGACCCGGTCGTCGTCCACCGAGTACACGACCCGTTCACCCTTGCCGGAACCGCCCGGCAGCGCGGTCGGGTGGCGCCGGTCGCGCGGGGCCTTGCTGGGGGCCGCCGAGGGCGACGTGGCGGCCCCGGACGGGCCGGTGAGGTTCGCCGGAACGTGCGCCTGCGCCTGGTAGGCGAGGAGTCCGACCGTGCCGACGGCCACCGCGGTGAGGCCGGCCACGATCCCGGAGCTGGTCCCTGCCACGTCCGCCCACCTCTGCCTCGCGTGGATATGTCGTACTTCGTACAGACCGTAGCAGCCAGTCACCGCCCCACCGGTACGGGCGTGCATCAGGCGCGGGCGCCGTAGGCTGTTCGCGTGCTCTTGCTCGCTCTGGATACCGCCACCCCCGCCGTCACCGTCGCCCTGCACGACGGCACGCACGTCATCGCCTCGTCGAGCCAGGTGGACGCCCGCCGGCACGGGGAGCTGCTGCTGCCGGCCGTCGACCGCGTGCTCACCGAGGCGGGGCTCACGCTGGACGCCGTCACCGGGATCGTCGTCGGCACCGGGCCCGGCCCCTACACCGGGCTGCGCGTCGGTCTGATGACCGCCGACACCTTCGGCCTCGCGCTCGGCGTCCCCGTCCACGGCCTGTGCACGCTGGACGGCCTCGCCTACGCCGCCGACATCGAGAAGGGCCCCTTCGTCGTGGCGACCGACGCCCGGCGCAAGGAGGTCTACTGGGCGACCTACGCCGACTCCCGCACCCGGCTCACCGGCCCCGCCGTCGACCGCCCGGCCGACATCGCGGAGCGGGTCGCCGGGCTCCCCGCGGTCGGCGCGGGCGCGCTGCTGTACCCCGACACGTTCCCGAGCGCCCACGAGCCCGAGCACGTGTCCGCCGCCGCGCTCGCCTCGCTGGCCGCCGGGAAACTGGCCGCGGGCGAGGAGCTGCCGGAGCCCCGGCCGCTGTACCTGCGCCGCCCCGACGCGCAGGTGCCCAGGAACTACAAGGTGGTCACGCCCAAGTGACCGTGCAGCTGCGCGAGATGCGCTGGTGGGACATCGACCGGGTCCTGGAGCTGGAGAAGAACCTCTTCCCCGAGGACACCTGGTCCCGGGGCATGTTCTGGTCCGAGCTGGCCCACGCCCGGGGCCCCGTGTCGACCCGGCGCTACCTCGTCGCCGAGCAGGGCGAGCGGATCGTCGGCTACGCGGGCCTGGCGGCCTCCGGTGACCAGGGCGACGTCCAGACCATCGCCGTCGCCCGCGAGCTCCAGGGCACCGGCCTCGGCGCCCGGCTGCTGACCGAGCTGCTGAAGGCCGCGACGGCCTTCGAGTGCGCCGAGGTCATGCTCGAGTGCCGGGTCGACAACGTCCGCGCCCAGAAGCTCTACGAGCGCTTCGGCTTCGCCCCCATCGGTTTCAGACGCGGCTACTACCAGCCGGGCAATGTGGACGCCCTGGTGATGCGCCTGACCGACCCTTCCTCATCAGTACAAGGAACCGACACCCATGGCTGACGAACCTCTCGTCCTCGGCATCGAGACCTCTTGCGACGAGACCGGCGTCGGCATCGTCCGCGGCACCACCCTGCTGGCCGACGCCGTCGCCTCCAGCGTCGACGAGCACGCCCGCTTCGGCGGTGTCGTCCCCGAGGTGGCGTCCCGCGCGCACCTGGAGGCGATGGTCCCCACCATCGCCCGTGCGCTGAAGGAGGCCGGCGTCTCGGCGAAGGACCTCGACGGCATCGCCGTGACCGCCGGGCCCGGCCTCGCCGGTGCGCTGCTGGTCGGCGTCTCGGCGGCCAAGGCGTACGCCTACGCCCTCGGCAAGCCCCTCTACGGCGTCAACCACCTCGCCTCCCACATCTGCGTGGACCAGCTGGAGCACGGCCCGCTGCCCGAGCCGACCATGGCCCTGCTGGTCTCCGGCGGCCACTCCTCGCTGCTGCTGTCCGAGGACATCACCTCCGACGTCCGCCCCCTGGGCGCGACGATCGACGACGCGGCAGGCGAGGCCTTCGACAAGATCGCCCGCGTGCTGAACCTCGGCTTCCCGGGCGGCCCGGTCATCGACCGCTACGCCCGCGAGGGCGACCCGGCGGCGATCGCCTTCCCGCGTGGTCTGACCGGCCCGCGCGACCCCGCCTACGACTTCTCCTTCTCCGGTCTCAAGACGGCCGTGGCCCGCTGGATCGAGGCCCGGCGGGCGGCCGGCGAGGAGGTCCCGGTCCGTGACGTGTCCGCCTCCTTCCAGGAGGCCGTGGTGGACGTCCTCACCCGCAAGGCCGTGCGCGCCTGCAAGGACGAGGGGGTCGACCACCTGATGATCGGCGGCGGTGTGGCCGCCAACTCCCGGCTGCGCGCCCTCGCCCAGGAGCGCTGCGAGGCCGCCGGGATCCGGCTGCGCGTCCCGCGCCCCAAGCTGTGCACGGACAACGGCGCGATGGTCGCCGCGCTCGGCGCCGAGATGGTCGCCCGCAACCGGGCCGCCTCGGACTGGGACCTGTCCGCCGACTCCTCCCTGCCGGTCACCGAGACCCATGTCCCCGGCGGCCACGACCATGTGCACGAGGTCAGCAAGGAGAACCTGTACTCGTGACCGTCGCGCTGATGTGGGAGGCCCGTGCGGTCGACGGGCGGGGCGCGGAGCTGCTCGCCTGGGTTCGTGAACAGCCCCTGGCCGACGAGCCGTTGCGGCGGGAGACCTTCCGCGCGCCGCGGGACCGGGTGCTGGTCGTCACGTGGTGGGACGCGTCGTACGACGCCGAGCTGCCCGAACTGCCCGAGCCGGCCCCGGAGTTGGTGACCCGGGCCGTGCACCGCTGGCGTTTCGAGTCGGTGGCCGACGACCGAGGTTGAGGTGTCCGCCCCGGCTGGGCTATGATCATCACACAGCGAACGGCCGCAACAACGGCCCGGACGCAGTGCGTTGGTGGTCCAAGGAAAGACGTCCCGCTTCCTGCGGGGAGATGCAGGTGCAAGGCCTGCCCGGCGCTCCACACGAAACCCGCTCCCGGTTCTCCGGGAGTGGGTTTCGCCGTTCGCGGCCTCAGGCCGGGTCCGTCACGACCGGCCGCCTGGCCGAAACTTTCGGTGCCGCGCCCGGTGATGCCGCGCTCAGTGATGCTCCGCCCGTTGATGCCGGGGCGGGGGCACGTGTTCAGCGGCGTCCTGCCCCCTGCGACCGGACCGCGGACGCACCCGCTCCCGGAGCCTGCGGTGCCTTCGCCGCCCGCCGCTCCTTCACCTGTGCGTACGCCATCAGGCCGAACAGCACCGCGAGCAGCACCGCCGAGGAACCGGCCGTCCCCAGGTCCAGGCCGCCCTTGGCGACCGGCTTGGTGAGGAAGTCGCCGGCCGTGGCGCCCAGCGGACGGGTCAGCACGAACGCCACCCAGAACAGCAGCACGTTCGGGACGGCCGGCACCTTCATCAGCGCGAGCAGGACCAGCAGCAGGCCGGTGATCAGGGCCGCGCCGCCCAGGTAGCCGAGGCCGGAGCTGTCGGAGAGGAAGTCGCCCATCGAGGTGCCGAGGGTGTTGGACACCAGGATCGCCGACCAGAACAGCGCCTCGCCCCTGAAGGTGACGATCTCGGTGATCTGGAAGGTCATCCCGCTCAGCTTCCAGGCGAGGAAGATCGCCAGCAGGACCGAGACGAGAATGGCCGCGCCGACCGGGTAGCCGAGGCCGAGCCCCTGCGGGCCCCACCCGAGCTTCGTGGCGCCGCCCGAGAGGTACTCGGCGCTGGCGTCGCGGTTCATGAAGTCGGACATCGTGGTGCCGGCCATGGAGGTCGACAGGATCACGGTCCAGTAGAAGAACGGGTTGTAGTGGGACGAGCGCAGCTGGATCACCAGCGTCACCACGAAGATCAGGAAGAGGGCGATCGTGGTGAGGAAGTAGCCGAGCTTCAGCGTCTGCGAGAACAGGTCGCCGGCCGTCTCGCCCAGCGTCGTCGCGGCGATCTTCATGATCCAGAAGGCCAGGGTCACCTCTGGCAGCTTCTTCATCACGGACTTCGGGGTCGGTACGGACTTCGGGGTCGTCAAGGGTGCTCCTGGCGAGGCGTGGGGGGGTTGACACGGGGGCTGATACGGGGGCGAATCCTGGCGTATCGGTGCAAAGTTCTCGACGTGCCCCGCGCGTCACCGGAAAAAAAATCTCGAAGAATCCTGTCGAGGGTGTCGATCCGGGGTTCTCCCGTTCGACGCGTGGGTGAGTGGCGGGGACCGGCCCTGCCGCCTCGGCCGAACCCGACGGAAACCTGTGTAACCCTGTGTAACCCTATGGAATCCGACGGAACCCGACCGAAACCGACTGAAGGAGTCACCATGCCCCGCTACCTGTCGATCGTGCACATCGACGAGTCCACCGCTCCCGCCGGCGGCCCCAGCGAGGAGCTGATGCAGCGGATGGGCGAGCTGATCGAGGAGATCACCAAGGCCGGCGTCATGCTCGACACGGCCGGCCTCACCCCGTCCGCGCAGGCCTCCACGGTGCGCTGGCAGGACGGCAAGCTGTCTGTCACCGACGGGCCGTTCACCGAGTCCAAGGAGGTCATCGGCGGCTACGCGCTCATGCAGTGCAAGGACAAGGCCGAGGCGCTGGAGTGGGCCTCGCGGTTCCTGAAGGTCCACGAGGACTACTGGACCGTCTCGTGCGAGGTCCGCGAGATCGCCGAGGGCTGAGCCGATCCCGCCGCCCGCCCCGCGGACCGATCGGGGTGTTACATGGTGGGTTGTGGAACCCGAACAGGAACCCCGGCCCACCGCGGCGAACGCGATCGAGACCGTCTTCCGCCTGGAGTCGCCCCGGGTGATCGCCGGCGTCGCCCGGATCGTCCGGGACGTCGGCATCGCCGAGGAACTGGCGCAGGACGCGCTCGTCGCCGCGCTGGAGCGGTGGCCCCGGGAGGGTGTGCCCGACAATCCCGGGGCCTGGCTCATGGCCACCGCCCGGCACCGCGCCGTCGACCTGATCCGGCGCCGCGAGACCTACGCCCGCAAGCTCGCCGAGATCGGCCGGGACCTGGAGACCGCGGCCCCGTTCGAGGAGCCGGCCGACCCCGAGGACATCGACGACGACCTGCTCCGGCTGGTCTTCACCACCTGCCACCCGGTGCTGTCCACCGAGGCCCGCACCGCCCTCACGCTGCGCCTGCTGGGCGGCCTGACCACGGCCGAGATCGCCCGCGCCTACCTCGTCCCCGAGGCGACGGTCGCCCAGCGCATCGTCCGCGCGAAGCGCACCCTGGCGACGCGCAACGTCGCCTTCGAGGTGCCGTACGGACCCGACCGCGAGGCCCGCCTCGGCTCGGTCCTCGACGTCATCTACCTGATCTTCAACGAGGGGTACGCGGCCACCACCGGCGACGACCTGCTGCGCCCCGGCCTGTGCGAGGACGCCCTGCGGCTGGCCCGCGTGCTCTCCTCCCTGATGCCGAAGGAACCCGAGGTGCACGCGCTGACCGCGCTGCTGGAGTTCCAGGCGTCCCGCACGGCCGCCCGCACGGGCCCGGACGGCACACCGGTGCTGCTCAGGGACCAGAACCGGCGCCGCTGGAACCGCCTGCTCATCACCCGCGGCGTCCGGGCCCTCGACCGCGCCGAGGCCACCTCCTCGGGCGCGCCCGGCCCCTACGTCCTCCAGGCGGCCATCGCCGCCAGTCACGCGCGCGCCTACACCTACGAGGAGACCGACTGGCGCGCGATCGCCACCCTGTACGCCCTGCTCGCGGCCCGGTCCCCGTCCCCGGTCGTCGAGCTGAACCGCGCCGTCGCCGTGTCGATGGCCGACGGGCCCGCCGAGGCCCTGCGCCTGGTCGACGCCCTCGCCGCCGAACCCGCCCTGCGCGACTACCACTTGCTGCCCAGCGTCCGCGGCGACCTGCTCGCCCGTCTCGGCCGCACGGCCGAGGCACGCGCGGAGTTCGAACGGGCCGCCTCCCTCGCCCGCAACGAACGCGAGCGGCAGCTGCTGCTGCGCCGGGCGGCGGCGCAGGACATGTGAGCGAACCGGGGTCGACCGGGGTTGTCTGCTGCCACAATTGACGACCGGTCACGTGGCGAACGCTCACGTGACGACCGGTCAGGGGTGCAGGGGGCCGGGGGCCAGTGGGTCCCCGAGCGATTTCGGGGGGCCGTGCCGTGCCGTTTAGTACCGCCGTCGCACACACCCTCGCGCTGGATACGGCCTCGGTCGTCACGGCGGCCGGGGGAGTGGCCGTCGCGCTGATCGCCGGTGCCGTCGCGCTCTGGCAGACCGGCCGCACCCGGGCCCTGGAACGCGAGAAGATCCGCCTCCAGCTCTCCGCCGACCTCAGGCGCCGGGAACAGGAGTGGGACCACGAGCGGCAGGCCGGCGAGCGCGCGGCGCGGCGGGCGGCCGAGGAGGCGGAACAGGAGCGCGAGCGCGCCGCCGCGCGGCAGGTGGCGCACCGCAGCGGCCTGGCCGCGGCAGCCGCCGCCTACTGCGCCCGGCTGGTCGGGGAACTGTCGACGCTGCGGATCCTCGACATGTCCCGCCCGCTGCGCCTGGACCGGCTGTACGTGCAGGTCAGGGTGCAGGAGCAGCAGCCGCTGCGGTTCGTCCGCGAGGAGGAGTTCGCCCAGGACCGTACCCGCGACACCGCGCGACGGGAGGCGCAGGCCGCCGAGGGGACGTCCGGCGCCGCCCACACCTACGCCCCGGTCGACGCCCTCCAGCACTACCAGCGCATCGTGGTCGTCGGCGATCCGGGCGCCGGCAAGACGACCATGCTGCGGCACCTCGCCCTGCGCATGGCGAGCCGGGCGGAGGGCGAGGCCCTGCCCGGACTCCCGGCCTACGTCGAGCTGTCCCGCTACGTGGAGAGCGGTCACGAACTGATCCTGGACTACGTCGCCGCGCACTGGGCGGACCAGTACGGCTTCGCCGACGCCGGGGACCACCTCGTGGAGCGGCTCACCGACGGTACGGCGGCGCTGCTGTTCGACGGTCTCGACGAGGTGCTGGGCGGCGAGAGCGCGGAGACGGCGGCCGGCGCCTACAACCGGGTCACCGAGGAGATCACCCGGCTGGCCGCCCGCTACCCGCGGGCGCTGATCGCCACCACCTGCCGCCGGCACGGCTGGCGCGGCGGCCTGCCGCAGTTCCAGGTCCTGGAAGCGCTCGACTTCGAGTGGCCGCAGATCGAGACGTTCATCGCCAACTGGTTCGGCGACCGCGACCGCCGCCGCGGCGGCCTGGTCCGCGCCCTGTCCGGCAACGCCCGCCTCCAGACCCTGGCCGCGAACCCGCTGCTGCTCAGCCTGGTCGCCATCGTCTACGAGCAGGACCTGGAGCTTCCGGAACGCCGGGCGGCGCTGTACCGCAGGTGCGTCGAGGTGCTGCTGCGCGAGTGGGACGCGCACCGCAACATCAGCCGGTACAGCCGCTTCACGACCGACCGCAAGCAGGACCTGCTCAAGCAGATCGCCTGGCAGTACCACCAGCGCGGGCAGCGCTACTTCCGTGAGGAGGAACTCCTCGACCTGATCGCGGACTTCCTGCCGACCATCGATCTGCCGCGCACCGACAACCGGGCGATCCTGGACGAGATCGCCGCGCAGTACGGCCTGCTGAAGGCGCAGGCACACGGCTGGTACGGCTTCCTGCACCTGACCCTTCAGGAGCACTTCGCCGCCGCCGCGCTGCTGGAGCGCGGCCCGGCCGGGATCGAACAGGCCGTACGGGCCCGGCACGACCCGTGGTGGGAGGAGGTGATCCTGCTGCTGGCCGGCTCCCTCGCCGACGCGACGGGGCTGCTGCTCGGGATCCTGCAGACGCGGCCGGGAGCCCCGCGGACCCGGGACGACGCCGGGGACCTGCTGCACCTCCCCGACGACGACCTGTTCCACACGGACCTGCTGCTGGCGGCCCGCTGCCTGACCGGCAGCCCGCGCGTCGCCGACGTGCTGCTGCGGCGGCAGATCATCCGCACGGTGTGGGAGCTGCTGGAGACGTCTCCGTACGATCGGGAGCGGCAGCGGGCGGCCGAGGCGATCGTGGGGGTGCTGGGGTCGGAGGCACAGCTGAACGAGGTCATCGCGCGCATCGGCGACGGGACCCGGGGCGCGCCGGCGCGTGCGGCCCTGGTGGAGGCCCTGACCGCGCACGGCGGACGGAACGTGGGGGAACGGCTGCTGGGAGTGCTGACGCTGCGGCCGGAGATGCCCGAGAGCTTGCGCGGTGCCATCGTCACGGCCCTCGGCACCCTGCATGTCGAGGCGGCGGTGCCGTTCCTGCTGGGGGAGCTGGCCGATGTGGTCGATCGGCCCGATTCCAGGTTCTCCTCGGCGGACCGGGTCATCAGGGCTCTGGGCGGGGCCGGCGGGCCGATGGACGCGATCTTGCGCGCCATGGGAGTCGAGGGGGAATCCGACGCCGGCATCCTCAACGCGGGGTGCGAGGCGTTGACGGAACTCCGGGATCCGCGGGCGCGGGAACCGCTGCTGGAACTGCTGCTGCGCGACAACGGGTGGTTCTTCGAACGGGCCAGGCTGGCCGAGACGTATCTGAACCTGGGCGGTGACCAGGGAGGCCGGGTGTTGCTCGACGCCGTCAGGTCGGACCGTGCGAGCGACTTCCAGTCGGTTCCCCTCATGGCCGCGCTGGCGGAGTTCTGTGGCAAGGGGCACGGCTGGGCACTCCGGGACGTCCTGCTCGCGGTCGCCGCCGACGAGAGGACCGCGTGGCAGCTGCGCTGGCTCGCGCTGGAATGCCTCGACCACCTTCCGGGTGACATCGCGGATCTGGAAGCGCCTCTGGGCAGCGGCGACGCCCGGGTCGCCGTCGGCGCGGCCGCCACCTCCGCGGCCTGGGGCACCCCGCAGCGGCTCGACGCCGTCCGCTCGCTGATCATGGACGGCACCCTCTCCGCGAGCCTGGTGTTCCGGAGGAACTCCTCGAGCTGGAGCTGGACGGGCAGGATCGCGACGCGTCTGGGCAGACTGCTGTCCCCGTACGGCGGGATCGACGTCACGGAGGCCTTCTTCGCCAGCGGATCCATACGCGGCGATTCCTCGGTGGTGCTGTCGGGGGAGGAGAGCGAGGAGGCACGTCAATGGCTCTACGCCTTCGCCCCGGAGGCAGGGGTGGACGCCTATCTCGCCGCCGCGGGAAGCGTGCCCGCGTTCTTCAGGGGCCACCTTCCCCCACGGGTCCCGGCATCACGCGTCCACGCCGTCCTCCAGTACCTCACCCAGCGCAGCGACGGGCGCAGCTTCGAGAACGAGTCACTGCTGCGGCTGGTGGCGTCGGTCGCGGACGAGGCGTCGGTCATTCCCCGGCTTCTCTCGCTCACCGACC
Organism: Streptomyces sp. NPDC048297; assembly: GCF_043201585.1. Classification (NCBI taxonomy): domain Bacteria; kingdom Bacillati; phylum Actinomycetota; class Actinomycetes; order Kitasatosporales; family Streptomycetaceae; genus Streptomyces; species Streptomyces sp. NPDC048297. The sequence goes on from NZ_JBICZA010000005.1 coordinate 280,487, forward strand.
GGGCGGAGGGTGAACCCACCTATGCCCGCGACGACTTCAAGCGTGCCGCCGCCCACGACGCCGCCTTCACCGTGAGCCGCCGTGCCCCCGTGCGGGTCCTGCGCGACCGGACGGTCGTACCGCTCAACTGACCGCGACGGGGCGCCCCATCAGCATCGCCGGCGCCCCGGCCACGAGCGTGCCGCCGCCCACGACGCCGCCTTCACCGTGAGCCGCCGTGCCCGCGTGCGGGTCCTGCGCGACCGGACGGTCGTACCGCTCAACTGACCGCGACGGGGCGCCCCATCAGCATCGCCGGCGCCCCCGCCACCCGCGTCAGGAAGACCGTCGCGGAGGCCGGCCCCTGCGGCTTGACCTTGCGCCGCAGTTCCTCCGGTTCGACCGCCGAGCCGCGCTTCTTCACGGTCAGCGTGCCGACCTCGCGCTCGCGCAGCAGGGCCTTCAACTTCTTCACGTTGAAGGGGAGATGATCGGTGATCTCGTAGGCGGAGGCGTACGGCGTCGGGCGCAGTTCGTCGGACGTGACGTAGGCGATGGTCGCGTCGAGCAGGCCGCCGCCGACCTGCTCGGCCACCTCGGCGACCAGATGGGCGCGGATCGCCGCGCCGTCGGGCTCGTACAGGTACCGCCCCACCGGGCGCACTTCGGGGTCGGGCAGGCCCCGGCCGAGCAGGGTGCGCGGGCCGGGCAGCAGGGTGGCGCGCACCAGGCCCGGCTCGGTGCCGAACCACAGCACCGCCTCCTTCACATCGCCGCCGTCCGAGATCCACTCCGCCTCGGCCTCGGCGGGGATCGCCTCGTGCGGAATCCCGGGGGCGATCTTCAGGGCGGCGCGGGGCGCGGCGAGGGCGGTGGCGACCGCCCAGGACAGGGGCGGCGAGTACGCCTCGGGGTCGAAGACGCGGCCCCGGCCGCCGCGCCGCGCCGGGTCCACGAACACGGCGTCGTACCCGGCGGTGCCGACCTCGGTGACGTCCGCCTCGCGCACCTCGATCAGCCCGTCGAGGCCGAGGGTCTCGGCGTTCGCCCGCGCCACGGCCGCCGTCAGCGGGTCCCGGTCCACGGCCAGCACCCTGATCCCGGCCCGCGCCAGCTCGATCGCGTCACCGCCGATCCCGCAGCACAGGTCGGCGACCGAGGTCACCCCCAGGTCCTTCATCCGGGCCGCCCGGTACGCCGCCACGCTCGCCCGCGTCGACTGCTCGACCCCGTTGGGCGTGAAGAACATCCGCTCCGCGTCCCCGGCCGCGAACTTGGCCGCCGCCCGCTGCCTCAGCCGGGCCTGGCCGAGCGCGGCCGACACCAGTTCGGGGGCGTGTGTGCGGCGCAGTCGCGTGGCGACGGCGAGTTCGTCCGCCGGGGCCGTGCCGCGCACCTCGTCGAGGAGGGCCCGGCCCTCGGGGGTGAGCAGGCTGTGGAAGGAGGGGAGCTGGTCGTTCACCGGGTCATTGTGGGCCAGTCGGTGGATGGTGCGCCTCCGGCGGCGGTGTCGGCCCGGGATCGGAGCCGGGTCCTGCGAGGATCCGACACCATGCGAGCAGTAGTACAAAATGACAAAATTCCGGCACGGCTCCCGCGCACGGCCTTCCGCTACGGCGCCCTCGCCCTGGCCGCCACCGCCGTTCTCTCCGGCTGCGCCGGCTCCGGCGGGGACACCGCCGCCCACCCCGGCCCCGCCCACCAGGCGGGCAACGCCGGTCCCGACCACCCCCTGGACGCCGCCGCCGAACGCACCCGCCTCGTCGCCGCCGCCGAGTTCTGGAAACTCGACACGGTGCCGCTCAGGCCCCCCACCCCGCCGGCCCACAAGCCGAAGATCACCGCACGCGCCGGCTTCGAGGTCGACGGACAGGTCGAGGACGACCTGCCCCCTGTCTTCACCACGGTCCCCACCAAGCAGAAGGTCGTCTTCCTCACCATCGACGACGGCGCCGAGAAGGACCCCGACTTCCTGCGCATGATGAGCGACCTGAAGATCCCCTACAGCGCCTTCCTCAGCAACTACCTGGTGAAGGACGACTACGGCTACTTCCGGAAGATGCAGTCCGAGGGCCACACCCTCAACAACCACACCATGACCCACCCCTATCTGCCCGGCCTGTCCTACGAGGAGCAGCGGGACGAGATCTGCGGCATGCAGGCGGTCATGAAGAAGCAGTTCGGCAAGGCGCCCACCGTCTTCCGGCCGCCGTACGGCAACTACAACGGCGACACCCTGCGCGCCGCCAAGTCCTGCGGCATCAAGTACGCGCCGATCTGGGACGAGGAGGTCTTCGTCGACCACTGGGAGTACCGGGAGGACGACCGCGACCTGCACCCCGGCGACATCGTCCTCACCCACTTCCGCGGTCGCGACGACTGGAACGGCACGATGGTCGACGACATGCGCCGCTTCCTGAACAAGGTCACGCGCGAGGGCTACGCCGTGGCCCGCCTGGAGGACTACCTGTGAGGCACCCGGGGCGGCGCACGCGCGGCCGGGGACACCGACGGGCCCTGACCGCCGTACTCGCCTCGGCCCTCCTCCTCACCGGCTGCGCCCAGTCCGTCGACCCCATCGAACGCCTCGGCAAGAAGGCCGCCGAGGGCGTCCGCACGTCCCGCCCCCGCCCGGACGACGCCTACCGCCGCTGGGGGCTCGCGACACCGCTCGCCGCCCCGCCGGCCCGCCCCGTCCGCCTGCTGGCCACCCACACCGGACCCGCCTCGGACCCCCGCGTCCTGGACCACGTCACCACCACCGACAAGGTCGTCTTCCTCACCTACGACGACGGCTCCGCCCACGACCCGCGCTTCGCCGACATGGTCCGCGACCTGCACCTGCCGGTCACTCTCTTCCTCCCGGAGAGCGCCGTCGCCCCCGCCGCCGGCCACTACGCCCGCCTCCGCGCGGCCGGCGCCACAGCGGAGAACCGCACCGCCGACCGCCCCGCCCTGCGCGGCCGGCCCTACACCGGCCAGCGCGCCGAGATCTGCGCCGAACAGGACCGCCTCGCCCTCCGCTTCGGCACCCGCCCCCACCTCCTGCGCCCGCCCCACGGCCACTACGACCGCACCACCCTGCGCGCGGCCGGCGCCTGCGGCATCTCCACCGTCGTCCTGTGGCGAGCCGTCATGACCACCGACGGCCTCACCTACCCCCACGGCGACCAGGACCTCCAGCCGGGCGACATCGTCCTCGTCGGCCCCGAAAAGACCACCGGCCACACCCTCACGGACCGCACCCTGCGCCTGCTGCACGGAATCCAGGAGCGGGGAATGACGGTGGCCCGCCTTGAGGACTACCTGTAGCTGCCCGAACCAGCCCGTCCGGTGTTGGAGGGCGAGGCCCTTCAGGGACCGAAATGACGGTGGCCCGCCTTGAGGACTACCTGTAGCCCATCGAACCAGCCCGCCCGGCGTTCGAGGACGAGGCCTTTCAAGGGCCGAAATGACGGTGGCCCGCCTTGAGGACTACCTGTAGCCCATCGAACCAGCCTGTCCGGCGTTTGAGGACGAGGCCCCTTAAGGGACGAAGCGGGGGTTCGGGGGCGGCAGCCCCCGAAACGGCGCCCCCGACACCCCGCACTGGACGGCACCGAACACCCCGCCCCCGCCGACGCGCCGCACGGCAATTGGCACTCCGCTTGACCGAGTGCTAACCCCGGTCATAGTCTCGGCTCTGGCACTCGGCAGATGAGAGTGCCAACAAAGCGACGGGCAGGTCCGGCACCCGCGACGACGGATCCACCTGGTCGCCACCTCAGACAGTTAACCCCGTGAGATCTCCGAAGGGGGAGGTCGGATCGTGACGACCGCCAGCTCCAAGGTTGCCATCAAGCCGCTCGAGGACCGCATCGTGGTCCAGCCGCTCGACGCCGAGCAGACCACGGCCTCCGGCCTGGTCATCCCGGACACCGCGAAGGAGAAGCCCCAGGAGGGCGCCGTCCTCGCCGTGGGTCCGGGCCGTTTCGAGAACGGCGAGCGCCTGCCGCTCGACGTCAAGGTCGGCGACGTCGTCCTGTACAGCAAGTACGGCGGCACCGAGGTGAAGTACAACGGCGACGAGTACCTCGTCCTCTCGGCTCGCGACGTCCTCGCGATCATCGAGAAGTAGTTCACCCCGAGCAATTCTGCTCATGACTGCGCCCCTGGCCCCCCGCGACCGATGAGTAGCCGGGCGCCCGGGGCGCAGTTTCATTCCACCGAGATTTTCCGAGAGGGCTCCCGCTGTCATGGCGAAGATCCTGAAGTTCGACGAGGACGCCCGTCGCGCCCTCGAGCGCGGCGTCAACAAGCTGGCCGACACGGTGAAGGTGACGATCGGCCCCAAGGGCCGCAACGTCGTCATCGACAAGAAGTTCGGCGCCCCCACCATCACCAACGACGGTGTCACGATCGCCCGTGAGGTCGAGATCGACGACCCGTACGAGAACCTCGGCGCGCAGCTGGTGAAGGAGGTGGCGACCAAGACCAACGACATCGCGGGTGACGGCACCACCACCGCCACCGTGCTCGCCCAGGCGCTGGTCCGCGAGGGCCTGCGCAACGTCGCCGCCGGCGCCTCCCCGGCCTCCCTGAAGAAGGGCATCGACGCCGCGGTCAAGGCGATCTCCGACGATCTGCACGCCTCGGCGCGCCCGATCGACGAGAAGTCCGACATCGCCGCCGTCGCCGCGCTGTCCGCCCAGGACCAGCAGGTCGGCGAGCTGATCGCCGAGGCCATGGACAAGGTCGGCAAGGACGGTGTCATCACCGTCGAGGAGTCCAACACCTTCGGTCTGGAGCTGGACTTCACCGAGGGCATGGCCTTCGACAAGGGCTACCTGTCGCCGTACTTCGTCACCGACCAGGAGCGTATGGAGGCCGTCCTCGACGACCCGTACATCCTGATCAACCAGGGCAAGATCTCGTCCATCCAGGACCTGCTGCCGCTGCTGGAGAAGGTCATCCAGGCGGGTGCCTCCCGGCCGCTGCTGATCATCGCCGAGGACGTCGAGGGCGAGGCCCTGTCGACCCTGGTCGTCAACAAGATCCGCGGCACCTTCAACGCCGTCGCGGTGAAGGCCCCCGGCTTCGGCGACCGCCGCAAGGCCATGCTGCAGGACATCGCGACCCTCAGCGGCGGCACGGTCATCTCCGAGGAGGTCGGCCTCAAGCTCGACCAGGTCGGTCTCGACGTGCTGGGCTCCGCCCGCCGCGTGACCGTCACCAAGGACGACACCACCATCGTCGACGGTGGCGGCAAGTCCGAGGACGTCACGGGCCGCGTCGCGCAGATCAAGGCCGAGATCGAGAACACCGACTCCGACTGGGACCGCGAGAAGCTCCAGGAGCGCCTCGCGAAGCTGGCCGGCGGCGTGTGCGTGATCAAGGTCGGCGCCGCCACCGAGGTGGAGCTGAAGGAGAAGAAGCACCGTCTGGAGGACGCCATCTCCGCGACCCGCGCCGCGGTCGAGGAGGGCATCGTCTCCGGTGGTGGCTCCGCTCTGGTCCACGCCTCCAAGGTCCTCGAGGGCAACCTCGACAAGACCGGCGACGAGGCCACCGGTGTCTCCGTCGTCCGCAACGCCGTCGTCGAGCCGCTGCGCTGGATCGCGGAGAACGCGGGCCTCGAAGGCTACGTGATCGTCTCCAAGGTCAAGGAGCTGGACAAGGGCAGCGGTTACAACGCCGCCACCGGCGAGTACGGCGACCTGGTCAAGGCCGGCGTCATCGACCCGGTCAAGGTCACCCGCTCCGCCCTGGAGAACGCCGCCTCCATCGCCTCCCTGCTGCTCACGACCGAGACCCTGGTCGTCGAGAAGAAGGAAGAGGAAGAGGCCGCCGCGGGCCACGGCCACGGTCACGGCCACGCCCACTGAGCCCTCCCGCTCATGACGAAGGCCCGGCGCCCCTCGGGGTGCCGGGCCTTCGCCGTGCCCGCTACCGCTCCAGCTCCTCCAGCGCCCCCAACTGTCCCAGCAGGCCGAGACGGTCGTACTGCCACCAGCCCTCGTGGATCCGGCCGTCGGGGTCGAAGCGGAAGACGGTCGTCCCGGTCATCGACACCCGCGCGCCGGTGTCGGACAGGCCCAGGAACTCGCCCTTCTGGACGCCGTTCCAGCTCCACCGGGTGCACACCCGGTCCTCCTGGGTGATCTGGTCCTCGACCGTGAACGCGAAGTCGAAGGCGTCACGCCACATCCCGATCTCGCGCAGCATGTTGTCCATCCCGAGCACGTCCTGCTCATTGGCCGGATCGTGGTCGTGGTAGTTCTCCGCGAGCAGGCCGTTCAGCGGTGGCAACGGCCCCGGCAGCGCGATCGCCGCGAAGAACCGGCGCGCCTGCTCCGCGTACAACTGCGCGTCGTGCACCACGTCCAGGTCGGTGAACGTCGGCAACTCGTCGCACAGGGCGACCATCTCCCTGAAGATCCGGTCGGTCTCCGGCAGGTTCGAGTTCCGCATCGCCTCCTCGTACGACGCGAACTCCACGATCTCGATGACGTGCGTCGCGTCCGAGCGATCCGCCCCGACCACCGCGTGCGTCGCCGTCCGCTTCCCCCGGGTCTTCTCGACCCACTGGTCCAGCAGCCGGTTCATCTCGTCGAGCCGGCTGGTCTTGCAGTCGATGAGCTGTAGGAACGTCATGCCGCCGCCTTCCGGCCGGCCCCCTGCTCCGGTTCCCCCACGCCCATCCTCCCACCGGAACACGGGCGCCACCCGCGCTCACTGCGGCCCGTACCTGCGCCCCGTCTTCGAGGAGATCCCGCCCAGCAGCCCGCGCGGGGTCACCTTCACCAGTCCCATCAGCGCCTTGTACCGGGGATCCGGGATGGACAGCGTCCTGCCGCGCGAGAGGTCGGCCAGGGCAGCCGCGACCAGCTTGTCGGCGTCCAGCCACATCCAGCCGGGGATGTTGTCCGTGCCCATCCCGGCCCGCTCGTGGAACTCGGTGCGCACGAAACCCGGGCACAGCGCCATCAGCCGCACCCCGCTGCCCGCGAGGTCCTTCGCCGCGCCCTGCGTGAACTGCACGACCCACGCCTTCGATGCGCCGTACGTGCCCCGGGGCACGAAAGCCGCCACCGAGGCGACGTTCACGACCCCGCCGCGCCCGCGCTCCCGCATCGCCCCGGCCGCCGCCGAGGTCAGCCGCAGCACCGCCTCGCAGTGCACCTTGAGCATCCGCAGCTCGTCGGCCATGGGGACGTCCAGATAACGGCCCTTGTTGCCGAAACCGGCGTTGTTGACCAGCAGGTCGACCGGGTTCTTCCGGTCACCGAGCCGGTCGGCCACGGTCTCGATGCCCTTGTCCTCGGCGAGGTCGGCGGCGAGGACCTCCACCTCGATGCCGTGCCGGTCGTGCAGCTCGGTCGCCTGCTCGCGCAGCCGCTTGGTGTCCCGGGCCACCAGGACGAGGTCATGCCCGTCGGCCGCCAGCCGCCGCGCGAACGCGGCGCCGATCCCCGCGGTCGATCCCGTAATCAGAGCCGTTGTCATGGCCCAAGGGTAGTGACCCGCACCGACGGTGGCCGCCGCCGCGGCGACGGGCGGATGACGTGCGGGTGCCCTCTGACCGGCCGACGACGCGCTGGTGACACCCCTGTTGTCGTCCTGGTGCCGTCCTGCGCGTCGCCCGGGTGACATCGTGGGTGTCGCCCCGGACGTCGTCGTGGGTGTCGCCCCGGACGTCGTCGTGGGCGTCGCCCCCGATGTCGTCGTGGGCGTCGCCCGGGTGACGTCCCCTCAGCTGTGACGTCCCCTCAGCTGTCCTGGCCCGCCACGTACTTGCGGGCCGCGGCCAGCGTCTCGGGGTGTAGCGCCTCGCCCGCCGCGAGCAACCGCGGCAGCAGTTCCCGCTCCGTGGTCACCGCGCGGAACTGCATCGCGACCGTCACCTCGTGGTCCGGCCGGTGCACGATCGCGATCGGATCGCCCGTGCGGATCTCACCCGGTTCGATCACCCGCAGGTAGGCCCCCGGCGCGCCCTTCCGGGTGAATCTGCGGACCCATCCCCGCTCCTCCACATGGCCCTGGAAGGTACGGCACGGGATGCGTCCCGACGTCACCTCCAGAACCACGTCGGAACCGATCCGCCAGCGCTCCCCGACCAGCGCCCCGGACACGTCCAGCCCCTCGGTCGTGAGGTTCTCGCCGAAGCAGCCGGCGGCCAGCGGCCGGCCCAGCTCGCGCTCCCAGTCGTCGAGATCCTCGCGCGCGAAGGCGTAGACCGCCTGGTCGTCGCCGCCGTGATGGCGCCTGTCGCACACCGCGTCCCCGGCGAGCCCGCTCGCGCCGACCCCCTTGGGCCCGGGAGCCGCCACCCGCACCGGCCCGTCGGCCGGCCGCTTGTCGATACCCGTCACACCCTGTGCCTGGTCCGTGTACGGCACCTGCCGCGGGCGGCCCAGATTGACCGAGAGAAGCTTCATGACCGCACGGTACGGGACCGGGCCCCAAAGCGTCGACGCGGAATTGGGCGCCGCACCCAAGCCCGGCTTATGCTCAAAGGGTGATCGAGGCCCGTCATCTCCGCGTCCTGCGCGCCGTCGCCACCACCGGCTCCTTCTCCGCGGCGGGGCGCGAACTGGGCTGCACCCAGCCCGCCGTGAGCCAGCAGATGAAGGCCCTGGAAGCCTCGGTCGGCACCCCGCTGCTGGTCCGCACCGGCCGGGAGATGCGCCTGACCCAGGCCGGCGAGGCCCTCGTCCGGCACGCTTCCGGGATCCTCGCCGGGCTCACCGCGGCCGAGGAGGAGGTCGCCGCGATCGCCGGCCTGCGGGCCGGCCGCGTCCGCCTGGTCTCCTTCCCGAGCGGCAGCTCCACCCTGGTCCCCACCGCCCTCGCCGCCCTGCGCGCCGCCCACCCCGGCACCCGGGTCTCGCTGGAGGAGGCCGAGCCCCCTAAGTCCGTCGAGCTGCTGCGCGAGGGCGACTGCGATCTGGCGCTGGCCTTCCGCTACGAGGGCGCGGCGGTCGCCGAGGACTGGGACGACCTCGTCGTACGGCCCCTGCTGACGGACCGCCTGGTGGCCCTGGTGCCCGAACGGCACCGGCTCGCGCGCGCGGAGTCCGTCGCCATCGGTGAACTGGCCCGCGAACCGTGGATCGCGGGCTGCCCGCGCTGCCGCGGCCAGCTGGTGGAGGTGTGCGAGAGCGCCGGCTTCACCCCGCGCATCGACTTCGCCACCGACGACTATCCGGCGGTGGCGGGCCTGGTCGGCGCGGGCCTCGGCGTGGCCGTGCTGCCCCGGCTCGCGGTGGAGTCGGTGCGGCCGAGAGGTGTGGGGATGGTCCGTCTCGAACCGGCGGTACGCCGGGAGATCGTCGCCCTCACCCTGCCCGACCTGGCCCAGGTGCCCGCCGTGGCGGCGACGCTGGAACAGCTGGCCAGGGCGGCCACGCGCGCGTAGCGCGGACGACGGCAGGCCTCACGGCGGCAGGCCTCACGAGGGCAGGCCTCACGACGGCAGGCCTCACGACGGCAGGCCTCACGAGGGCAGGCCTTACGACGGCACGCCTCATGGGCACGCGCGCGCGTGCCCGGGGGAGTGATTGCAGAAACGTTCCTTCAGGCGTTCGGAGCAGCGCCTCCGCTGGTGGTCGATGCCGACACCAGACGGTTGCGTGCCCGTCCCATCAACTCTTCGCGTTCGTCCTCGGTGAGGCCGCCCCACACGCCGTACGGCTCTCGCACCGCCAGCGCGTGTGCCGCGCATTGGGCGCGGACCGGGCACCTCATGCAGACCTCCTTGGCCGAGTTCTCGCGAGCGCTCCGGGCCGCCCCGCGCTCGCCCTCCGGGTGGAAGAAGAGCGAGCTGTCCACCCCGCGGCAGGCGGCCAGGAGCTGCCAGTCCCACAGGTCCGCGTTCGGTCCGGGAAGGCGGGAGAAATCTGCCATTACGTGACCCCTTGTAGCCGTTCTGGGCGGATACGGTGCCATCGACCGTACATCTCCGGTGGAAGGAGATGAAAATATGACTCATTGCGAATCTAGCTCCAGACACTGAGAAATGGGAGCAAGAACGGCTAAATGGGGCATTGGTTGTGATGAAAAGTTGAGAGTCCGTTGGGCATGTCTGCACCGTGTCGAGACCCTCACATAGAGCGCCGAAGACGGCGTGCGGCCCCGTAACTCTTTCGAGTGACCGTCGTTGAGAGTGCGGAGGCGGTTGAAAACAGAAGTGCTCGGGCAGGCGTCCGAGACGGTCGACCGCACAGGTGACGATTCCGTACCAGCCTGGAGGCTCAAGGTGACGCGCATCAGCTGCGGAGGGCGGTCATGACATCCGTCCTCGTCTGCGACGACTCCCCGCTTGCCCGAGAGGCGCTCCGCCGCGCGGTCGCGACCGTGCCCGGTGTCGAGCGCGTGACGACTGCGGCCAACGGCGAGGAAGTCCTCCGCCGCTGGGGCGCCGACCGCTCCGACCTCATCCTGATGGATGTGCGCATGCCCGGCCTGGGCGGCGTCGAGACCGTGCGCCGGCTGCTGTCCGCCGACCCGGGCGCGCGCATCATCATGCTCACCGTCGCCGAGGACCTCGACGGTGTGGCCCTGGCGGTCGCCGCCGGTGCCCGCGGCTACCTGCACAAGGACGCCTCGCGCGCCGAACTGCGGGCCACCGTGACCCAGGCCCTCGCCGACCCGACCTGGCGGCTCGCCCCGCGCCGGCTGCGCTCGGCCGAGATGGGCGCGGCGCCCACGCTCACCGCGCGCGAGATCCAGGTGCTGGAGGGCATGAGTCACGGCCGCTCCAACGCCGAGATCGGCCGCGAGCTGTTCCTCTCCGAGGACACCGTCAAGACCCACGCCCGGCGCCTGTTCAAGAAGCTCGGCGCCTCGGACCGCGCCCACGCGGTGGCACTCGGCTTCCGCTGGGGACTGGTCCGGTAGGACGTGCGCCGGGGCGGCACGGCGCACCGCCACCCGGAGCCCCCCGCCCGCCCCCTGGTGGGCGGGGCCCTCCGGGCCGGCGAGGGGTGTGCCGGGACCGTGGGTGAAACGTTTATGGGGACCGGTGGGTGCCCTGCGGGGAGCGGGGGCGGGGGGCGTTTGTCGTGAGGTCGTGTGTCGTGGCGGGCGGACCGGGTGCCGTGGCCAGTGAGGCTTCTGCCGTGGCCGGCGGACCGGATGCGGGGACCGGTGAAACGAATGCCGCGGCCGGCGAGCTGGATTTTGTGACCGGCGAATCGGTTGTCGGGACTGGTGAACCTGAACCGGATGCCGGGACCGGTGTATCGGCCGCTGGTAGCGGTGGGCCGCCGTTTGTCGTCAGGGGCGAACCCGGTGGTGTGGTCGGTGAAGCATTTGCCGCGGTCGGCCGACTGGCTGCTGTGATCGGCGAATCGGTTGTCGGGATCGGTGAACCTGGACCGGATGCCGGGATCGGTGGATCGGTTGGCGGGTTCGGCGGGACCGGCGGGGCGGTTGGTGGGGCCGGTGGATCGGTTGGCGGGGGCGGTGGGCCGGTTGGCGGGGGGCGGTGAAATGTTCGCCGTGGCCGTTGGGGCGGCCGGCCGGTCTGGCGAAGCAGTTGTAGGAATGGGGGAAACGGCTGGTGAGGGTGGGTGTGGTCGTTCTGTCGGGGGTGGGGTCGGCCGGGTGGGGCGGGTTCGGTGGAGTCGTCGGTGGGTGGTTCGCACATCGGCCCGCCGGACGCGCGACGCTCGTTTCGCCGCGGATGCCGCATCCTTGAGATGTGGAGTCTCTCGGGGACGAGTCGGTCGAACGGAAGGGGAGGGCGCAGGGGATGAGTGCCGGCGCACCTGCTCATAACGCTTCGGTGCACAACCACGAACACGATGCGACGGACCGGAGTGCCGCAAGGCACCATGGACCGATGCGCGACGACGAGGCGGGCACGGCCCATGGGGCGATCGGTGCGCTCGTTCATCGTGCTGTCGACGGGGACGAGCAGGCCACGCACGACCTGCTGGCCCATGTGCACCCCTTGGCGCTGCGCTACTGCCGCACCCGGCTGTCCCGGCTCCCGGGCGACGCGCGCCACTTCGTCGAGGACCTCGCCCAGGAGGTCTGCGTGGCGGTCCTCCTCGCCCTGCCCCGCTACCGGGACACCGGGCGCCCCTTCGAGGCCTTCGTCTTCGCCATCGCCTCCCACAAGGTCGCCGACCTCCAGCGCGCCGCGATGCGCCACCCGGGCTCCACGGCCGTCCCCTCGGACGAGATGCCCGAACGCCCCGACGACTCCCTCGGCCCCGAGGAGCGCGCCCTGCTCAGCAGCGACGCGGAGTGGGCCAAGAAGCTGCTGGCCAACCTCCCCGAGAACCAGCGCGAGCTGCTCCTGCTGCGCATCGCCGTGGGCTTGACCGCGGAGGAGACGGGGCAGATGTTGGGAATGTCACCCGGAGCGGTCCGGGTCGCCCAGCACCGGGCGCTGAGCCGTCTGCGTGCCCTCGCCGAGCAGTAACGCCCTTGGGCGGAGCCGCCGTAGCCTCCTCCGCCGCACGGGAACATGTCGATTTCCGTACGAACATACGAAGCCTGAAGTCACCCCGCACCGTGGAATTTGCTAGCGACGCTTCCCGTTAGCATGGACATCCGCACCGAGCAAGGCCATTTGGGGAAGGTGTCATGACTGCAAACGTCGACGGAGTGCCCGGAAAATTCGCGACACTCGGGCTGACCTACGACGACGTGCTGCTGCTGCCGGGCGCATCCGAGGTGCTGCCCAACGCGGTCGACACCTCGTCCCGCATCTCCCGCAATGTCCGGGTCAACATCCCGCTGCTGTCCGCGGCGATGGACAAGGTGACCGAGTCCCGCATGGCGATCGCGATGGCCCGCCTGGGCGGTGTCGGCGTGCTGCACCGCAACCTCTCCGTCGAGGACCAGGTGAACCAGGTCGACCTGGTGAAGCGGTCCGAGTCGGGCATGGTCAGCGACCCGATCACGGTGCACCCGGAGGCCACGCTCGCCGAGGCGGACGCCCTGTGCGCCAAGTTCCGCATCAGCGGTGTCCCGGTCACCGACCCGGCCGGCAAGCTGCTCGGCATCGTCACCAACCGTGACATGGCCTTCGAGAGCGACCGCACGCGCCAGGTGCGCGAGGTCATGACCCCGATGCCGCTGGTCACCGGCAAGGTCGGCATCTCCGGGCCCGAGGCCATGGAGCTGCTGCGCAAGCACAAGATCGAGAAGCTTCCGCTGGTCGACGACGCGGGCGTCCTCAAGGGCCTGATCACGGTCAAGGACTTCGTCAAGGCCGAGCAGTACCCGAACGCCGCCAAGGACTCCGAGGGCCGGCTGCTCGTCGGTGCCGCCGTGGGTGCCAGCCCCGAGGCGCTGGAGCGCGCCCAGGCGCTCGCCGCGGCCGGTGTGGACTTCCTGGTCGTCGACACCTCGCACGGCCACAACAGCAACGCCCTCAGCTGGATGTCGAAGATCAAGTCCAGCGTGGACGTCGACGTGATCGGCGGCAACGTCGCCACCCGCGACGGCGCCCAGGCGCTCATCGACGCCGGTGTCGACGGCATCAAGGTCGGTGTCGGACCGGGCTCGATCTGCACCACCCGCGTGGTCGCCGGCATCGGTGTCCCGCAGGTCACCGCCATCTACGAGGCCTCCCTCGCCGCCCGCCCGGCGGGCGTCCCGCTGATCGGCGACGGCGGTCTGCAGTACTCCGGCGACATCGGCAAGGCGCTCGCCGCCGGCGCGGACACGGTCATGCTGGGCAGCCTCCTCGCCGGCTGCGAGGAGTCGCCGGGCGAGCTGCTCTTCATCAACGGCAAGCAGTTCAAGTCGTACCGCGGCATGGGCTCGCTGGGCGCCATGCAGTCCCGCGGCCAGGGCAGGTCGTACTCGAAGGACCGCTACTTCCAGGCCGAGGTGACCTCGGACGAGAAGCTCGTGCCCGAGGGCGTCGAGGGCCAGGTGCCCTACCGCGGCCCGCTGTCCAACGTGCTGCACCAGCTCGTCGGCGGCCTGCGCCAGACGATGGGCTACGTGGGCGCCGCCACCATCGACGAGATGGAGTCCAAGGGCCGCTTCGTGCGCATCACCTCGGCGGGCCTCAAGGAGAGCCACCCGCACGACATCCAGATGACGGTCGAGGCGCCGAACTACAGCAGGAAGTGACGCACGCGCACGCGTGAAGACCCTTCGACGGCGGTTCCGGAGCATCCGGGGCCGCCGTTGTCGTACCCGTCGGCGATACTGGGAGACGCTGAAACGCATCAGGGAAAGGCCCAAGACGTGACTGAGATCGAGATCGGGCGCGGCAAGCGCGGCCGCAGGGCGTACGCCTTCGACGACATCGCCGTCGTCCCCAGCCGCCGTACGCGGGACCCGAAGGAGGTCTCGATCGCCTGGCAGATCGACGCCTACCGCTTCGAGCTGCCCTTCCTGGCCGCCCCCATGGACTCGGTCGTCTCTCCGGCCACCGCGATCCGCATCGGTGAGCTGGGCGGCCTCGGCGTCCTCAACCTCGAAGGCCTGTGGACGCGGTACGAGGACCCGCAGCCGCTGCTCGACGAGATCGTCGAGCTGGACGCGGAGGCGGCCACCCGCCGTCTGCAGGAGATCTACACGGCTCCCATCAAGGAAGAGCTGATCGGCGCCCGCATCAAGGAGGTGCGCGACTCCGGCGTGGTCACGGCGGCGGCGCTCTCCCCGCAGCGCACCGCCCAGTTCTCCAAGGCCGTCGTCGACGCGGGCGTGGACATCTTCGTCATCCGCGGTACGACGGTCTCCGCGGAGCACGTCTCGTCCTCGCACGAGCCGCTGAACCTGAAGCAGTTCATCTACGAGCTGGACGTCCCGGTGATCGTCGGCGGCTGCGCCACCTACACCGCCGCCCTGCACCTCATGCGCACCGGCGCGGCCGGCGTCCTCGTCGGCTTCGGCGGCGGCGCCGCGCACACCACGCGCAACGTCCTCGGCATCCAGGTCCCGATGGCCACGGCCGTCGCCGACGTGGCCGCGGCCCGCCGCGACTACATGGACGAGTCCGGGGGCCGCTACGTGCACGTGATCGCGGACGGCGGCGTCGGCTGGTCCGGCGACCTCCCGAAGGCGATCGCCTGCGGCGCCGACGCGGTGATGATGGGCTCCCCGCTGGCCCGTGGCACCGACGCGCCGGGCCGGGGCCACCACTGGGGCATGGAGGCGGTCAACGAGGAGCTGCCCCGCGGCCAGAAGGTCGACCTGGGCACGGTCGGCACCGTCGAGGAGATCCTCGCCGGCCCGTCCCACAGCCCCGACGGCTCGATGAACTTCTTCGGCGCCCTGCGCCGCGCCATGGCCACCACCGGCTACAGTGAGCTGAAGGAGTTCCAGCGCGTCGAGGTGACGGTGGCGGACAGCCAGCACCGTCGCTGACCCGATACGACGCGAACGGCCCGGCCACCTCAACGGTAGCCGGGCCCTTCGCGTCGTACGCCGTGTCCGGCGAGATGCGCCGTGTCCTACGAGCCCGCCTTCTTGGCGGCGGAGAACGCCGCCCAGGCGGCGATGGCGAAGAAGAGGAAGGTGAGCGGGTCCGCCTCCTTCTTCCAGGCCCTCTGGACGACGTCGAAGTGGTCGAAGAAGACCTCGGAGACGCCCGCGTGCAGGATCTTCGCGATCATCATGGCCTCGCCGACCAGGCCGGCCGAGATAGACCGCGCCGAGCGCGAGCAGGACGCTCGCGACCGCGACGGCGGGGCCCCGGCCGCCGGCCTTGCCCGCCGCGAGGCCGATCACGAAGCCGACTCCGACGGCCGCCCAGCCGATCTCGTGCTCGGTGAGGCCGATGATCACGCCGTAGAGCGCGCCGGCGACCAGCGCGGCCACGAAGGCGGCGACGAGACCGAGACCGGGGTTGTTCCGGACCGGCGCGGGCGGAGCCGGCGGCGCGGCGTACGCGCCCGGCTGCGGCGGGTACGGCTGCTGCTGCGGCTGGGACGGCTGGGACGGCTGGGACGGCTGGGACGGCTGCGGCGGCTGCTGCGGCTGGGGCGGTGGAGATGACTGGCTCATGACAGAGATTCCCCCGAGGTGCGGCACCAGTGGATGCCGTGAGTGGATGACAGAGCGAACGCAAGACGTTGCGAACGCAAGACCCACGCGCACGTGTGTGCGAACGGGTCCGGGGGAGAGTAACAGCCGGGAACGGCAACGCTCCCGGCTGTTTTCCGTTCGTGATCGTTCTCGGAATTCGTGATCGTTCTCAGAGCCGGTGCGCCGCCCCCGTGGGCGTCACCCCCCGGGTGTCCAGCAACAGCTGGGCCTTCACCGACAGACCTTGCAGGTCGTACGTGCGGTGCGGCTGGAGCAGGATCGTCAGGTCGGCGTCGGCCGCCGCCTCGTAGAGGGAGTCCACGCGCGGGACCGGACGGTCCGGCAGGCTCCAGGAGGGCACCAGCGGATCGTGGTAGCTGACCGAGGCGCCCAGTTCCGTCAGCCGCGTCGCGATCTCCTGCGCGGGCGTGCCCTGCTGGTCGGCGAGGTCGGCCTTGTACGTGACGCCGAGCAGCAGGACGCGCGCGCCCCGGGCGGACTTGCCGTGCTCGTTGAGCAGCGCGGCGGCACGCTGGACGACGTACCCGGGCATGCGGTGGTTGACCTGCTGGGCCAGCTCCACCATGCGCAGGCCCCGGCCGGCGTGGCCGGTCAGGTCCTGCGGCACGGCGTGCCCGCCGACGCCGGGTCCCGGCCGGAACGCCTGGAACCCGAACGGTTTGGTCTCCGCGCAGCGGATCACGTCCCACAGGTCGACGCCGAGGTCGTGGCAGAGCACGGCCATCTCGTTGACCAGCGCGATGTTGACGTGCCGGAAGTTGGTCTCCAGCAGCTGCACGGTCTCGGCCTCGCGCAGCCCGCGCGCGCGGACCACCTTGTCCGTGAGCCGCCCGTAGAAGGCGGCGGCCGACTCGGTGCAGGAGGGGGTGAGTCCGCCGATGACCTTGGGCGTGCCGGCCGGGGTGTGGTCGCGGTTGCCGGGGTCGACCCGGCTGGGCGAGTAGGCGAGGTGGAAGTCGCGGCCGGCGCACAGCCCGGAGCCCTCCTCCAGCAGGGGGCGCAGGAACTCCTCGGTGGTCCCGGGCAGCACGGGCGACTCCAGGACGACCGTGGTGTGCGGGCGCAGCTGTCCGGCCAGGGCGCGGGCGGCTGCCTCCACCTGGCCGAGGCCGGGAGTGCCGTCGGCGCCGCGTGGGGTCGGCGCGCAGATCACGGCGGTGCGCACCCGGCCGAGCTGGGCGGGGTCGGTGCCCGGCCGGAAGCCGGTGGAGTACATCCGGCGCAGCTCGGCGGGGCTGAGCGAGCCCGCCTCGGGGCCGGTGGCGAACCCGATGGTCGGGATCCCGGCGGCGACGGCGGCCTGGGCGAGCGGCAAGCCGTAGGGACCGAGTCCGATGACGGCGAGGTCTGCGGGCATGGCGGTGGGCCGTCCTTCCCAGTAACCGAAGCGGGACAGGTGCGCAAGCCCGGTGGACTGGACGAGCGAGCGCTCTGTCAGACTAGGTACAAATATGACCGTTATGTGTGATTGTGTTCGTGTGTCTTCCGCGGGTTGCGCGTGAGTTGTCCACAGGTTGTGAGCGCGTGGTGGCCGAAGTCGGGCGACCCGGTCAGAATTTGGGCATGAGGAGGGGGTGAACCGGGCTTCGCCCACCGGGCGCGGCTGACGCGAGCGGGTTGTGCGACTGCGGGAGGCAGCGGTGAGGACAGCGACTCTGGATCCGGCGCAGCGCGCCGAGGCACTGGCCGAGATGGCGGAGCACGAACTGGACGTCCTGGTGGTCGGCGCCGGGGTGGTGGGAGCCGGAACCGCGCTGGACGCGGTCACCCGTGGCCTGTCCACCGGCATCGTGGAGGCCCGCGACTGGGCGTCCGGCACCTCCAGCAGGTCCAGCAAGCTCATCCACGGCGGCCTGCGCTATCTGGAGATGCTCGACTTCGCGCTCGTCCGCGAGGCCCTCAAGGAGCGCGGACTCCTCCTGGAGCGGCTCGCCCCGCACCTGGTCAAACCGGTGCCGTTCCTCTACCCGCTCCAGCACAAGGGCTGGGAGCGGCTGTACGCAGGCTCGGGCGTCGCCCTCTACGACGCCATGTCCATGGCCCGCGGACACGGCCGGGGCCTGCCCCTGCACCGCCACCTGAGCCGCCGTCACGCCCTGCGCATCGCGCCCTGCCTGAGGAAGGACGCCCTGGTCGGCGCCCTGCAGTACTACGACGCCCAGATGGACGACGCCCGCTTCGTGACGACCCTGGTGCGCACGGCCGCGTCCTACGGCGCGAAGGCGGCCAACCGCGCGCGCGTGACCGGGTTCCTGCGCGAGGGCGAGCGGGTCGTCGGCGTCCGCGTGCAGGACGTGGAGGGCGGCGGGGAGTACGAGATCCGGGCCCGGCAGGTCGTCAACGCCACGGGCGTGTGGACCGACGACACCCAGGCCATGGTGGGGGAGCGCGGCCAGTTCCACGTCCGCGCATCCAAGGGCATCCACCTCGTCGTGCCCAAGGACCGCATCCACTCCAGCACCGGCCTGATCCTGCGCACCGAGAAGTCCGTCCTGTTCGTCATCCCCTGGGGCCGGCACTGGATCGTCGGCACCACCGACACCGACTGGGACCTCGACAAGGCCCACCCCGCCGCCTCCAGCGCCGACATCGACTACCTGCTGGAGCACGTCAACTCGGTGCTCGCGGTGCCCCTGAGCCGCGACGACGTCCAGGGCGTGTACGCGGGCCTGCGGCCGCTGCTGGCCGGTGAGTCCGACGCCACCAGCAAGCTGTCCCGCGAGCACACGGTCGCGCACCCGGCGCCGGGCCTCGTGGTGGTCGCGGGCGGCAAGTACACGACGTACCGGGTCATGGCGAAGGATGCCGTCGACGAGGCGGTCCACGGACTCGACATGCGCGTCGCCGACTCCGTGACGGAGGAGATCCCGCTGCTCGGCGCGGAGGGCTACCCGGCGCTGTGGAACGCGCGAGCGCGCATCGCCGCCCAGCACGGGCTGCACGTGGTCCGCGTGGAACACCTGCTGAACCGCTACGGCTCGATGACCGGGCAGGTGCTGGAACTCATCGCCGCCGACCCCTCCCTGGGCGCGCCGCTCAAGCACGCCGACGACTATCTGCGCGCCGAGATCGTCTACGCCGCCTCGCACGAGGGCGCCCGTCACCTGGACGACGCGCTCACCCGCCGCACCCGCATCTCCATCGAGACCTTCGACCGGGGCACCCGCAGTGCCCGCGAGGCCGCCGAGCTGATGGCACCCGTCCTCGGCTGGGACAAGGACCAGATCGAGCGTGAGGTCGAGCACTACGAGAAGCGGGTCGAGGCCGAACGGGAGTCCCAGCGCCAGCCCGACGACCTGACGGCGGACGCGGCGAGGCTGGGCGCGCCGGACATCGTGCCGTTGTAGCCGTGTAGTTGTCGTGCCGTTGCAGCCGTGCCGCTGCGGGGGGAGCCGGTCCGGAGGAGGGCAGGTGTGAAGACAGGGGGCCCCTGGCGTCGGCCACTTGTCGGGTGAGGGACAATGGAGGCTCTGTCGGGGCCGGTTGCATGAGGGGACGCATGTCGGAGGCGGAGCGGGCGGGCACTTCACGTCAGGACACTCGTCGGGACTCCCGTCGGGACACGAGCGAGCGTCGTCTTCTCGCCGGTCGGTACCGGCTGGGAGATGTGCTGGGCCGCGGGGGCATGGGCACGGTGTGGCGTGCCGAGGACGAGACCCTGGGCCGGGTGGTCGCCGTCAAGGAGCTGCGGTTCCCGTCGAACATCGACGAGGAGGAGAAGCGGCGCCTGATCACGCGCACCCTGCGCGAGGCCAAGGCGATCGCCCGGATCCGCAACAACAGCGCGGTGACGGTCTTCGACGTGGTCGACGAGGACGACCGGCCGTGGATCGTCATGGAGCTGGTCGAGGGCAAGTCCCTGGCCGAGGTCATCCGCGAGGACGGCCTGCTGGAGCCGAAGCGGGCGGCCGAGGTCGGGCTGGCCGTCCTCGACGTGCTGCGTTCCGCGCACCGCGAGGGCATCCTGCACCGGGACGTGAAGCCGTCCAACGTGCTGATCGCCGAGGACGGCCGGGTCGTCCTCACCGACTTCGGCATCGCGCAGGTCGAGGGCGACCCGTCCATCACGTCCACCGGCATGCTCGTCGGCGCCCCCTCCTACATCTCCCCGGAGCGCGCCCGCGGGCACAAGCCGGGGCCGGCGGCCGACCTGTGGTCGCTGGGCGGGCTGCTGTACGCGGCGGTCGAGGGTGTCCCGCCGTACGACCGGGGATCGGCGATCGCCACGCTCACCGCGGTGATGACCGAGCCCCTGGAGGAGCCGAAGCACGCGGGCCCGCTCAAGGACGTCATCTACGGCCTGCTCTCCAAGGACCCCGACAAGCGGCTCGACGACGCCGGTGCGCGGGCGATGCTGAACGCCGTGATCCACGCGCGTGAGCCCGAGGTGCTGGACGCCACGCGGGTGGTTCCGCTGCCGCCGCAGCCCGACGGGGCCGAGGGCAAGCGGGGCGAGGAGAACTCGGAGCGGCTGCGCGGGGCGCTGCGTTCGGTCCGCAAGGCGGCCGGGACCGGGGCAGGAACCGGGGCCGGGACCGGGGCAGCCGATACCGCGGCCGTTCCCGGGCAGGGCTCCGCGACGGCCCCGGAATCCGGGACCGCGCCGAACTCCAGCGCGAACAAGCCGGGTTCCGGCTGGCCCGTGATGCCGCCGCCGGACCTGGACCTGCCCCCGCGTCCGGTGCCGAGGGCGCCGCTGACCGACGTGGTGCCCAGACGCACGCTGCTGATCATCGCGGTGGTCGTCGTCCTCGCGGTGATCGGCACGGTTGTGGCGCTCACCCTCGGCGGTGGCGACAAGGGGGACAAGGGCGCCGGCGCGAAGGCCGGGCCGAGTTCCGCTGCCTCCGTCAAGGAGGACAAGAGCGCGGGGACCGCGGCGGGCGACGGCAGCGGCACGCGGGCGGACGGTTCCGCCTCGGCGAGCACCTCGCCCGGTTCCGCGGCGGACGACGCGACGGCGAGCGCGAAGCCGGGCGCGTCCGGCGACGACTCCGGCTCGTCCGGTGCCAAGGGCGGCGGGAGCGCGCCGGCGGTGTCGACCCGCAAGAGCGGCCAGGGGTACTCGATCGGGCTGCCCAAGGGCTGGAAGTACCAGTCCAGCAGCGCGGCCGGGGACCGCTACACCGGACCGAACGGGCAGAAGCTGCTCGTCGGCTGGACCACCACGCCCAAGGACGACCCGGTGGCGGACTGGAAGAACCAGGAGCGCTACATGGTGCGCCCCCAGTACCAGCGGATCCGCATAGAGAAGGTGGACTACCGCGGCTGGAACACCGCCGACTGGGAGTTCACCTACGTGGACGGCGGCACCAAGTACCGCTCCATCGACCGGGGGTTCGTGGTGAACAGCCATCTCGGGTACGGGCTGATGTACACCGCGAAGGCCGGCCAGTGGGACGGCGGACTGCGCAAGGACACCTGGAAGACGCTGACGCGGTCCTTCCAGCCGAAGCCGTGACCTGAACGAGCCCGGGTCGGGACCACCGAGAATCCCCCATCCCTCAATACGAGTTGCCTCCGGCACGTATCGTGAAGGGTCGAGGACCGTACGCAGCCGGGCAGCGACGCGTAACGGGTCGCACGGCGAACGGAAGCGAACGACCGGACGGCAGGGGGAGGCAACGTGGACGAGTATGCGGGCCGAGTGCTCGCCGAGCGCTACCGCCTGCCGCTGCCGCCCTCCGACGAGTACGAACTGACCGAGACCCTCGCCTTCGACACCTACAGCGGTCAGGAAGTACTGGTCCGTCAGGTGCCGTTGCCCGAGGTCGTCGAGGCCGAGGTGCTCGACGCGGAGGGGCTGCCCGCGGGGTTCACCGCGCGTGAACGGGGAGTGCGCCGGACCCCGGCGGCCCGGACCGCGACCCGCCGGCCCACGGACCCGGCGGTGCGGCGCGCGATCGACGCCGTGCAGGCGGCCGCCCGCATACCCGACCACCCCCGGCTGGACCAGGTCTTCGACGTGTTCGCCGAGGGCGGTTCGCTGTGGATCGTCAGCGAGGCGGTGTCCGCGCGCCCGCTGTCCGCACTCCTCGCCGAGCAGCCGCTGACGCCGTACCGGGCGGCCGAGGTCGCCTCCGACGTCCTCATGGCGCTGCGCGTGCTGCACGCCCACGGCTGGGTGCACCGCAACATCACCGCCCGCACGGTCCTCGTCCTCGACGACGGCCGCGTCATGCTGACCGGTCTCGCGGTCGGCGCGGCGGAGGAGGCGCTGTGCGGCTACGACCCGGTGCCGCCGGAGGAAGGACGCGACGAGGGGCCTGCCGGGCCCGCTGTCCCGGCTCCTCGTGACGTCGGCGCTCTCCCGCGTTCCGGTGGTGGTCCGGCGGCCGGCGGTGCGGTTCCCTCCGCCAACGCCAACGCCAACGCCAACGCCAACGCCAACGCCGACCCCGAGGCCGCGCGGCGGGCCGCGATCCAGGCGCGGGCGGCCGACGGGCTGCCGACGCCGGACGGAAACGTGACCCCTGCCGGGGGCGGGGCGGGGGCCGGGACCAGGACCGGGGGCGCCGCACCCGCGGGGCCGCGGGCGCTGGAGAGCGGGAGCGGCGAGGACATCCGTGCCGCCCGCGCCGGTGCCATCGCCGCGTACCGCGCGGGCGCCCGCGCCGCGGCCCGCGTGCAGGAGTCCCAGCAGAACGGCCGCGCCGCCCTCCCCGGGGCCCGCCCTCCCGCCCCCGGCGAGACCGCCGGCGACGCCGCGGCACCGCAGCCGTACGTCCCCGAGCAGCAGCCGTACGCCTCCGAACACCCGTATGCCCCTGAGCAGCAGCCACACGTCCCCGAGCAGCCGTACGCCTCCGGGCAGCCGTACGCTCCCGAGCCCGGCAGCGCGCCCCCCGGTACGACCGCCGATCCCTACGGAGTGCACGGCACGCCCTGGCACGGCGCCACCCCCCGCACCGGCACCGGCCCCGCCACCACACCGGCCCCGGCCGCCGGCGCCCCACGCCACCCGGGCGGCCTCCCCCCGGCGCCCGCGCCCCAGCCGTCCCCGGGTTCCGCTCCGCGCGGAGCCGTCCCGCCCGGCCTCGCCCCCCGACCCGGGACCCGTCCCCCAGGAGCCACCTCCGCCACGCCGCCGCCCTCCCCGCCCGCCCTCCCCGCCCAGTCCACCGGTGCCTCCCGCTGGGACGACCCGGTCGGCGGCACTGCCGTACGACGCGGGCCCGGAACGGCGATCGCGGCGGAGCGGGCCCGGCAGGTGCGGATGACCGTGGTGGGGCCGGTGACCGAGCGGTGGGCGCCGGAACAGGCCGGGCCCGTGCACGAGAACTGGCAGCTGGCGGCGCCGATCGGGCCGGCCACGGACCTGTGGGCGCTCGGCGCCCTGCTGTTCCGGGCCGTGCAGGGGCACGCGCCCTACCCCGAGGAGTCCACGGCCGA
The DNA here is from genome assembly GCF_043201585.1 of Streptomyces sp. NPDC048297. Taxonomy (NCBI): domain Bacteria; kingdom Bacillati; phylum Actinomycetota; class Actinomycetes; order Kitasatosporales; family Streptomycetaceae; genus Streptomyces; species Streptomyces sp. NPDC048297. The sequence goes on from NZ_JBICZA010000005.1 coordinate 303,860, forward strand.
GCTGGTGCAACTGGTGTGCGCGGAGCCGCCCGCCTTCGCCGAGGAGTGCGGGCCGCTGCGTCCGGTCGTGGAGTCGTTGCTGCGTCAGGACCCCACCGACCGGCCGGACGTGGAGGAACTGAGCGGCTGGCTGCGATCGCTGGTGCGGTCGGCGCCGGAGCCGGACGCGGGCAGCCATGTCGTCACGGTCCCGCCCGCCGACCCCAGGCGGCTGCCGATCGTGCGGCGGCGCGGTGAACTGGTGCGCAGGCGGCGGCGCGGCACGTCACCCGCGTCGCCCACGTCCCCGCACGGGCGGCACAAGCGGGCCCGGGAGGAGGAGCGTTCGCCGCGCAGCCTCGGCCGGACCCTGCTCCTGCTGATCCTGCTCCTGCTGGCCGGCGCGGTGACGTACGCGATGCTGTTCATGCCCAAGCAGGGCGGGAACGGCACGGCGGGCGGCGACCGTACCGGCAGCGCGGGACAGGCGGGCCCCGCCCCCTCCCGCACCCGGCAGCCGTCCACCGGGGCGTCCGCCGGGGACGACGCCTCCGGAGGCAGTGCGGCCGGCGGCGGCCCTTCGGCGTCCGGGCCCGCCACCGAGACCCAGACCGGCGGTGACTCCTCCGTCGCCGAGGGGTTCACGCTGCGCACCGACCCGGACGGTTTCAAGGTCGCGGTCGCCAACGGCTGGACGCGCTCGCCCAGGAACGGCAGCGGCCAAGTGGTGTACGCGCACGGGAACTTCGAGCTGCTCGTCGTACCGGGACGGGACGGCACGACGACGTACGGCACCGATCCGATGGCCTACCAGCGGGACAAGGAACGCGAACTGCAGCCGTACCGGGACTCCAGCTGGGCCACGGCCACCGGGCTGCGCACCATCGAGGTGGGCGGACGGACCATGGCGGAGGGGCAGTTCACCTGGACCGACGCCCAGGGACGCGACCTGTACGTGCGCAACATGGCGATCCTGCTGGACGGCCGCTACCACGTCGTGCAGGTCCGCGGCCCGGAGGCGGAGCGCGACGAGGTGACCCGGCTGTACGAGCAGGCGACGGCGACGTACCGCTACACGGGCTGAACGGCACGTATCTGTACACGTGTTGAGTGGGCGCGCACCATGTACACGGGCTGAACGGCACGCACCCGTACACGTGTCGAGCGGCACGCACCGTGTGCACGGGCTGAGCGCGTCGTCCGCCGCGGCCGGGTTCTCCCCGCGTCCCCGCACGCACCGCTTGAGCACTCCCTGCACCGCTCGCGTATTCCCTCCACGGGCCGTACGCATGGGGATCGGGTGCTTCCGGGTGCGAGCGTCACAGGACTGTCACCTTGGCACCCCGATTGTTCCCTGGGGACAGACCGGTCCTTAGTCTGACCCTGACAAGACCATTGCGGGGCAACGTGAATCAGATGCAGGGCCTGCTCATAGCGGGCCGCTACCGGCTCGCCGACTCCATCGGCAGGGGCGGCATGGGCCGGGTGTGGCGCGCTCACGACGAGGTGCTGCACCGGATGGTCGCCGTCAAGGAGTTGACCGCCGCGCACTTCGTCTCGGACAGCGACCAGGCCGTCCTGCTCGCCCGCACCCGGGCCGAGGCACGGGCCGCCGCGCGCATCAACCACTCCGCCGTCGTCACCGTGCACGACGTCCTCGAACACGACGGCCGCCCCTGGATCGTGATGGAGCTGGTCGAGGGCAACTCGCTGGCCGACGCGGTCAAGGAGCGCGGACGTATCGAGCCGCACGAGAGCGCGCGCATAGGCCTGTGGGTGCTGCGGGCGCTGCGCGCCGCGCACTCCGCGGGCGTCCTGCACCGGGACGTCAAGCCCGGCAACGTCCTGCTCGGCCGGGACGGCCGGGTCCTGCTCACCGACTTCGGCATCGCCCAGATCGAGGGCGACAGCACCATCACCCGCACCGGAGAGGTCGTCGGCTCGGTCGACTACCTCGCGCCCGAGCGGGTGCGCGGCCACGACCCCGGCCCGTCCTGCGACCTGTGGGCGCTCGGCGCCACGCTGTACACGGCGGTCGAGGGCCGCTCGCCGTTCCGCCGCACCTCCCCGCTGAGCACGATGCAGGCGGTCGTCGAGGAGGAGGCGGAGGAGCTCCGCCACGCCGGCGCGCTCGGTCCCGTCATCTCCGCCCTGCTGCGCAAGGAACCGGCCCAGCGGCCCAGTGCCGAGGAGGCCGAGCAGATGCTCGCCGAGGCGGCCGAGGGCAGACGGCCCCGGGACGCCCAGGCATACGTGCCGACCCAGGGCTCGGGCCTGGGCGCCACCGGCCGGTACGGCCCTCAGCCGGGCCTGCAGCCGGGCCTGCAGCCGGGCCTGCAGCCGGGCCTGCAGCCGGGCCTGCAGCCGGGCCTGCAGCCGGGCCTGCAGCCGGGCCCGCAGGGCTACGGCCCCGGCACAGCCCCCGCAGGCCCAGGCTATGGATCAGGCACAGCCTCCGGAGGCTATGGATCCGGCACGGCCCCCGGGGGCTATGCATCCGGTACGGGCTCCGCGGGCTACGGCCCCGCCGCGGCGTCACCGGCCGCCGGTTACGGCCCCCGCACCCCGGGCCACCCCGGCACCGGGGCGACGGCGGTCGCGCCCACGATGCTGGGCCCGGCCGGCGGACCTGGCGGCCCCGGCGGACCTGGCGCACCCGGCGGCCCGGCGCAGGCCCGGCCCCCGCGCCGGCTGCGCTCGCTCGCACTGGTCGTCGTGATGGCGGCCGTGATCGGCGGGGGCGCCGCGGTCGGCTACCAGCAGTGGCAGTCGAGGCAACAGGACTCGGACGCGAGCGTCGTCCCGCCACCGGCGCGGACCTCGGACGCGACCTCCCCGGCCCCGGACGGCGGCACCGTCCCCGCCAACTGGCAGCGTTACGACGACCCGATCGGCTTCGGCATCTCGCTGCCCAAGGGCTGGAAGCGCAAGGTGTACCGGTCCAGCAGCGACGTCCCGGTCGACTTCAAGCAGGTCGACTACTCGCCCGACGGCGGGGTGCACTTCATCCGTATCGCCGTCGATCCCAACCCCGACTTCGCCGGCGGCTACGAACACCAGGCGGACCTGGAACAGCAGCTCCGGAACCGGCTGGCCGGCTACCAGCGCGTGACCCTGAAGGAGAACACCTACCGCGACTGCAAGGGCTCGCGGTGGGAGTACACCTGGAACGCGCGGGGGCAGGACGAGCCCTATGTCGCCGGGCCCCGGCGCGCCGTCGAGGAGACGTACGTCTCGCGCGGGGGCACCGAGTACGCGATCTACATGTCGACGCCCGCCCAGGACTGGGCGAGGACGAGCAAGCAGTTCACGTGGGTGCTGCAGAGCTGGCAGCCGAAGGCGGGCTGAGCGCCGGGACATGGCCCGAGTGCCGGGACATGGCCCGAGTGCCGGGACATGGCCCGAGTACCGGGGGAACGGCCTGAGTGCCGGAGAAACTGCCCGAGTTCCGGAAGAACGGCCTGAGTGCCGGGGACACGCCCCGAGCGCCGGGGTGCGCGCGTCGTGTGCGCCGCTGTGCCCCGGGCTTGGCCGATCAGCGCCCTCTCTTGGCCGAGTGGTCCCCGGAGCGGGTGCGTCCGGTGCGGCATGATGGGCGTATGGGGACCGAGGGGGACGACTTCCGTGTGATCGCGGGCCGTTACCGCCTGGAGGCGCGCATCGGCCGCGGTGGCATGGGTGTCGTGTGGCGGGCGGGCGACCAGGTGCTGGGCCGCCGCGTGGCGGTGAAGGAACTCGCCCCGGACGACTCCCTCGCGGACGACGACGTACGCCGCCGCCGTGACCGCACCCTGCGCGAGGCGCGGGCGGTCGCCCAACTGCGGCACCCGCACATCATCGTCGTGCACGACGTCGTCGAGCAGGACGAACGGCCGTACATCGTCATGGAGTTGATCGACGGCGGTTCGCTCGCGGACCGGATCACGGCGAGCGGCCCGGTCGACGCGGCGGAGGCCGCCCGGATCGGCATCGCCCTGCTGAGCGCGCTGCGCACCGCGCACGAGGCGGGGGTGCTGCACCGGGACGTCAAGCCCGCGAACGTCCTGGTCGAGTCGGGCACCGAGCGGGTCGTGCTCACCGACTTCGGGATCGCGCAGGTCGCGGGCGCCACCACGCTCACCGAGACCGGTTCCTTCGTCGGGTCGCCCGAATACACCGCCCCCGAGCGGATGTCCGGCCTGCGGGCCGGCCCGGAGTCCGATCTGTGGTCGCTGGGCGTGCTGTTGTGCTCGCTGCTCAGCGGCGAGTCGCTGTTCCGGCGTGATTCGCTCGGCGGCATCCTGCACGCCGTCGTCGCCGCCGAGATCCGGCCGCCCGCGCAGGCCGAGCCGCTGCTGCCGGTCGTACGGGGCCTGTTGGAGCGCGATCCCGAGCGGCGGTTGGGCGCGTCGGACGCCGAGCGGATGCTGCGGACGTTCCTGGACACGGGCCGCACCCCGCCCGCGCCGGGCACCGAGAGCACGGGACGCACGCACCGGCTCGGCGGAGGACGCGCCGCGCGGCACGGCGGCTCCGGCGGTCGTACGTCCGACTCCGCCGACTCCTTCGGTTCTTTCGGCTCCCCCGGTTCTTTCGGCTCCCCCGGTTCTTTCGGCTCCCCCGGTTCCTTCAGCTCCCCCGGTTCCTTCGGCTCCTCCTACTCGGCGACGGAACACGACGTGGCGCACGGGGCGTCGGCCCCGCCAGGCGGGTCGGGCGGAGGGGAGGGGCCGCCCCGGGCGGAGTCGGCGGAGCCGTCGGCACACTCCGCGCCGTCGGTCCCCTCGGCCCCCTCAGCCCCCTCGGCCCCCTCAGCCCCCTCGGCCTCGTCGGGTGAACAGGCCCCGCCGGCACGGCAGTCCACGCGCGGCGTGCTGATCGCCGCGCTGCTCGTCGCCGCGGTCGCCGGTGCGGGCGTCTCGGCGGCGGCGCTGCTGCTGAACCAGGGCGGCGACGCGGGCGGCGGCACACCCGGCGGTACGGCGTCCAGCCCGGCGACCGGCACTGACATCGACACCGGTACGGCATTGTCCCCGACGGCCTCCGGTACGGGTACGGGTACGGGTACGGCCTCGCCCACGCCCACCGAGAAGCACACGGCACCCTCCGGCTACCGCACCGCCCAGGACCCGGCCGGCTACACCCTCGCCGTACCGGAGGAGTTCACCCGCGAGCGGCAGGGCGAGCGGGTCTTCTACCTCTCCCCGGGGGAGACCTTCCGCCTCGGCATCAAGGTCACCCTGCCCCAACCGGGCGGCCCCGCCGCGGTGATGAACCGTTCGGCGGCCGAGGGCCCCGGCAACTACCCCGGCTACCACGACGGCCGGGTCACCGGGACCACCCATGCCGGACACCCCGCCGCTCTCTGGGAGTTCACCTGGAACGGCTACAGCGCCGCCGAGGGACCGCGCCACACCTACGACCTGACCTGGGAGGAGGGCGGCCGGATGTACGACGTGTGGGTCTCGGCGCCGGTCGGCAAGGTGCGCGAGGCGCGGGAGCACTTCGACGTGGCCCTCGACACCTTCACGGTCACCGCTCGCTGACTTTCGCCGTCCGCTCGCCGGTCGTTGGCCGTCTGCTCGCCGGTCGTTCGCCGTCCGCTCGCCGGTCGTTCGCCGACCGCGCCCCGACCGCGCATCGACGCTGTCCCCGTCCCGACCCGACGGCACCTTGTCGGTCACGGCTCTGTGACCGTTCAAGAGCGGAGTGGCTCGTATCGCACAAGGCGCGATATGGATGGACCATGAGCAACGACGGGGGAACGGGCCGCCCGGCCGACGAGACGACGAGCTTTGTCCTGCGACCGCCGCACGAGGGCGCGGCCGTGAACCCGTACGCGGTCGCGGACGCGCACCAGGGGCAACTGCCGCCGCAGGCCGTGCCCATCCAGGCCGTGCCCATCCAGGCCGCCGCGGCCCCGCCGCCGGCCCAGGAGCCCGGCGCCGGACGGCTGATCGCCGGGCGGTACCGGCTGCTCGCCAAGCTCGGGCACGGCGGGATGGGCACCGTGTGGCGGGCCAAGGACGAGGTGGTGGACCGCGAGGTCGCCGTCAAGGAACCCCGGGTTCCGGACCACCTCCCCGAGCGGGAACGCGCCACCGCGTTCGAGCGGATGCGCCGCGAGGCCCGCGCGGCCGCCCGGCTCGACCATCCCGCGGTGGTCGAGGTGCACGACGTCGCCGTGGTCGACGGCCGGCCGTGGATCGTGATGGAGCTGGTCCACGGCCGTTCGCTGGGCGCCGCCCTCCAGGAGGGCACGATGGGCGCCCGCGAGGCGGCCCGGATCGGTCTGGAGGTGCTCGGCGCGCTGGAGACGGCGCACGCGGCCGGTGTCCTGCACCGGGACGTGAAACCGGACAACGTCCTGCTCGGCCGGTACGACCGGGTCGTGCTCACCGACTTCGGCATCGCCCTGATCGAGGGCGACACGAACCTGACCGACACCGGCGGCTTCGTCGGCTCGCCCGAGTACATCGCGCCGGAGCGGGTGCTGGGCCAGCGGCCCGGCCCGGCGAGCGACCTGTGGTCCCTGGGCGTGGTGCTGTACACGGCCACCGAGGGCGTCTCGCCGTTCCGCCGCAGCAACACCCCGGCCACCCTCCAGTCCGTCCTCAACGCCACCCCGGCCCCGCCCGCCGCCGCGCCGGGCCCGCTGGCCGAGGTCATCAACGGCCTGCTCCAGAAGGATCCCGCCCGCCGCCCGACGGCACCCCAGGTGCGCGCCCTGCTGGAAGCCGCCGCGAACCCCCCGGCACCCGAGCCCGCGCACTTCGCGCCGGCCACGGCACAGGGCGCCGCGCCGGCCACGGCGCACGCCACCGTGCCCGGGACCCGCTCCCCGCGCCGGGGCCGGGGCCGTGCGCTCTGGCTGGGCGCCGGCGCGGCGGTGGTCGCCGCCGCGGTGGCCGGATACCTGGTGCTCGCCGACCCGTTCGCGGGCCCGCTGCCCGACGACTGGACGAAGCACACCGACGCCCGGCTCGGCGCCACCGTCGCCGCCCCCGCGACCTACCAGACCGATCGCCCGGAGAAGGACGCCCCCGACCAGAACTGGGTGTCGTACACGGACTACAGCGGCAGCATCTCCATCGTCCTGCACCTCGCCCGGAAGTCGGACGACTCCCTGCAGCAGATCCAGAGCAACGCACCGGCCCAGATGCACGCCGACGACGAGAAGTTCAAGAGCCAGGGCGAGTACATCCTCGACATGCCCAAGGGCGCGAAGACGGACCCGGACGACAGTCCCACGTACCGCGGCAGAAAGGCCGCGAAGAACACCGTCACCTATACGACCGACGACACCCAGGACCCGCGCCCCCGCGAACTCCAGATCTTCTACTACGTCACCAAATCCGGTGACCTGTACGAACTCACCATCGGCTACCCGAGCAAGGGCGACTTCACCGCCCGGGGCAAGGACGTGGCGAAGACGGCGATCGCCAACCTGGACATCGCGAAACTCTGACGGACGGACGGACGGACGGACGGACGGTCGGCCGGACGGCTGACCGGCTGACCGGAGAGGCAGGCGCGAAATGCTCCAACACGCCGATGGTGAGCGCGAGTTGGCCGGTCGTCGAGCCGCCTGACCGCGCCTCTTCGACAAGGACGGGGTGCGCACGGTACTCATGTGCCATGAGTGAAGACGGCGAACACCCGCCCGACGGACCTCTGATCGGCGGGCGCTACCGGCTCGTCGCGCGCCTCGGGTCCGGCCCGACCGGCACCGTCTGGCGTGCCTGGGACGAGGAGGGGCGGCGGGAGGTCGCCGTCAAGGAGCCCCTGCTGCCCGGGGACCCGGCCGACGACGAGGAGAGCGGCCGGATCGCCCACCGCCTCTACCGGGAGGCCCGCGCCGCCGCCCGCGTACGGCACCCCTCCGCCGTCACCTGCCTCGACGTGGTCACCGAGGCCGGTCTGCCGTGGATCGTCATGGAACTGGTCGAGGGCGAGTCGCTGCGCGAGGTCGTACGACGCGGACCGCTGCCGCCCGCCGAGGCCGCACGGGTGGGGCTCGCCGTCCTCGGGGCGCTGCGCGCCGCGCACGCCGTCGGGATCGTGCACCGGGACCTCAAACCCGCCAACGTCCTGATCGAGTCCGGCACCGGGCGGGTCGTCGTCACCGACTTCGGGATCGGGGACGGACACGCCGAGGAGGCCCCCGCCGGGTTCGTCGCCCCGGAGCGGCTGTCCGGGCGCGCCGCAGGCCCCGCCTCCGACCTGTGGTCCCTCGGGGCGCTGCTCGCCGCCGCCGTCGAGGGGGCCGACCCCTCCGCGCTCGGTCCGCTCGGCCCCCTGCTGGACCGCCTGCGCGCACCGGAACCGGAGGCCCGGCCGGGAGCGGAGGAGGTCGCGGCGGTGCTGGAGGCGTGCGCGGGCGGCATGTCCGAGGCGGAGGCTGCTGAGGGTGCGGCTGCGGCTGCGCAGGAGGCGGTGCCGGTACCCGTGCGAGTACCGGTGTCCGTCGCGCGGACGGCGGAGGCGCCCGCCCCCACGCCTCCACCTACTCCACCTACTCCACCCACTCCACCTACTCCACCCACCGACACGCCCGCCGGCACCCGTCGCCGCACCCCCCTCGCCGCCCTCGGCCTCCTCCTCACGAGAAAACCGGCGGGCGAATGATCGTCCGCGCCGCTCGCCCGACAACGCGCTGATCAGCGTATTTGCTGCCAGTGATCACTGGCGGTGTGTGAGCGGACGGTGAAACCCCGTTACCGACGGGTACACAAAGTTCTGCTCCCGTCATACCCTGCGCCTCATGACGGACTCGCAGGCCCAGGACCGCACTGGTACCAACCCGCTCGCCCCCGCTCCCGAAGGCGTCCGCACCGCCGCCGACGTGGTCACCCCGGAGCTGGTGGCGCAGCTGACGAAGGGCGTCGTCGGCTCCGGCCGTACCGCCAACCACACCCCGTTCACCGGCGAGAAGCTGGCGGACCTGCCCGAGTCCACCCCGGAGGACGTGCTCAAGGCCTACCAGGCCGCCCGCGCCGCGCAGGCGGTGTGGGAGAGGACTCCGGTACGGCAGCGGGCCGCCGTGCTGCTCCGCTTCCACGACCTGGTGCTCGCCCGGCAGGCCGAGGTCCTCGACCTGATCCAGCTGGAGACCGGCAAGGCCCGGCTGCACGCGCACGAGGAGGTGCAGGCCGTCGCCGTCGCGGCCCGCCACTACGGGCGCAAGGCCCCCGCCTATCTGCGGCCCAAGGGGCACACCGGTGCCATCCCGACCCTGACGAAGGTCACCGAACTGCGCCACCCGCGCGGTGTGGTGGGCCAGATCGCCCCCTGGAACTACCCTCTGGAGCTGTCCGTCGGCGACGCGCTGCCCGCCTTCGTGGCCGGCAACGCCGTCGTGATGAAGCCGGACACCGAGACCTGCCTGACCGCGCTGTGGGCCCGTGACCTGCTGATCGAGGCCGGGCTGCCCGAGGGCGTCTTCCAGGTCGTGCTCGGCGAGGGCCCGGTCGTCGGCCCGGAGGTCGTCCGGCACGCCGACTACGTCTCCTTCACCGGCTCCACCCGCACCGGCCGCGAGGTCGCCGAGGGCGCCGCCTCCCGCCTGGTCGGCGTCTCCCTCGAACTCGGCGGCAAGAACGCCATGCTGGTGCTGGACGACGCCGACATCGAGAAGGCCGCCGCGGGCGCTGTCCGCGCCTGCTTCTCCTCCGCCGGACAGCTCTGCATCTCCATCGAGCGGCTGTACGTCCACGAGTCCGTCGCCGACGCCTTCCTGGAGCGCTTCGCCGCCCGCACCAAGGCCATGCGGCTCGGCAACTCCCTCGCCTACGGCGCCGACATGGGCTCCCTGGTCGGCGAGCGGCAGCTGAAGACCGTGGAGCGGCACGTCGAGGAGGCCGTCACCAAGGGCGCGAAGGTGGTCGCCGGCGGCGTGGCCCGCCCCGACATCGGCCCGTACTTCTTCGAGCCCACCATCCTCGACGGCGTCGAGGACTCCATGTCCGTCTGCGACGAGGAGACCTTCGGACCGGTCGTCTCCATCTACCGGTTCACGAGCGACGACGAGGCCGTCGAGCGCGCCAACGCCACGGCGTACGGCCTGAACGCCTCCGTGTGGACGACGAGCGCCCGCCGCGGCCGGGACGTCGCCGCCCGGCTGCGCACCGGCACGGTCAACGTCAACGAGGGCTACGCGCCCGCCTACGGCAGCGTCCAGTCCCCGATGGGCGGCATGAAGGACTCCGGTCTCGGCCGCCGCCACGGCTCCGAGGGCATCCTCAAGTACACCGAGGCCCAGACGGTGGCCCAGCAGCGCCTGCTGCCGATGGCGCCGTCGCTGGGCATGGACGACGAGACGTACGCCCGGTTCATGAGCACGAGCCTGCGCCTGATGAAGGCGTTCCGGTTCAAGTAGCCCACCCAGGGGCGCGACCGGCCACAGAGAGCACCTGCACGCGACACCCAACGAGGAGACCCCCGTGCCCCAGGACGCTTACGACTACGACGTCCTCGTCATCGGCTCCGGCTTCGGCGGCTCGGTGTCCGCCCTGCGCCTGACGGAGAAGGGTTACAAGGTCGGCGTGCTGGAGGCGGGGCGCCGCTTCACCCGGGACAGCCTGCCGAAGAACTCCTGGGACCTGAAGAACTACCTCTGGGCCCCCAAGTTCGGCATGTTCGGCATCCAGCGTATCCACCTGCTGGGCAACGTCATGGTGCTGGCGGGCGCCGGCGTCGGCGGCGGCTCGCTGAACTACGCCAACACCCTCTACGTCCCGCCGGAGCCGTTCTTCGACGACCCGCAGTGGAAGGACATCACCGACTGGCAGGCGGAGCTGACGCCGTACTACGACCAGGCCCGGCGCATGCTCGGCGTACGGCTCAACCCCACCATGACCCCCTCCGACGTCCACCTGAAGGCGGCGGCCCAGCGGATGGGCGTCGGCGACACCTTCCACATGGCGCCCGTCGGCGTGTTCTTCGGCGACGGCGAGGACGCGGACGGGGCGACGAAGGCGAAGCCGGGCGGCGAGGTCGCCGACCCGTACTTCGGCGGGGCCGGCCCGTCCCGCAAGGCCTGCACCGAGTGCGGCGAGTGCATGACCGGCTGCCGGCACGGCGCGAAGAACACCCTGAACGAGAACTACCTGTACCTCGCCGAGAAGGCGGGCGCGGTGGTCCACCCGCTGACCACGGTCGTGTCGGTCACGGACGACTCGCGCGGCGGCTACGCGGTGGCCACCCTCCCGACGGACCGGAAGAAGAAGGGCGAGGGGCGGCTGTTCACCGCCCGCAAGGTCGTCGTCGCGGCCGGCACCTACGGCACCCAGACCCTGCTGCACCGCATGAAGGCCGGCGGCCGGCTGCCCCACCTCTCCGCCCGGCTCGGCGACCTGACCCGGACCAACTCCGAGGCCCTGGTCGGCGCGCAGACCGTCGACCGCCGCTACCGCAAGGCACACGGCGTGAAGAAGGCCGACTTCACGCAGGGCGTCGCCATCACCTCCTCCGTCCACCCGGACGAGAACACCCACATCGAGCCGGTCCGCTACGGCAAGAAGTCCAACTCGATGGGCGGCCTCACGGTCCTCCAGGTGCCCTATGCCGAGGGCTCCTCGCGCGTCCTCGGCTGGCTGGCCAACGCGGCCCGCCACCCCCTGCTGGTGCTGCGCTCCCTGTCCAACCGGCGCTGGTCGGAGCGGACCATCATCGGCCTGGTCATGCAGTCCCTGGACAACTCGCTGACCACCTACCTGAAGCCCGACGGCGTCGGCAAGGGCCTGCTGACCGCCCGGCAGGGCCACGGCGCGCCGAACCCCATGCAGATCAAGGCCGCCACCGAGGCCGCCACGGCACTCGCCGAGGAGATCAACGGCTTCGCGGGCAGCAACGTCGGCGAGCTGATGGGCACCCCGCTGACCGCGCACTTCCTCGGCGGCTGCCCCATCGGCGACTCACCGGAGACCGGCGTGATCGACCCGTACCACCGGCTGTACGGCCACCCCGGCATCTCGGTCGTCGACGGCGCCGCCGTCTCGGCGAACCTGGGCGTCAACCCGTCGCTGACGATCACCGCGCAGGCCGAGCGGGCGATGTCGTACTGGCCGAACAAGGGCGAGGAGGACCCCCGCCCGGCCTCGGGCGCGGCGTACGAGCGGCTGAAGCCGGTGGAGCCGCGCACCCCGGCGATCCCGGCGGACGCGTTCGGCGCGCTGAAGCTGCCGTTCCTGGGGATGCCGACGGTGCCGCCGAAGAAGTAGCGCTGTGGGGGAGTCGGGGGAGCAGCGCCGAAGAAGTGGCCGGGGCAGAAGTAGCCGGGGCAGAAGTGGCCGGGCGCGGACAAGCCTCGAGGGACCTGCATCCCCCTCCGAACGCAGGTCCCTCGCTCTTACCGTCTGCTTGATCCGGCAGCAGGTTTGATCAGCGAGGCCTGTGAACGGTTGTGCCGCAGCACTCCGATTTTTGTGTGATGTGAGTCACATTGGGTGGCCGGTGCGGTGGTCGTGGTGGGTGTGACGAAGGGCCCCGCGGGACTCGAGACGATGCCGTTGGTTAATTCCGGGGCCCTGCGTCTTCTTCGCCCCGTCGATCGTCTGGTCGGCGGGGCGAAGTGCTGCGAAGTGGCGGGTGCGGGTGCGGGCTCGGGGTGTGCCGGTGAGGTGGGCGTCGATGCGGGCGAGGTTGAGGGCGGCGCCGGTGAGCTGGTGCTGGAGGCTGGTCT
>NZ_JBICZA010000006.1:0-252443 GCF_043201585.1 Streptomyces sp. NPDC048297
ACACCTGTGGTCGCCCTCGTACTTCTCCGCGTCGTGCGGCGGAGCACCGTTGGCGATCGTCCGCCAGTACATCGAGCAGCAAAAACGTCCGCTCTAGCCTGCGGGTCAGAGCAGTCCTGAGGTGCCTTTCATCCCCGGCGTGAACGCCGGGGCTTTCTGCAAGAGTCCTGGTAACCGCTGGCCTCGTCGACCTGGGCAGGCTCCAGCAGACCGAGACGGTCGTACAGCCGCAGCGCCTTCGCCGAGAGGCGGGAGCGGGCGGCGAACACGCCGATGGTGAGCAGCTCCTCGTTCACGCGGTCATCCTCCGTCACCGGGCGGTTCCTTCCGCCCGGTGACAGGGACGCTCATGCCTGCCCCAGGGGCAAGGTCAAGTTACTGGCCGAGCTGGGCCTCGATGGCCGCCACGACCTCGGCGGACTCCGGCTCGGTCTGCGGCGAGAAGCGGGCGACGACCTGGCCGTCCCGGCCGATCAGGAACTTCTCGAAGTTCCAGCGGATGTCACCGCTGTGGCCCTCGGCGTCGGCGAAGTCCACCAGACGCTCGTACAGCGGGTGCCGGCCCTCTCCGTTCACCTCGATCTTCTCCGTCATCGGGAAGGTCACGCCGTACGTCGCCGAGCAGAACTCCGCGATCTCCTCGGCGGAGCCGGGCTCCTGCCCGAGGAACTGGTTGCTGGGCACCCCGAGCACGGTGAAGCCCTGCTCGGCGTACCGCTCCTGGAGCTTCTCCAGGCCCGCGTACTGCGGGGTCAGGCCGCACTTGGAGGCCACGTTCACGATCAGCACGGTCTTGCCCGTGTACCGCGCGAGGTCGGCGGAGCCGCCCTGGAGGGCGTCGATCTCGGTGTCCAGGACGGAGGTGTCGTGGTCAGAAGTCGTCATGAGCGGGATGGTATGCGGTGCGTGGGGGCGCAGGGGTCGGGGGTTGCGGTGGTGGGTGGGTGCGGCTGCGTCGTGGCTGGTCGCGCAGTTCCCCGCGCCCCTTTAGGGGGTGGTTCTTGGCGTTCGTCGGGGGGTGCTGCCCGCTTCCGCGTCGTACCGGACTGGTGGGGGGTGCGGTGGTGGGTGGCTGCGGCGGCGTTGCGGCTGGTCGCGCAGTTCCCCGCGCCCCTTTAGGGGGTTGTCCTTGGCGTTCCTCGGGGGGTGTTGGCTCCCTTTAGGGGGTTGTCCTTGGCGTTTGTCAGGGGGTGTTCGCGGCCTTCAGTAGTACCTCGCCCGCCGCTGTTCGGCCGTACAGGACCGAGCGTCCCGATCGCCAGCGTCGTACCAGACCGGCGTCCCGCAGGACCTTCAGGTGGCGTCCGACCGAGCCGAGGGCCTGGCCGGTCAGCGCTGTCAGTTGGGTGGTGGTCAGTGGGGAGTCCAGCAGGAGGAGCACGCCGGCCCGTGCCGAGCCGAGAAGTGCGCCCAAGCTCGCGGGCACCGGGCGGTCGGCGTGACCGGCGAGGACGCCCGAGCAGGGGTAGACCACGGCGTAGCGCTTCCCGTCCTCCCAGGCCACCCAGCCGTGCCGCTGGGACGTCACCGGGACGAAGAGCAGTTCGGCGCCCGAGATCTCGCGGGGCGGGTACTCGTGCAGGTTCACCTGGAACCGGCTGTCCCCGAGCCAGCGGGTGCCGCCCGGCCGCAGAGAGTCGAGCACACCTGCCCAGCCGTCCCGGCTCACCCGCGCGGTCCGCGCCGTCACGTCCGCCTCCAGCACCCGCCTGCGCCGCTCCCACGACGGCCGTACCGTCTCCCGCCACACCCACTCCAGCAGCGCGGCGGCCCGCTCGGGCAGGTCGTCGCGGTCCAGCACGGCCGGCAGCGGACCCGCCAGGGAGACGAGCAGGTGCGCGCGGGCGGCGGCCGGGTCCACCGCCCGCACCCGGCCGACCTCCGTCGCGAAGTCCTCCCCGCCGCGGGGCGCGGGCGTCAGGAAGTCGGCGATCCACTCGCGGCCGAGCCCGACCCGCACCAGCCGCGCGGTCACCGGGTCGGCCGCGAGCAGCGCCCGGTAGCCGGGCAGATGCGCGCGCAGCCACTCCTGTTCCCCGGGATGCGCACCGGCGCCCGCGTGCAGCAGCTTCAGACACGCGAACGTCTCGGCGAGCGGCGAGACGACGAACCGGCTGCGCGCCAGCGTGTCCGCGTCGAGCTGCCACCACCCCATGAACGATCTCCCTCCCGGGTCTCGGCTCCCGGCTCCCGGGTCTCGGGTCTCGGGTCTCGGGTCCCGGGTCTCGGGTCTCGGGTCTCGGCTCCGGGTCTCGGCTCCCGGGTCTCGGGTCTCGGGTCTCGGGTCTCGGGTCCCGGGTCTCGGATTTCCCGACGTGCACCGTGCCCTGCGCCCCGCGCGAAGACCTCGACCTTTCGCGTGACCGCGAAACAGTAACGGTCCCCGCGCCCCCCGCCCGAGACTCCCCGTATGCCCAGTTACCGATCCCTGTTCCGTACGCCCGAGTTCGGCCCGCTGTTCCTCGGCGTGGCCCTGCAGACCGCCGCGCAGACCGTGGGCGGCCTCGCGCTCGGCACGCTCGTGTACCGGGCGACCGGGTCGCCGCTGCTGTCGGCGATCAGCATGTTCGGCCCGTCCCTCGCCCAGGTGCTGGGCGCGACCTTCCTGCTGTCCGGCGCCGACCGGCTGCCCCCGCGCACGACCCTCGCCGCGATCGCGCTGGCCTTCGCGGCGGGTACGGCACTCCAGGCGCTGCCCGGCCTGCCGACCGGGGCGCTGTTCGCGGTCGTCCTGCTGCTGGGCCTGGTGGCCTCGCTGGGCGGCGGGGTCCGCTGGGGACTGCTGAACGAGATCCTGGCCAAGGACGGCTATCTGCCGGGGCGTTCGCTGTTCAACATGATGAGCGGCCTGATGCAGATCGCCGGGTTCGGCACCGGCGGCGTCCTGCTGGCCGCCTTCTCCCCGCGCACCTGCCTGCTGCTCGCGTCGGCGCTGTACCTGGCGGCCGCACTCGTCCTGCGCCTCGGCCTGACCGCCCGCCCGCCCCGCGCCGCGGGCCGCCCCACCCCGGCGGCGACCTGGCGCACCAACGCCCTGCTGTGGTCGGACCGTTCGCGCCGCCTCACCTACCTGGGCCTGTGGCTGCCCAACGGCCTGGTCGTCGGCTGCGAGTCGCTCTACGTGTCGTACGACCCCGGCGCGGCCGGCACCCTGTTCGCGTGCGGGGCGCTGGGCATGTTCGCCGGGGACCTGACCGTGGGCCGGCTGCTGCCGTCCGCCGTGCGCGCCCGGCTCGCGACCCCGCTGCTCCTGCTGCTGGCGGCGCCGTACCTGCTGTTCGCCGCGCACCCGCCACTGGCCGTGGCGGTGGTCTGCGCGACGACGGCCTGCGCCGGGTTCGCCGCGAGCCTCGTGCAGCAGGAGCGGCTGATGAGCCTGACCCCCGACGAACTCGCCGGTCACGCCCTGGGGTTGCACTCCGCCGGCATGCTGACCCTCCAGGGCGTGAGCGCGACGCTGGCCGGTTCGGTCGCCCAACTCACCTCACCGGCCACGGCGATGACCGTGATGGCGGCGGCCTCGCTGGCCGTCACCCTGGCGCTCGCTACCGCTGCTCGGCGTCCGGCTGCGGCTGAGGCTGCGGCTGAGGCTGCGGCTGCTGTGCCGGAACCTGCCGCGCGGTGATGTCCGCGTCCATCTTCTGGGTGGCCTTGTCGAAGTAACGCAGCAGCTCGACCGGGAACGGCATCACCAGCGTGGAGTTCTTCTCGGCGGCGACCTCGACGACGGTCTGCAGCAGCCTGAGCTGCATGGCCTCCGGCGTGTCCGACATGATCCGCGAGGCGTTGGCGAGCTGCTGCGCGGCCTGGAACTCACCGTCCGCCGTGATGACCCGGGCCCGCCGCTCCCGCTCCGCCTCGGCCTGCCGCGACATGGACCGCTTCAGCGACTCCGGCAGCTGTACGTCCTTGATCTCGACGCGGTCGATGTGGATGCCCCAGCCGGCCGCCGGGCTGTCGATCATCAGCGCCAGTCCCTCGTGCAGCCGCTCCCGGTCGCTGAGCAGGTCGTCCAGATCGCTCTTGCCGATGATGGACCGCAGGGAGGACTGGGCGACCTGGCCGACGGCGAAGACGTAGTCCTGCACCTCGATGGCGGCCCGCGCCGGGTCGGTCACCCGGAAGTAGACGACGGCGTCGACCTTCACCGACACGTTGTCCTTGGTGATGCCCTCCTGCGTCGGCACGGGCATGGTCACGATCTGCACGTTCACCTTGCGCATCCGGTCGGCGAACGGGATCAGGAAGGTGATCCCGGGCTGCCGGTGGCCGGGCAGCGCCTTCCCCCACCGGAACACCACTCCGCGCTCCACCTGGTTCACGACCCGCATACCGCTCTTCAGCACGAGCAGCAGGGCCACGAGCACGATCACCACTGCGACGACGGTGCCTTCCATGGCACTCCATTCTCCGACGCGACTGCGACTGCCGTCCGGTACCGGACAAGGAGGAGGACTCCGTGGCGGGCCCGCCGGATGCGTCCGCCACGTCAGGGATCCGTAAAGAAAGACGTCGGGGATCCGTGAAAACGGGGGCCGGCCGGTCATGGTCAGATCACGGCGGTGACGGGCTCCTCCGCCCAGATGGTCTTGCCGCGGTCCTCGTACCGGGTACCCCAGCGCTGGGCGAACTGCGAGACCAGCAGCAGCCCGCGGCCACCCTCGTCCGTCGTCCGGGCGTGCCGCAGATGCGGGGCGGCGCTGCTGCCGTCGGACACCTCCACGCTCAGGGTGCGGTCGCGGATCAGCCGCAGCTGCACGGGCGGCTTGGCGTACCGGATGGCGTTGGTGACCAGCTCGCTGACGATCAGCTCGGTGGAGAACACCTCGTCCTCCATGGCCCAGGTGGTCAGCTGGCGGGCGGTGAGCGAACGGGCGGTGGCGACGGCCTCCGGGTCGGCGGGCAGCACCCAGGTGGCGACCCGGGCCGGATCGAGCGAGCGGGTGCAGGCGACCAGGACCGCCGCGTCCGTCCAGGGATCGGGCGGGACCAGCTCCTCGGTCAGGCGCAGACACAGGTCCTGGGGCGTACCGCGGAAAGCGGACAGCAGGCGGGCGAGCCGCCCGTACGCGTCGTGCCGGGCGTCGTCGCCCTTGAACGCCTGCAGCAGCCCCGGGGTGAACAGGACCAGCCGGGTGCCCTCGGACAGCCGCAGCGTCGTCTTCGCGAAGGGCGGCCCCGGCCGGCCGAGGGGCGGACCCGCGGCGATCTCGGGGAAGGACACGGTGCCGTCCACGGCCAGCAGGGCGAGACCCGCCGGGCCGGCGGTGGCCGCGGTCGCCTGGCAGGTGACGGGGTCGTAGACCAGGTACAGGAAGCTGGTGCCGACCGGGCCGCCGGACGGCTCCCGGGCGGTCTCGGCCTGCATCTGGCGGACCAGGTCGTCCAGGCGGGCCGTCAGCTCGTCGGGGGCCAGACCGAGGGAGGCCAGCGTGTGCACGGCGGTGCGCAGCCGCCCCGCGGTCGCGGCGGCCCGCACACCCCGGCCGGGGGCGCTGCCCGCCACGAGGGCCACCCGGGCGCCGGGCAGGGCGATGACGTCGGTCCAGTCGCCGCCCGCGCCGGACTGCACCCAGTGGTGGGCCGCCCGGACCGCGCGCGGCGCGTGGAGGTCGTGCGGCACCAGACCGCGCTGCAGCGTGAGCACGCTGTTGCGTTCGCGCACGTAGCGGTGGGCGTTGTCCAGCGCGACGGCGGTACGGGCGGCGAGGTCCTGGGCGACGGTGAGGTCGTCGTCCTCGAAGGGGCCGCGGTCGGTCCACCGGTAGAAGGTGACTAGGCCCAGCGTGCTGTCGCGGGCCAGCAGCGGGACGGACATCAGGGAGTGGACCCCCTCCTCCCGCATCCGCCGACCCCGCACCGCGTCACGGCGCACCCACTCGCTGTCCTCACCGACCGTGCGCACCAGACACGCCCGGTGGTCGTTGAGGACCTGGACGGCGGGCGCCGCGTCGGGATAGCTGCTGACCTCGCCGATCGCGTACGCGCCCGCGTGGCTGTCGGCCTGGATGGACCGGGAGGCGGCCCGCCGCAGGTCCCAGCGGGGCTCGATCGGCCCGCCCGGCACCTCCTCGCCGGTCAGCACGGGCTCCAGCAGGTCCACGGCCACCCGGTCGGCGAGCCGGGGCACCACCATGTCCGCCAGTTCGGCCGCGGTGCTCAGCACGTCCAGGGTGGTGCCGATACGGGAACCGGCCTCGGCGATCAGGGCGAGCCGCTCCCGCGCCCGGTGCTCCTCGGTCACGTCGGCGACCAGGTCGGCGAGGCCGAGGATCCGCCCGTCGGGGTCCTCCAGACGGAACACGGACGCCGAGTAGACGTGCTCGTGCTCCGGATCGCCGGGAGGCCGGCCGCGCTTCTCGAAGGAGAGCACCGGCTCCCCGGTCTCCAGCACCTCGGCCATCACCCGCTCGGCGTTCTCGGCACTGAAGTCGTGCCACGCCTCGGTGGGCCGCAGCCCCAGCTGCTCGGTGGTGCTGCCCTGCATGCCGATGGCGGCGGCGTTGTAGCGGGTCAGGCGCAGGTCGGGGTCCAGGACGAACAGACCGATGGGGGAGCGGTTGAACAGGGCCTCCAGAAGCGCACGGTCCACGGCGCCCGACGCGGCCTCTGCGCCGGCGCGCGCCCCGGACTCCCCGGACTCCCCGGACTCCCCGGACGTCCCGTGCGTCTGGGGTGCCCCGCTCTCCCCGTACGCGCGGGTCGGCTTCTCGTTCACGCCTGTCTGCTTCTCGTACGCGCCGGCCGGCCGCAGGTCGATCCTCCAGCGCAGCACGCTTCCCGCCTCCTGCTCGGCCCTCACCCGCACCTGGCAGGCGACGGGCCTCCCGTCCCGGTGCCGCAGCACGACATCGGCGTGCGCCTCGGCCCCCGGCACGTCGGCCATGAACTCCCGTGCCTTCCGGCCGATGCTCTCCCGCGCGGTATACCCCAGCAGGTGTTCGGCGGCCGTGCTCCACGCGACGACGACGCCCTCGTCATCGACCGCGAGAGATGCCCTGTACGTCGAATCGTTCATGATCACCCGACCGTTCTCACGCCCGGCACAGTGCGGTCGTACCCCCAGTCTGACCGGGGTGCCCCGACTCGGCATTCCGTTCGGGCGCGCGTTATCACGCCCAGGCAGTGGGCACATGCGAAAAAGACGCACATCTCATTAATTCTTGGAGAAAGCTTCTACAACCTTCCGTCGCACGCGCCCGTCTGCTTAACGCAAGGACGTGTTGACGTGCTGAACGCATGGACGTGCTGACGCATGGACGTGCTGACGCATGGACGTGCTGACGCAAGGGCGTGTCGGGGTTCTTGGAGGGGGCACAGAACGTGACCGTTCGTTCCTTTGCGCGGCGGATGCGACCACGAGTCGAGCGGAAGGCCTCCGAGAAGGTGTGGTGGCTGCGCACGCTGCGGCAGCGGCGCCGGGCGGCGGTCGCGGACCCGCTGCTGCGCCCGGTGACCGTGCGGGGCCAGCGGATGTACGGCCGGGTCGTGCCCCGGTTCACCGCCGCCGGGGCAGCCGCCGCCAACCTCGCCCTGGTCGTCGCCGCGCTGGAACAGGACGGCATCCCCTACTTCCTGCTGCCGGCCTCGCGCATCCGCCACACGGTCGGTGTGAACACCGTCGACCGGGAGCGGTTCCTCACCGCCCTCGAAGCGCGGAACGCGGGCAAGGCGGCGTTCATCGGCAGACCGCTGCCCGGCGGGAGGCTCAGGCACCCCGCGCTGTTCATGGACGGGGTCCTGCCGGCGCCGCTGCGTACGGCACCCGTGCTGCGCGTCGGCGAGAACCACCTCGGCCCCTCGGGACAGTTGCTCGCCGGTCCCGAACTGGCCTGCGACGTCGAGTTCTGGACCGACGGCGCCCAGCTCCTCGCCACCGACGACGGGCCCCGGCGCCTGGCCAGGGTGCAGCCGCAGGCGTCCGAGGACGTCTTCGCCGAATCCCTCGTCGCGCCGCGCGACAACGGCCTCACGGACGTCCTGCCGGCGTCGGAGCAGAAGCCGGCGACCGTGCGGGTGGGGGAGCGGGAACTGCCGACCTTCGCGCCCTTCACCCTCCCCACCGTGAACGACGTGACCTTCCCCGTCGACGTCGTCTACACCTGGGTGGACGGCGACGCGCCGGACATGCGCGCCAGGCGGGCCCGGTACCAGGAGCGCGGCATCCCCGAGATCCTGGACAAGGAGACCAACGCCTCCCGCTACACCAGCCACGACGAACTCAAGTACTCACTGCGCTCGCTCGCGATGTACGCGGGCTTCGTCCGGCACGTCTACCTCGTCACCGACGGCCAGACGCCGCACTGGCTGGACGACCGGGCCCCGGGGATCACGGTCGTCGACCACCGCGACATCTTCCCCGAGGGCGTCCTGCCGGTGTTCAACTCGCACGCGATCGAGACCCGGCTGCACCACGTCCCGGGCCTGTCGGAGCACTACCTGTACTTCAACGACGACGTCTTCGTCGGCCGCCCGGTCGGCCCGGGGCACTTCTTCCACGGCAGCGGCCTGATGAAGATCCCGGTGTCCCCGCTCAAGATCGGCGTCGGCAAGCCGCACGCCGAGGAGACGGCCACCAACTCCGCGAGCAAGAACGTCCGCCGGCTGTTGTTCGAGACGTTCGGCCGCGTGACCACGAACAACTTCATGCACACGCCGCTGCCGCAGCGGCGGGAGACCCTGCGGGCGATCGAGGAGATGTTCCCCGAGGATGTCCGCCGCACCACGGAATCCCGCTTCCGCTCACCGCGGGACATCGCCATGACGGCCCCGCTGCTCTACCAGTACGCGCTGATGACCGGCCGCGGCGTGCCCGGGAAGTACAGCTTCCGGTACGTGAACATCAGCCGCCCCGACGCCGAGGCCCGCCTGAACGACCTGCGCCGCAACCGGCGCTTCGACTTCTTCTGCCTCAACGACGTCGACGTACCGCCAGAGGAACGGGAGCGGGTCGGCGCCCGGATGAACGAGTTCCTGGAGCACTACTTCCCCTACGCGAGCCCGTACGAGAAGCGGAACTGACGGGGCTGGGGGGACCATGGACACCGATCACACCTGTAATACCCGCTATGCATGCTATGTCCGCCATATCCGCCACTGTGTCGTGGCACCCGTGGGACTACGGGCCGCCCGCGACCTTCTGCCGCGCCTGCGTCGCGGGCTGTCCGCCCGGCTCTGGGCGCTGCGCGCGGCCAGGCCCCGACGGCGCCTGCGGGCAGCGGTCCCCGCACTGCGCGGCGTCACCTTCGGACCGACGCGGCTGTACGGCCGTACGGTCGGCGCGTACACCGCCGCGGGCGCCGCCGACGCGGATCTGGAGCGGGTGTGCGCCCTGCTGGAGGGGGCCGGCGTCCCGTACTTCCTGGTCCCCGCCGAGCACGGGCACGGTGCGCCGCGCCGGGTCGTCGGCGTCGAGGAGACGTACCGCGGCACGGTCCTCGCCGAGGCCGCGCAGTGCTTCGCCGGCACCGCCGGGTACGTGGGCGCCGTCGGCCCGGACGGCACCGTGACGACGGCGGTGCTGTGGGCTGACGGCGGCCTGCCGCGGACGGTGCGGCAGGCCGCCGTACTGCGCACCGGCCTGGTGCGCCTCGGCCCGGCGGCACAGATCCTCACCGGCCTGGACACGGGCTGCGACATCGAGTTCTGGCACTACGGCCACGACCCCAGATCGGACTCCGCAACGGCCGCAGTCCCCGTAGCGGACGCGGACTCCGCTTGGAGCGCCGGCTCCACCGCGCCCGCTGGCTCCGTTTCGGGTGTCGGCTTTGCCTCACTGGCCGGCTCCGTGGCGCCCGCCGGTGCTGCATCGGGCGCTGGCTTCACTTCGTCGGACGGCTCCGCATCGGGCGCTGGCTCCGCTTCACTGGATGGCTCTGCATCGGGCATCGGCCCTGCCTCGCCGGTCGCCCTACCCTCACCGGTCACCCTCGCCCCACCCGCCAGCTCAGCTTCACCGGCCGCCCCCGCCTCACCCCCCACCCCCACCCCCGATCCGCCCCACCTCACCGTGCCCGGCGCTCGGTTGGTGGGCGTGTTCGGGCGGGCGCTTGTCGCTCCGCGACGTAACGCGGTGTCGGAGGTGCTTCCGGTGGTGGCGCGGGAGCCGGTCGTGGTGGTGTGCGGGGACCGCAGCGTGCCGACGTTCGCTCCGTTCGCCGAGCCGGGCATCGATGAGGTGCTCTTTCCCGTCGATGCCGTGTACACCTGGGTCGACGGGGACGACCCGGCGATGGCGGCGAAGCGCCGGGCCCACCTGGAACGGTCCGGCAACGTCATCGCCGCGCGCGAGACCGGCGCCTCCCGCTACACCAGCCATGACGAACTGCGGTACGCGCTGCGCTCGTTGGAGATGTACGGCGGATTCGTCCGGCACGTCTTCCTGGTGACCGACTCCCAGGTGCCCGCCTGGCTGGACCCGGACGCGCGGGGCCTGACCGTCGTCGACCACCGGGACATCCTCCCGGCCGACGCGCTCCCCGTCTTCAACTCGCACGCGATCGAGAGCCGGCTGCACCACATACCGGGCCTGTCGGAGCACTACCTCTACGTCAACGACGACGTGTTCATCAACCGCCCGGTACGGGCCGAGCACTTCTTCCACGGCAACGGCATCGCCCGGATCCCGCTGTCCCCGCTGAAGATCGGCGTCGGCCCCCCGCACCCGCTGGAGCCGGCCCCGAACTCCGCCGGCAAGAACACCCGCGAGGCGATCAGGCGCTTTCACGGCCGGCACATCACCCACAAGTCGCTGCACACCCCGCACCCCCAACTGCTGTCCGTCATGTGGGAGATGGAGAGCCTCGGGATCGAGGAGCTGCTGCGGACCACCTACTCGCGCTTCCGCTCCACCTCCGACGTCGCCCCCGCGTCCACGCTCCACCACCACTGGGCCATCGCGTCCGGCCGCGCCGTCCCCGCCGACTACCGCTTCCGCTACGTCCAACTGGGCACCCCGGACATGCGACGGCGCCTGGCCCGCCTCGCGGCAGGCGAGGACGTCGACTTCTTCTGCCTCAACGACGTGGAGACCACCCCGTCGGCCAGAGCGGAGGCACAGGCCGACATCCACGCCTTCCTGGAACAGAAGTACCCCTTCCCGAGCCGCTTCGAAGGCCCGCCCCGCCCCACCGCCTGACGAGGGGTCCGCGGCGCCCGGGGAGCCGGAAAAGCGGGTGCGCGGCACCGGAATCGAGATCACAATCGGCGAAGTCGCCGAGCGATCCGCCCCCGAACACGAAGGAGTTGCCGTGCACCGACCCGACGTCCCGGCTGCCCTCCCGGCTGCCGTCCCGGCCGTCGAGGAGATCGCCGTGGCGGACGAGGAGGCCGGCCCCTACGGCATCACGGCCGGCCCCGACGGCGCCCTGTGGCTCACCCTCGTACACAGCGGCCGCATCGCGCGCCTCACCCTCGACGGCCAACTCCACGAGTACGAACTGGACTCGCCCGCGTGCGGTCCCACGGTCATCACCCCCGGACCCGACGGCGCCCTGTGGTTCACCCGGTACCAGGACCACCGGATCGGCCGTATCACCGTGCGCGGTGAGGCCACGTCCTTTCCCGTACCGACACCCGACAGCGGCCCCTACGGCATCACCGCCGGACCCGACGGCGCCCTGTGGTTCACGCAGTTGAACACCGGCCGCATCGGCCGCGTCACCACGACCGGCGAGTTCACCGAGTTCGCGCTTCCCGTCGAAGGCGGTTTTCCCTCGATGATCACCACGGGCCCCGACGGCGCCCTGTGGTTCACCCTCAACCAGGCGAACGCGATCGGCCGTATCACCACCGACGGTGACATCTACCTGCACCCGCTGCCGACCCCGGACGCCGCCCCCGTGGGCATCACCAGCGACGGCGTCGCCCTGTGGTTCGTCGAGATCGCGGCCGGCCGGATCGGCAGGATCACGGTGGACGGCGGGATCGAGGAGTTCCCGCTCCCCGACCGCACGGCCAGACCCCACGCCATCACCGCGACCCCCACCGGGGACCTCTGGTTCACCGACTGGGGCGCCAACCGGGTGGGCCGTATCGCCGCGACCGGCGAGATCACCGAGTACGACCTGCCCTCACCGTCCTCCGAACCCCACGGCATCGCCTACGGCCCCTACAGCCCCGAAGGCTCCGAAGGCCCTGACGGCCCCGAAGGCCCCCACGGCGCCGTCTGGGCGGCCCTGGAGACCGGAGGCGTCGCCCGCGTCACGCTCCCCTCCCACCCGGCGCGGGGAGGCCGGTAGGCCGGTGGGCCCGGTTCACTCGGAGCGGGGCGGCTGGTAGGCCAGTTGGACCTGCCGCGGCACATTGCGCCGGCCGGTGAGCGTGGCGCGGCCGGGCGGCTGGCGGGAGGGGATCACCGAACCGATCAGCGCGCCCTCGGACTTGTCGCCCGAGAGCGTGAGCCCATGCACCCCCTGCTCCCGCATGTACTGCATGATCGGTTCGAACATCGAGCGCCCCGCCCCGGCCGAAGCGCGGCTCAGCACGATGCGCAGGCCGATGTCCCGTGCGAACGGCAGGTAGTCCAGGAGAGGGCGCAGCGGGTTGCTCGACGTCGTCGCGACGAGGTCGTAGTCGTCCACAAGCAGGAAGATGTCGGGCCCCGAGTACCAACTCCGGTGCCGCAGCTGCTGCGAGGTGATGTCCGAGGTGGGCATCCTCTTCGCCGCGAGGTCGACCAGGGCCCGGACCTGGGACTCCAGTTCCAGCCCGTGCGGGACGTAGTGCGCCACGTGCTCCGCGGGTAGATCGCCCAGCAGCGAACGCCGGTAGTCGACGACGATCAGCTGCGCTTCCTGCGGCGTGTACCGCTCGCTGATCCGCCGGGCGAGCAGCCGCAGCAGTGACGTCTTCCCGGACTCGCTCTCCCCGATGACGACCAGATACGGGTCGGCTTCGAAGTCGATGCCGAAGGGGAGCAGGGTCGTCTCGTCGAGCCCGAGGGCGATTTCGGCCCGGGAACGGCCGAAGTCCGCGGGCAGCGCGTCCACGGACAGCAGCGTGGGCAGGACCCGTACGGGCGGGGCGGCCGGCCCCGTCCACTGTGCCCGGATCGCGTCGGCGAGGTGCGCCGTGGCCTCGGCCGGGCCGGCGGTGGGGCTCGGACGGCTGCCCAGACACGGCACGGCGGCCAGGAAGTGGAACTTGTCGGGGGTCAGACCGCGTCCCGGGGCGCCGAGCGGGACGTCCGCTGCCGCCTTGCGCGCCACCTCCGATTCCGTCGGGTCGCCGAGGCGCAGCTCGACCCGGGTGCCGAGGTGGTCGCGCAGCGCGGTGCGGACGTGTGCGTAGCGGGTGCTCGCGAGCAGCAGATGGACGCCGTAGCCGAGGCCGCGTGCCGCGAGGTCGACAACGGTCGCCTCCAGTTGCTCGTACTCGTGCCTGAAGTCCGCCCAGCCGTCGATGACCAGGAACACGTCGCCCCACCGCTGGTCGGGCCACCGTCCGGCCGCGCGCCCCGCGCGGTACGCGGCCATGGAGTCGATCCCGTGGGCCCGGAAGAACTCCTCCCGCGCCGTGAGCACACCGGCGACCTCGGCGACCGTACGTCGTACGTGCTCCGGGTCGAGCCGCGAGGCCACCCCGCCGACATGCGGCAGAAGCTGGACCTGCTGCATGCCGACGCCGAAGTCGACGCAGTAGAACTGCACTTCGGACGGCGTGTGGGTGAGAGCGAGCGCGCAGACGACCGTGCACAGCAGTGTCGACTTGCCCGCCTGGGGCGCGCCGACGACCAGGCCGTGACCGGCCGAGCCCGAGAAGTCGAGGTACATCGGATCGCGGCGCTGCTGGTCGGGACGGTCGACCAGTCCGACCGGGACCCGCAGTCCGCCGAGCGCCCCGTACCCCGGGGGGTGCAGCCCGCGCTCCGGCGTCGCCGCCAGTTCCGGCAGCAGGTCGTCGAGGGCGGCCGGAATGTCCAGCGGAGGCAGCCAGACATGGTGCGCGGGCGGTCCCTGGCCGGCGGTCCGGTGGACCAGCACGTCCAGCAGGCTGTCCGCGAGAACGTCTTCGAAGACGCCGTCGTCGGTGGTGGACGGTGCTTGTGTTCCTTCCGGCGTATAGGGGGCCGAGACGTACGCGGCGAGGAAGCGGGTCGTCTGGGTGAGGTCGTGCTTGAGATAGCCGGAACCCGGCAGCGGGGGCAGGTGGAAGGCGTCCGGGACCCCGATCGCCCTGCGGGACTCGGCGGCGGAGAAGGTCCGCAGCCCGATCCGGTACGAGAGGTAGGTGTCCAGGCCGCGCAGCTTGCCCTCCTCAAGACGCTGCGAGGCCAGCAGCAGGTGCACGCCGAGCGAGCGCCCGACGCGGCCGATCTGGATGAGGGTGGTGATGAACTCGGGCCGGGCGGTGAGGAGTTCGGAGAACTCGTCGATCACGATGAGAAGCGAGGGAAGGGGACTTAGCGGGGCGCCCGCCGCTCGCGCCTTCTCGTAGTGGAAGACGTTGGCGTAGTTGCCCGCGTCGCGCAACAGCTCCTGGCGGCGCAGGAGTTCGCCGCTGATGGCGTCGCTCATGCGGTCCACCAGGGTCAGTTCCTCGGCGAGGTCGGTGATGACCGCCGAGACGTGCGGCAGATCCGACATGCCCGCGAAGGTGGCGCCGCCCTTGAAGTCGGCCAGGACGAAGTTCAGGGTCTCGGACGAGTGCGTGACGGCGAGGCCGAGGAGCAGCGTGCGCAGGAGTTCCGACTTGCCGGAGCCGGTGGCGCCGACGACCAGGCCGTGCGGCCCCATCCCGCCGTGTGCGGCCTCCTTGAGGTCCAACACGACCGGTCGGCCGTCCTCGCCGACCCCGATCGGCACCCGGAGCCGGTCCTGCTGCGGGCGCTGCGACCAGGCGCGCGTCACATCGAACCGCTCGGCGTCGCCGATGCCGAACAACTGCGTGAACAGGGTGTCCGTGCGGGGTGGGGGCGCCGTGTCCGGCTGCACGCCGAGCCAGCGTTCCCGCATCCGCCGGGTCGCCTCGGTCAGGGCCTTCCTGGCCTCGGCGGAACTGCCGGCCTCCTCCAGATGGGGTACGGCCACGCGGAAGCGCCGCCTGCGCGACAAGGCCCAGCCGATCCCGAGGCCCGCCGAGAGAGAAGCGTCGATCTGCGATTCCGACGGATCGTCCAACGGCAGCTCGACACGGGTTCCGAGCAGCCCGAGCAGACTCGCGCCGAAGTCGCTCCACCGCCGGGCGGAGACGAGGAGGTGGACCCCGTAGTTCAGCCCGGTGTTGGCGAGCCGGTGGACCTCCTGGGCGAACTCGGGCAGCTCCCAGTCGAAGTCGAGCCAGCCGTCGATCACGAGGAAGACGTCGCTGCCGCTGTCGCGCGGCAGCCGTCCCGTCGCCCGCAGTTCGCGGAACTCCTCGACGGAGTCGATGTCGAGGTCACGGAAGAGGACGCGCCGGGCGGCGATGGTGTCCTTCAACGCGGTGAGGACCTCGGCGACCGCCTCGTGCTCGTGCGCGGCGGCGACCTTCCTCACGTGCGGCATCGACCGCAGCACACCGAGCCGGTTGACGGCCCCCTCCAGGAGGTAGAACTCCGCCTCGTGCGGGGTATGGGTCAGCCCCATCGACATCGTGAGGACGCGCAGCAGCGTCGTCTTGCCGCTGCCGAGGCGGCCGACGACCGCCACGTTCCCGCTCCGGTTCGACAGGTCCAGGCACATCAGATCGCCGGCGGAGGCCGCGGCCGTACGACCGATGGGCACCATGAGCCGGGACGCGCCCTCCCACGAGTCGCAGATGAACCCCCGGTCCGGGGTGTCGACCGGCGGAGGGAGCAGCGTGCCCAGCACCAGTTCGTCCGTCCGCGCGCCCCGCGCGGGCAGGCCGGTGGACAGGTCGGTGCGCGCCGCGTAGGCGAGGGGGACATGGCCCTCGCACTGGCCGGACTTGGTGGGCGTCTGATCCGGGCCGCTCTGGTTGACGACGGCGTCGTGCACGTACGTGTACAACTCGTCGGGTGTGATGACCCCGTCACGGTCGAGGTCGGCCAGTCCGGTGCTGAGCCCTTCGTTGACCGCGGCGGTGAAACGCGCCACGGGCCGGGCGTTGTCCAGCGTGAGCTGGTCTCCCTCGTAGGCGTATTCGAGCGCGGTGGACGCGGTGATCACGAACGTGCCGCGGCCGACCAGTGCCGCCTCCACGTCGACCGGCGCGGGGGACATGGGGGTGGCCCGGTGGAAGAGACCGCTGTAGCAGCAGTCGAGCAGCACGATCTTGGTGCGGGCCTCGCACTCGTCCAGGAGTTGGTGGATGAGATCCGCGCGGACGGCGGTCGTGTGCGGACGGCTCAGATCCGTGCCGATGGTGGCGAAGAACAGCCGGTCGGTGTCGTTCCTGATGCCGTGACAGGCGAGGTAGAGCAGGACCAGGTCGTCGGGCGCGCGATTGCTCAGCAGCGCCTCGATCTCCCGCTCGATCTCTTCCTTGGGCCGGTTGGCGAGCGTACGGACGAAGTCGAAGCGGCCCACCGCCTCGTCCTTCAGGAGCGCTTCCAGCTCGCCGGCGCCGCGCGCGGGTGAACGGAGCTGGTTGAGGCCGGGGTCGACGTATCCGTCAGTCGCGACCAGCAGTGCGATCCGGCGCCCCGCCATCACTGCCTCCCGGCTGCCCGCTGCCCCCGCTCGCCCCGTCCTCCCCGGCTTCCCCGTCCTCCCCGGCTTCCCCCGTCTCCCCGGCGATCCGCGCGGCCACGACCTCGACCAGCCTGTTCTGATCCTTCGCGGAGAGCGCCTGGAAACTGCCCTTGTCGCCGCCGAACTCCCATTCCACGCACCGGGCCTTGGACCGCTCGACATACGCGACCAGGACACTGCTCATGGCCTTCAACGCCGCCGCCGAGAAGGTGCCGCTGACGACGAGCGCCCCGATCTCATACCCGGCGGACGCCATCGAACCGGCCGGCGCGGGAGCCTGCCGACGCTCCACATGGAACAACCCAAGCGTCCGCAAGTCCCGGTAAAGACCGCGCACTTGCCGCTCGACCTGCTCCCCGGACACTGCGGGCCCGGCATCCACGCGGAGCACCAGCTCGTCCACCCTGCCTCCCGGCATCGCAGCTCCCATCCCCGGCCGATCGTATAGCGACCCAGCCGACCAAGGTGAGGCAATCGCCGCGCCCGGCGACAGCGCCGCCTGCCTCCGCCGCATCTGAGTACACGTGCTCATGTGCTCCATCTCGCCGGGGTGTTGGGTGGTGAGCATGCCTGACGAGTCGTCGGCCTCCTGGCGGTGGGCGGAGTGGCCCAGCTTGAATGAACTGTTTCTGGTCACTCTCTGCTACAGAGTGACTGTGGAGTGTCGCCGCTGGTGGCTGAAGTTGCTGGTGCGGCTTTGAGCGGTCGGTTGTTCGGACGATACGGGGAGGGCGTTGTGCTTCCGAGCGAGGGCGGGTCGACGCCGGGCACGTCGTCGTGGGCGTCCGGCCTGTTCGACGGGGCACGCGAAGCCGTTGCCGATGTGGCCATGGAACTGTCGTCCTTCACCACCTTCCACAAGCGCGTCGATGCCCTGATCCACGACCTGAAGGGCTCGCAGGCAGGTCCGGGCGGGATCGGGCAGGAGTAGCTCGTGCGCCATCAGTTCGGGGGCGGGGCTGGCGCGTGGGCGGAGGCGGCCGGGCTGTTCAGCACGTACGAGACGGTGATCAGCGAGCTGGAGACGCTGTCGAAGCTGCTGCCGGACTCCATGGAGGGCATGGGTATCGCGGTCATGGCCTCGCACAAGGGCTACCAGAACATCGACCTGGACATCCGCGACCGCATGGCGGCGATCAGCGCGGAGACGACGGAGCGCTACGGAGACACTGACGACCCAGAGGGGCCGAGCAGGAGCAACGACGGCGGGAACGGGACTCGGACGGGGAAGGCGTCGACGCCGGCGGGCAGCGACGTTGGCGGTTCGATCTGATGGAACCGACGGGAGCGGGGGAGTTCTGATGTCTGGCGATGGCCCCGGCGGCGGTACGTCCTTCGAAGACATGAGCCACGAACAGATGCTGGCGTGGCTCGACCAGGCCAACGCCGGCATGGTGAAGGGCGCCGCCGACCAACTGCTCGCTGCGGCCGAGGAGATCCGCAAGATCGCCGAAGAGCTCAAGATCCGTCCGCAGTGGGTGGAGTGGAAGGGCGAGGGCGCACACGCGTTCCGCGCCTGGTCCGCGGACCTGGCCAACTCCACGCTGCGACTGGGTGACTTCAGCGAGGGCGCCGGGAAGTGGCTGGGCGAGGCTTCCGGGGCGATCGCGCAGGCGCAGGCGTCGATTCCGCGCGACACCAAAGGCACGCAGGCGAACCTGGACGCGGCGAAGGCCGCGCACAACCACCCGGACGCGGCGACGGTCAGCGCCAAGTCGGAGAGCGAGCCGGCTGCTCTGGCGGCGAACAGGGAGAAGGTCCGCCTGGAGGCGGCGGCGCAGATGCGGAAGCTGGGGCAGACCTACGACTGGTCGGCCACGCAGATGGACGCGTTGGAGCGGCCGAAGTTTCCGCCGCCGCCGAAGGCGATCGTGCCCCCGGGAAGCAAGACGATCGATGCCGGCGAAGCCAAGGCTCGTCCGGGCGTCTCCGCCCAGGGCGCCGCTGCCTCCGCTGCCGCTGCCTCTGGTGTCGCTGCCTCTGGTGTCGCAGCCGCAGCCGCAGCCGCAGCGGGTACGGCGGAAGGGCGGGAGCGGAACGTGCCTTCTGGCGCTGTCGCTGTGAGGCGGCCCCTGGGCGTGTCCTCCCATGAGCAGCACGCCGCGCCTGCCGAGGCCACCGGACCGTCACGGATGGACATGGACTCTGCGGCCACACTGCCGAAGACCTCACACACTCCGACGGACACGACGGCCAACCTCCCCGCCCCCGAGCGGATGACAGACGGGGCGGCTCCACACGCCGGACCAGTTCCTCCGGTGTCCGGAGGCGGCGGACGTGTTCCTGGCACCGGCCCGGCGGTGCGCGGGCGGGCGCCGGGGACCGGCCGGATGCCCGTCCTGCCCGTCCTGCCCGGCCAGGAGGCCGTACCGAATCCCGTGCGCACGCCCGGTGGTACGGGCGTGGCCGGCGGCGATGCGGGTATCGTCGGCGGCCGTCCCGTCGCGTCACCTGTGGGCAGGCCGACGGGAGCCGTCCCACGCGGTGTGGTCGTCGGTGGGGAGGGTACGGCCGCGCGCGGCCCGATGGGCCCGACCGCTGGTGCGACGAACCCGGTCGGGCGAGTTGCGCGGCAGCAGGGCCGCCAGGTTCCCGGACCTCGTCCTTCGTTCTCGAACGGCGGCGTGGTCGGCGGCCGTCCGATTCCGGGGGATGGTGTTGTCGGCGGTCCCCGTTCGCCCCGGTCGGGTTCCTCGACGAACACGGGCGGCAGGAGCGGGCGGTCGTACCGCGTGGCCGAGGACGAGGAGACGTGGCGGCGCGGAGAGCGCCGCGCCGTCCCGCCGGTCATCGACTGATACGTGTTCAGGAACGGAGAGAACCAGGCTCATGCCCACCAGCAGCCATCGACACAGTGACCGTCGTGCTCATCGCGCGGCGGTATCGGCGGCACTCGGCCTCCTGTTGGTGGGTGCCGCAGGATCGCCGGCTCACGCGGAGTCGACACGTGAGGAGCAGTGGTTCCTCGACGCGATGAAGGCCGAACAGATGTGGCGCACCAGCACCGGCAGAGGCATCACGGTCGCCGTCATCGACACCGGCGTCGACTGGACCAATCCCGACCTGAAAGGCCGCGTCCTCCCCGGCGAGGACTTCGCCGAGGACCAGCCCGGCGACGAGCACACCGACTACGAAGGCCACGGCACAGGCATGGCCGGTCTGATAGCCGGGACCGGCGCGTACGGCGGCGGAAGGGGCGCCTTCGGCCTCGCGCCCGGCGCGAAGATCCTCCCGGTCCGGATGCCCAAGGACGAGACGGCGGCCAACGAAGCTGAAGGAGCACGGCGGTTCAACGAGATCGCCCCGAAGGCGATTCGCTTCGCCGTGGATTCGGGCGCGCAGGTCATCAACATCTCCCTGGCGCAGACCGAGAGCTCGCCGCACCTGACGGCGGCGGTGAAGTACGCCCTGGACAAGGGGGCGCTGATCTTCGCCGGCGTGGGCAACGACGGGGACCGTGCCAACGAGGTCATGTACCCGGCGGCGACACCAGGCGTGGTCGGCGTCGCGGCGGTCGGGAAGGATCTCCGCGCAACCGCCGAGTCCGAACACGGGCCGCAGGTGGACGTGGCTGCGCCGGGCGTGGACATGGTGCACGCCTGCGGGAGCGATACCGGACTGTGCGAGACCCACGGGACCAGTGACGCCACCGCCCTGGCCTCCGCCGGAGCCGCCCTGATCTGGTCCGCGCACCCGAACTGGACCAACAACCAGGTACTCCGCGTCATGCTCAACACCATTGGCGCCCCCACGGACGGCGCCAAGCGCAACGACTCCATCGGCTACGGCATCGTCCGTCCCCGCGTCGCGCTGCAGAGCCCAGCCGACCCGGGCCCCGCTGACGTCTATCCGCTGCCGGACCTGAAGGCGGCGGCGCCGAAGCAGACGTCTCCGGAAGCCTCCGAATCCGCAGGCGCCGGTGCTCCGGCAAAGGACGGCAACTCCGCAGCGCCGGCATCCGCATCCGATACCGGCGGCACCTACTGGATGGCGACGGGCATCGGCGGCGTCGTACTCCTCGGAGCCGTGCTCACCGCTGGCGCCATCGCCCGCAGGCGAAGGACGTCAGCAGCACCACTCGCAACGCCGGCGTCCGCTCCGGGCCAAGCTCCGTACGCAGCGGCACCGGGGCTCACTCCCCCTCCGTACA
This sequence comes from Streptomyces sp. NPDC048297, assembly GCF_043201585.1. Taxonomy (NCBI): domain Bacteria; kingdom Bacillati; phylum Actinomycetota; class Actinomycetes; order Kitasatosporales; family Streptomycetaceae; genus Streptomyces; species Streptomyces sp. NPDC048297. The sequence goes on from NZ_JBICZA010000006.1 coordinate 20,785, forward strand.
CACCACCGGTCCCACCGGACTGATTCCGCCCGTCCGATCGAGGATCTGGGGCCGCCTGAGTACAGATACTCAGACGGACTGGTGACCGACGCGGATGGGGCACGTGATGCGGTGTCGCTACCGTGCCTGTTGACCACCACAGCATTGCCGATCGCACGTTCACAGCATCTCGGCGGCGTACGACGAGACACGGGGAGGGGCCACGCATGGCGTGGGAGGAGTGGGAGCAGCTCAAGGCCACGGCGGTCGAGCGGCAATCAGCGCGCATGCAGCTCAACCACGTGCTGATCGACCCGGGAGGCACCAGCTCGGGTGGCGGCGGCGTGCCCGGCAAACTGAGGTCCGACAAGGCCGCGTGGTCCACGGCAGGCAATGACGTCGGCGACCTGCGGGACAACGCCGGCAAGGCGCTGACGAAGCTGAACGACGGACAGAAGGGCCTCGGCAAGGATTCCGGGTGCCTGACCGCCGCTGCCCAGCGGGAGGTCCACACGTCCTGGGAGCGCTACGTCGGGGACGTGAGCGGGCGCTGCGAGAAGCTGGCTGGGCTGCTGGAGAAGGTGGGCAATGATCAGCTCAGGACGGACGAGGCCATCAAGGCCGAGATCGCGAAGGTGAAGACCGAGTACGAGGACACGCCGGCGGTCGGCGGCCAGTCCAGGGGCCGGTGACCAGAAGCCATGGATTACACGACGCTGAAGGCCTTGAAGCTGTCCGAGTACTCGGATGCGGCAGATGGTTTCCGCGCGGTGAGCGACATGGCCGGCGCGGCCAAGGACCGTATCGACATGCAGATCATCGTGGCTGTGAAGAAGGCCAACGAGGGTGAGGCAGCGGATGCGGCGGACGGCCAGTTACGGGAGCTGGCGAAGGACTTCCACTACACGCAGGTCGAATGCGGGCTGGTCAGCACGGCGCTGGACGGGTTCGTGTACGACCTGGAGGCGGCCAGGAAGAAGCTGGACGCCGTAGTCGAGGCAGCGCACGCCAGGAAGTTCACCGTGAACTCCGACGGCTCGGTCAGCTACCCGGCCGCCGGCGAGGAGACCGACGGCAAACTCCCCGAGGCCGGTACCGTGGCCAGCCTGGCGGAGGACCCGACCGCGGATGCGATCGGCCGCTATGCGGCCGGCATCGACCCCAACCCCAACGCCCGGTACGCGCTGGAATACGCCGACCGCATCGCGGACGCCGTCAAGGAGGCCACGGAGGCCGACGAGAAGTGGGCGCCGAAGCTGCGGGCGCTGAAGGCGGACGACGACCTGACCGTCTCCGACCGGGACTGGGCCGACGCGCAGAAGGACACCGCCGGCGTTCTCAAGGGAGCCGAGGACTACCTGCACTCCATCAAGGAGCCCCCCAAGCACGGGACTCCCAAGGAGAACGCGGAGTGGTGGAAGAGCCTCACCGACGAGCAGCGAGCGGATTACACCACCCTCCGTCCTGATTCCATCGGATGGATGGACGGCCTCCCTGCCACCGTGCGTGATGAGGCGAACCGAACCGTGCTTGCCGAGACCCGTGGCGCCGCTCGGGTCGAACTGGACGCCTGGATCGCGAAGGAGCCCGACCGCTTTACGACCATGCACCAACTCAATCCCAACACGGGTGGGGAGGTGGATGTCGAAGTAAGGGATCCTGAAGGCGAAACGAAATGGAAGGCATGGGAGGCCTAGCGGAAGGAGTTGCAAGGGCGGATCGACGGCATGGATGCGATCCAGAAGCGCTTCGACGCGACCGGCAAGAACGGACTGCCCGAGGCATACCTGCTGGGATTCAGCACCGAAGGAGACGGCCGCGCGATCATCGCCAACGGAAACCCGGACACCGCCGATCACCAGGCAGTCTATGTTCCGGGTACGGAGTCGGATCTGGGAAACATCGAGGGCGGCATCAACCGGATGGTCAATGTCTGGCACGAAGCCGATGCCAAATCCGATGGAAAATCCGTCTCTACGATCACATGGCTCGGCTACGACGCACCTGACAGCGTCTGGAAGGACGCACCGTTCCCGAACTACGCATACGACGGTGCGCCGGCGTTCAACCATTTCTTGGACGGACTCGAGGCATCGCATTCCGGTGATTCGGAACCACACCGTACCGTGATCGCCCACTCGTACGGATCGACCCTTGTCGGCGCCGCGGCCCAGACGGGCCATCTCAACGCCGATGACGTCATCTTCGCGGGCAGTCCCGGTGTCAGGGTGTCCGGTGCCGATGAGATGGACGTCCCCAAGGGACATGTGTGGAACGAGGAGGCTGACGGAGACCCGGTTCCGGACATCGGCCGCTGGGGCCACGGCGGGGACCGCTTCATCATCCCCAGCGATCAGGAATTCGGCGCCAACCAGATGACCACGGACACCGAAGGGCACAGCGGTTACTGGGACGAGACCTCCTATGGCCCCTCCCGGAGTCTGCTGAACCAGGCCCTGGTCGTCGTCGGGAAGGGCGACAACGTACCGCTGAAGCCGCCGCCCGACCCCTGGGCGCACCCGACCCCTGGGCGCATGTGAAGTAGGAGCGTTGACAGTCAGGGGAAACAACACGATGACCAGCCCGACGAAGTAAGGCTCCCCGACATGAAGACCAGACTGAGCGCTCTCGTGCTTGCCCTGCCCCTTGCCCTCACGGCCCTCTCCGGATGCGGCATGACTGACAACCACTCTGACGAAGTCCCGTTCGCCGGCACGAGCACCTCAAGCGACGCCTCCGACGCGGTGGAAAAGGTATCCAGCGAGGTCTACGACCTGATCGGCGTCAAGGGGAAGGCGTCCGACAGTCGTCCGGGAGTCATGGACTGCTCGGACAAGGACACGAAGAAGTATTTTCGCATCTTCCACCCTTGGAGCTTCTACCCCGAATCGGCGAGCGACCTCGACGTAGTGATGGAGCGGCTCAAGACGGAACTGCCGAAGCGCGGGTGGGAAATCGTCGCATACGGGCCGGACGCCAGTAAGAACAAGAATATCAACCTTACCGCTGACAACGACAAGAAGAAAGCCAGCGTAAAGATCATCAAAATGGCGAAGGACGAACCGCCGATGCTGAGCCTGGACGTCGTATCCGGTTGCTACAAGGTCCCGGACGGTGAAGAGGTCGAACGTTTCTGAGAGTTCCAGTGGCCTGTGAGGGCTGGGGGGAGCAGCTTCCGAACCCTCCGAGAAGGATCCTGCGGGCCCGCAGTGGCACGCGTGTGGCACGACCGCTAAAACGTCGAAGGGCCAGCCTGGGAGGAAACCCCTCCTGAGCTGGCCCTTCTCTCTGTGCCCCCGGCAGGATTCGAACCTGCGACACCCGCTTTAGGAGTTCGATCCGCGCCCGCCCCTGGTGCCGTCGTCGGCTGGTCCGACGGTCGCCCGGGGGTGCTGCTGTATGCCGCCGTCCGGCCTCGTTGATGTCAGCCGTGGATGTCAGATGGGCCTTGGGGTGATGCTGACCGCGCGGTAGTCGTACCCGTCCTGCTTGAAGCCGGGTGCTTCCCAGACGAGATCGACCTGTTGCCCCGGCGACAGCGTGCGAAAGCCGGGCGCCTGAATGTCGGCGTAGTGGCCGAAGCACCCTCCGGGAGTCTCGGGCGAGTCGAGCACACCCCACCCCTCCTCGTCGCTCCACTCCCGCACAGTCGCGGTCACGGCTGCGAGGACCTTCCGGGTCCCCCTGCGGCGACTCATCTGCCTCTCCCCTCTTCTATCCCACAAGATCACAAAAGGCCTTTCCCGGCAGGCTGACATTGTCCTCAGAGAGCGGCACTGTGACAGTGGCAGTCGGGAGGCTCGAAAGATGTACGGCCCGAGATACAGACCTCAGCACTGAGAACGAGCAGGCTGATGCTCAGGTCGTCGACACCTCAAGACCAAGCGATTTACCTTCCCTGGTAAAGACGCCAGCTCCCGCATGGGAAATCCTGGTGGGCGAGCAAGGAGGTGGCCCATGTGGTGGATGACCCTCGGGGTCTCGCTGCAAACGGCGCGATCATCAGTTGATCGGGATCTCGTAGACGATCTCGCAGTGAGCTGCGGGCACCACGATGTCCGCCGTCTCCACGGGCCTTCCGTCGTCGCTGTAGTACGTCCGCCGGATGTGCGTCACGAGCGCGGCCTTCTGGATGCCCAGTAGCGACGCCTCCTCGGCGCTCGCCTGCCTCGGCTCCGGCTGCTCGACGGCATGGCTGACGGTGACCCCGATCGCGGCCATGCGGTTCACGACTCCGGTACCCGCGTGGGGCCCACCTTCGGGCAACACGACGAGAGTGCCGGCCGTGAGGTCGTACGGCTCCCAACTCGTCGACAACTGCACCGGTCTGCCGTCCGCCAGGAACTCGTACGTCGTCCGGACACACAGCTCGCCCTCGGTGATTCCGAGTCGCGCCGCGATCTCCGTCGGCGCCGGCACTTTGGCGTCGGTCCGGCTCTCCCAATCGCCCTGCCTGCCGACGGCCTTCATGTCCGCACGGAACGGGGACCCGTCGGGCTGTTCACGCGCCGATGAACGGACGACTCGCACCCGCTGCCGGGGCTCGGCCACATACGTTCCCGACCCTGCGCGGCCCTCCAGTACGCCCTGGGAGATCAGCAACTCCTGCGCCCGGCGGACCACGTTCTCGCCCACGCCGTACTCCTGGCCGATCTGGGCGCGGGACGGCAGACGGTCCCCCGGCTCCCATACGTGCTCCGCGATGCGCTGCCGAAGCTCGTCGGCGATGCGGAGATAGGGCGGCTGCTCAGGCATATGGAAAATCTAGTCCACTAGCTCTAATCTAGTTAACTAGCTTCACTCAACGTGATCGCTGGTGACGGAGGCTGCCCTGTGCCCGCTTCGGGAGTTAGCGCGGCGGCCATCGCCGCCCGGCTGTCCGCTTTCGGGCTCCTCACGCGAGTGGAGGAACACCCCCGACACACCTCGGTGGAAGCGGAGATACCGGAATCAGTCTCCGCAGAGAGATGGCGGGAGGTCCTGGATGTGGTGGCGGAAGCCGATCGGTTCGGGCTCCTCGCCACCAGCTTGAACGGCCGCACCCTTTGGGCGGTCGTACGCAAAACGGTCCCCACGACGGGCGATGTCGGGGGACCGGGCCATCAGCGATAGGAGCTGAACAGCGTGCTCAACCGTATCCGCCGCGCCGTCTCCCTCACCAGAGTGCGGTGCGTCCCGAAGGGCAGGCACCGCCGCCCCTTAACGCCCGCTCGGCCTCCGACCGCTTCCACCTCTCCTGCGTCAGCTGACACGTCGACCGTCGTTCTGAATCGGGCTTCGGCAGGCCCGGACCATCAACACCCGTTCAGGGGTGAGGACACCGCGCTCGTCCGCCCGTACGTACTGGCCTGGGAGGCACACGTACGGGCGCGTTCGATGGCGGTTGCTCCCCATGTGCCGATCGATGCATTGCCGGCCCTTGTGGGGGTTCGCTGATGCCTCCTCGCCAACAGCCACGTATGGCGGACACCCCCGCCTCCCTCTACCGATCGACCGCCTGCCGCATCGGCACCCATCCCGCCTGCACGGAATCCTCTCCGACCTCGACGTCGGTCGACCTGCCGGTGACCTACGAAGCGTGTAACTGCCCGTGCCACACGGCGCGTGACCAGTCTGCGTCGGCGGAGGTAGCAGGGTGAGCGAACGGGTCCCCGGTGGCATTGTGATCTCCCACATCGAGGTCACCTCGACCACCGTGCAGTGCGGCGACATCATCCAACTCGGCGGTTGCGCCTGCCGGGTGAGAGACCTCTTCCAACTCCCTCACGGAGCCAAACAACTCGTCTTCGAGTCAGGCGAGTCGCTGACCATACACGGGCGCACCCGGCTCTTCGCCGCGCGAATGCTGAGAAGGCGGTGACCGGAGTCGTGCCGTCTCGCCACCACGACATCGCCGAGGATCTCCGGCGCCAGATCACGACCGGTCGGATCCAGCCTGGCGAGCGTCTTCCGTCCGAAGCCGGCCTGGCCGACCGGTACAAGGTCAGCACGGTGACTCTGCGGAACGCCCTCGCGGTGCTCCAAGGGGAAGGCCTCGTCGAGAAGATCCACGGCAAAGGCAACTTCGTCCGCCGCCCCGTGCGCAAGATCATGTACGTCGGCGGCTGGGGCACGCTGGACCCCTGGACCGCCGCCGATGCGCCGCTACGCGTCACCATTCGCAGCGCGACGGTGCAGGCTCACGGGCATTTGACGACCTTGCTGAAGGTGCCCACGGGCAGTCCCCTCGCCGAGTTCACCTGCGTCAGCCTCGAAGGAGACACACCGCACGGGCTGGCCCGCATCTACATCCCGCGTGACCTCGTACCGGCCGGGGTCCTCGACGACGAGTCCACCTGCCGGGAGACGGTCACGAGATTCGCCGTACTGGGCCCATCGCCGGCCGCCGTCAGGGAGACGGTGTGCGCCCGCCAGCCGACGCCGGACGAAGCCTCTGCCCTCCGCATCGGCTCCGCCCCGCCCGTCCTCGCGATCACGCGCGTTGCAACTGACCTCGCTGGTCGAGTCGTCGAAGCCGCGCTACTGGCATTCCCAGGGGATCGGGTCGACGCGGTCTTCACCACCCACCACATGACAGACGAGAGGCAGACGCAAGGATGACGGCATGGAACGAACTGCGGCTTCTCCCGTGGTCGGGTCCGGAGGGCAAGCCGTGCTACCTGAGCACCGACGACCCGGACGGCTGGATGTCTCGCCTGGCAGACAACATTGAGGCAGTCCAACTCGGCACGGCGGCGGAGCTGCTGGAACGAGCCTACGAAGCGTTCGACGACCAGGACACGAACCCGGAGGACTTGCGGCGCCTGACGAAGGAACTCACCGGCGCACTGCGAGACGTCCTCCGCGTCGCGACCAGCCGCGGTCACCTCCTGGCGGTGAACGAACCGCAGGGCAACTGAAGGAGCGGGCGAAAGGGCGCTTGACGATAACGGCCGTCTTCGAGGGGAGGGGAGTCTGGGCACCAACCCGGGCACTCCTCCCCCTCGCGTTATGCCGTCCCTAGCTGGTACACCGCGCATCGATGCGGACAGGAATCTCGCTCCGACCGTCTGAACCTCAGCCGACGACAGCCAGCCACAGCGGCGGGTTAGCCGACCGCGCAGGCGCGCGTGTGCCGCGCTGTACCCCCACTTGCCTCAGCCACGTTGCTCGGTGATGTCCGTCAGGGTCTGCTGCGACGGCGGAAGCGTGGTGGTGGGGATTGGACAATGACCTCTTCGTCTTCTAGTCCACAGATAGTCCGCGACTCAGCAAGGTCTCCCCGTCTCAGAGCGGCCGGAATCTGACCAGTGACGCTTGTTGAGCACCCCATGCGCCCCCTGTGCTTCTACCGTCATGATACGAGGAGATCAGCGCTTGACATGGCGTGAATGCTCACGGTTATAGAACAACTTGAGAAACAGTCGCAACATTGATTGATTGGTTCCCCTCATACGACAATGCGGCATTGTGAGCTACTGAAACTATCCGTACTCTCCCAACGCATTGCATTAGCGAGTCGGAGTACGGGGGTGCTGTGACCAGCGGACAGGGCGATACAGGGGGACGCGCGCGTTCAACCGGGGGAGTTACACACACACCTTCTGTGCTGACAGAAGAGGAAGAAAGGCGCTTACAGGAAGAGTACAGGCAGCACGTAAAAGCATTTGACGAGATCGAAGACGACCTGCGCGCTTCTAGGACCTTTCAGCGCATTTTCGTGTTATGCCTATTCGGCGCCGTCGCGCTAGCCTTTTTGCTGGGATACACGGTAATCGTTGGGCTCTGGGAATCGAAGCCAGATTTCACGCGCTGGGCTGGATTGGTAATCGTCCTGGGTCTCTGGGTTGCCCTAACCTGGACCATCTGGAAGAACCGCAAGAAAATCGTTAGTCGCGCCGGGGCGCTTCGTAATGCCTTGCAAGATCGGCAGACGGCCGCCGCCCGCCTGCCGCTGGACTCTCCATCTGGCCTTCGAATCTACCGTGAAGCATCACTTGATCTAATTGCCCAGTACCGAAAAGGGGCCAGCAGGAACAGGCGGGTGCACAACATATTCCAACTGGTGATCATCAGCGGCTCGATCGTAACGTCGACCCTCACTGCTATGAATGAAGGAGACAACAAAGTTCTCGCCATCAGCACGTCGATCCTAAGTGCTCTAGTCGGCATCTCGGCTGGTGTTACGGGATACTTCAAGTTCCGGGAACGAGGCTACAACCTTCAATCCACCGCGGATGAGATTGAGAAGCATTACAATGCTTCTCAATTTATGCTCGACGATTATGCGAGCCAGAACGGCGTCCCCCTGGCTGAAGTAGACCGCCTGCGGCTCTTCGCGAGATACGTGGAGCGCCTCAAGGAAGAACAGCGAAAGCGTGAACTGCAACTAGAGCAGTCCAGCTCGGCTCGCGAGGAACGAGCCGGTTAAATCCCGCTAAGCGCGTTGTCGAGCCTACGGAGAAGAGTCCGTGACTGCAATGTGGCGGTGGTTACTGGCGCCCATAAGCCAGTGGCGTGCTTATCGGCTAGTGCGGCATCACGGCGCATCGATGAGTTATAAAGCAGCATGGTGTCTGGTATTACTGGCTCAAGATCCGGCATCCCTTCCCTATGTGCGTCGATTATGGCTTGAAGGCGGTAGCAGAAAACCACAAGCAGGCGTCATGGTAGATGTCTGGGTTCAAATGACCGAGGGGGAGCAAGAAAGGCGGCGTAAGTGGCTGCGACGCTATTTCGAGACGCCTTTGTATAGGCTAGGTATTACAGAAGAGTTGATCGAGCTAGCTGGGCTGTCTGTCACCGAGTGGGCCTTGCCGCCCAACTGCCCGGCCACGTCTATCGTGGTTCAGCAGCGCGGCCACAGGGCTGAGTGACTCTGCCGCGTCTGTGTCTCGCGACTTCGGGGACCCGATAGGACGCAGTCGTCCTCCTGCTCAGAGAGCACCAAGCCGGCCGACTTCATGACATGGTGGCACTCTGGACGGCTGGAGTCATGGTCATGCGACGCACCCTAACGGCGGACCTCTTCGTCCCGAAGTAACTTGGGTGGGTGCGCGACCTTGGGCTCGTGCGCTGATCACCTGCGCTGATGGTCCGCAGGCGTCCGTAGTTGTCCGCCGCTGTTCGTCGGCGTTGTCACGCAGATAGACACTCACCAACCCTGCCCCGCGCGTGGGACTGCCCATGCTCACCAGCAGTCCACTGATCTCCCGGCGTACTGGCATGTTGGCCCGTTGGGGTCACCTCGCTCGTCACCGCTAGCGCGTGACCACATGATCAGGAGTAGCAGAGCGACGAAGCCGATCACGATGCCCTTGGCCCACTTCATGGACTCCTCATCGCGAACGCGCTGAATGAGTTCCTCATCGGCTTGTAGACGGCGGGACCTAACGGCTGATTCACGACGAAAGCGCAGATTCGCGGTAACTTCGGGGCTCACAGTTTGGGAAGCTCGGGAGATCGAAGGCTCATTTCAGAGCCATGATGGCGGCCACAGCAGCGAGAACGGTGGCTACAGCACCAATTGCGGGCCAAAGAATGAAATTGCGATTCCATTTCGGAATGCCTGGTTTATTCGTTGCTTCGCTAGTCGGATTGGCGTTGGAACTCGCGACCGCGCCGTGTCCAGCATAAGCCTGGCTTGCATACACGGTGACAGGGGAGTTGTCGCCTGTACGGAGCTGGAACGACTGCGAAGAAGGCATTTCCGAATTAGAAAGCTGACCGAATCGGTTCATGATGTTCACCAGTTCCTTGTGTGTGTGGAGGACATCATCCCGGGCGGTCGAGATACTTTTCAGCGTCTCGTAATATTGATCACGTTGCGTCCTCTTCCATTCCGGCGGGATCTCTGTATAGGCTCCATTTCCGTGAAGCGGCGGAAAGGTATCGCCAAAACTATCGGTCAGCACGTCCAGTGCATCAATAAATGCTTTATGGGCCGCAAATAGCTCAGGGTTGATGAAGTCGACTACATCGCGTTTCAGCGCTGCATAGGCGTCATTGACTACGTCTGTAAGCCAGTCGGGAATTCGATGCAACGGCCTCCCTGTGGCTAGGAAGGCTAGCCAGCGCGCATCTAGTGGAACGGTCTTCATGATTCGGGTCGACTTTGCTCGATCTTGATCCTGGCCTTCAATTTCTTGTCGCGAATTTTCCTCCTGATACTGATCCATTGGCTCATCAGGAGTTCGATCGACCGGAATATCCTCTAGCCGACGTGGCACCAATGAGTCGCGACTCAGCAGTTGGTCGTACTCTGAAGCCCAACTTGAAACGAATCCGCAGACTTTCGTGACGTAATCCTCCGCTGACCGAACGTCCTCGTAGGGGAGGATGTCCCGAGTGATCTCACGCTTCCAGAACCCGTCCTCTCTAGAGTTGCTAGACCCCCTGCGCGTGGCAACTTCAAACCCGAGGATCGTTGGCAGTGCAACCCAGAAAGCCTCACGAGGGAAAGAGATCGCCGATCGCATCTGGACTGATGTGCACCAGACTTCCTTCCCCTTGTCGGGACTTGCTGGCGCCTCCCGATAGAGTTTGATCATCTGATGGAGGACCGAGAGAAACGGTTCGGAGATAAGGGCACGCAACTCGGGAACGACAAGGCCCGCCGCGACGGTCAAGCCAAGGCGTGTGTCCTCTTGCACGGCCTCTACGGGAAAGGTGGTGAAGCCGTAGCTGGGCCGCCCGATCATGGACAACGAGTCCGGAACCCGGGGAAGGCTAGCCAGAGTCTTGCGCGCGTCCATCCGGTGCTCGTCCATGACTGCAACCACGTAGCTGAAGACGGGCCACACCCCTGACGAAACGAACGGCTTCGCCATGGTCCGGAGCAGCACATCCTGCTCCTCAGTGAGTTGGTGTGATGACAGGGGTACAGGCACGAGGGGACCCTCGGAAGCGGGACTGGTCACGCCATGCCTCCAAACCGTCTCAAGGAGCCCGGTACGCCCCCGACGCAGAGAACCGTATACGCAGCAAGCGCGGGCAGACGAGCAGTCGTTCGTAGAGAGGATTGACCACTGCCGAGCGGCGTCGGATGGACAGGTACTGACCGGCCGACTTGGTTCAGGACCATGTCCGACTCACGATCGGTGGCGTCAATGAGGGCTGTCTGCGCCCTACTTCCGACAGCTAGCCCCAGATGCAGGGCAACCGATCGGACGCGCACGCGTATGCCTCGCTGCGCTCCCGGCGGCCTCAGTAACTCTGCCAGCACCGCCGATCAGGCAGCACGGCGGCCGGCCCGTACAGACAAACCGGAACCGGCTGTCGGTGGCAGGTGCTAGCGTCCCCGCACAGGTGCACCCTCTCGAACAAGCCAAGCCCCAGCGAGACCCTCTGGGTGCTCGCCAGAACGGAACGAGACGTCATGGCGACTCCTCCCAATCCTTCCTCCGGCGCATCTCCTCAGCCGCCCAGAGGCACTGGACAGCGCATCGACATCACCAGCGGCAACCACTCCCCAGTCAATGTCAACGCACCATTCGCCTATGCAGAGCAAGGCGGCACGGCACGCACCAACGCCGATCGGTCAACCCCCGCACCGACGCCATGGTGGAGTAGGGCCTCCGTGGTTTGGAGTGCAGTTGGAGCGCTTGCCGCAGTCGCAGGCGTAATCGTGGCCATCATTGCCCTGAAATAAGAAGACATGGTGAGCAACCTGAGCGGTCTCGATCGCCTCGAACGTGACGTCCTAGACGAGTCAGTTCCATTGGCATCCCTGCTCCGCCAAGTTTTGGTCATGGGCGGTCGTGCGGCCTCGGAGTCTCTTCGAGCCTGGGCTCAGAGAGAGCTAAAGGGGTACAACGAACCTGACGCGACGCTTCCTGAGTATCGGACGATTCTTGCCCCGCTGAAGGCCGACATTATGGCCGGTCCCGCGAGTTTCATCGGACAGGAAATAAGTCAACGAGATCTCCCCGAAGTCGCCCGCAGTGAAATCAAGAACGATGTTCCCGTTTCTTGGGGTGTTGCCGAGATCCAGGCAACGGTCGAATCGGCATCTAGCGGGCACGTCCGGCTGGGCGTCCGAAACATGTCGGATCTTGCACGAATGATGACTACGCATCAACGGAAACTTCACGGGTCTCCATTCGTGAACGTAACGTCTGTCTATTGGTCCGTCAGTACATCGGCACTCGAAGGAATTCTCGATCAAATTCGCACTCGTCTCGCCGAATTCATCGCGGAAATACGAGCTTGCATGCCTGAGGGTGCAGAAGAGCCGACGCCGGAGCAGATTCGCCAAGCCGTATCCGTCATAACTATCACTGCGGGGGACAACTCTCCCATCAAGGTCACCTCACCTATTGCAATTGCCGGAAGCGATGCCGATGCGACCATCGTGCCGGAAGTGGAGAAGACAAAAAGAGGGTTGCGGGGCTAAAGTCCCGCGCTACTCCGGCATGGAGGAAACATGGGCAAGAGATCACCCATTGATCAGCTTGAGCAAGACATTCTTGACGAGTCGATCTCGACCCAAAAGATTTTGCGATTGTTCATCGTGATTGGAGGGCGGGCCTTTTCTGAGCCACTTCGAAAGTGGGCGATGAATGAACTCCAGGGATACAATGGGCCCTCTGAAAGTATTCCCGAGTATCGAATCATCGGAGCACCCATTCAGGCGGACTCGCGGTCTCCGTTTTGGGAGGCTAAAGGTCAGACAATCAGCACATTGGATCTCCCTGAGGTTGCCCGAGGGGAGATTTCTCAGGAGCTTCCAATCCGATTCAGCATCGCTAAGATTCAGTCTCTTTTGAGTGGTGCGGATCTCGCTGAACCGATTAAGCTATCCCTGCCGGGCGGTGCCGAACTCTGCCGCCTCATGAGCTATGAGCCCGACCGCCGAGAACGGCGCGTGATGGTTGAATCGCTATATTGGGCTGTTCACGGTTCATCCTTGCAAGACATTCTTGACCAAGTGAGGAATCGGCTACTTGAGTTTTCCGCCGAACTGCGGTCGAATATGACGCCAGGTCGAGAAGATCCCACTGTGGAGCAGGTGCATACTGCTATTCAAAATATCAACATCACCGTAGGTGATAATTCGCCAGTGAACCTCGCTGCTCCCATTCGTGCGGAACGAAAAGATATGCCGGTGGAGATCCCTCTGCTTTCTGGCTATAGGGGTATTTTTAGAAGGTGAAGAGGAGGATCATTGCCGGAAGTGGCGGACGAGCACTGCCGCTCGCTATAGGAAAGTAGACGCAAGCGCGCATCCATAGCCGCAATGTATCCAATAACTGGGGCAACGGCTGATCCTGACCTGTCGCGGCCCGGCCGCCGGCCGGGCTGGAGCGGGACGAAGGCAGGAGCGCAGGCCCGGGCGGGGGCCGTGCCGCGCGCGGGGAGCGGAGCGAGCCGCCTTGATGATGGAGAGAAGGTTTTATCCCGATGGGATGAGGCGCTTGCCGTCGTGGCTGCGGACGTGGGGGCCGTTGTTGTCCAGGGCGTCGAGGAGTCTGACCGCGAAGACCTCGGACATGCGGTCGCTGACCTCGTCGGGGGTGAGCCAGGAGACGGCGGTGGATTCGCTGGAGGTGCGTTCGGTGCCGCCGGAGGGCTTGCAGCGGAAGACCAGGGCGACGATGCCTCGGGTGGTGTTCTTGTAGACCCCAGTGAGTTCGTCGATCTCGACGTGGATGCCGGTCTCCTCCAGGACCTCGCGGGCGACGCCGGCTTCGGGGGTCTCGTTTAGTTCGAGGATGCCGCCGGGGAGTTCCCAGGTGCCGTTGTCGGCTCGGCGGATCGCCAGGAGGCGGCCGTCCTCGCGCACCACTGCTCCGGCTACGGACACGGAGTGCAGGGGGGAGGGTGTCGCTTCCTGTGGTTGACTCATGTAGAGGAGCATAGGAGGCAGGGAAGGACTATGGGAACTGCGGCGGGAGGGGTCGGTACCGGGCCTCGGTACGTGCAGATCGCGGACGAGATCGTGCAGCAGATCCGGGCGGGGATTCTCAAGCCCGGTGACATGGTGCCGAGTGAGTCCGAGCTGGTGGACCGCTACGGCGTGTCCGGCGGGACGATCCGTAAGGCCATGGTCGAGGTGCGGGCTAGCGGGCTGGTCGAGACCCGGCACGGTAAGGGCTCGATCGTGAAGAGCCGGCCTCCAGTGCGGCACCGTTCCTCTGATCGCTTCCGGCGCTCGCTCCGGCAGGGTGGGCAGGCGGCCTACCTCGCGGAGTCTGCGCAGTCCGGGGCCACGGCCAAGGTGAGCGTCCTCTATATCGGGCCCATGGAGGCGCCCGAGGATGCCGCCGAGCGCCTGGGCGTCCCCGCCGGTACGCAGGTGCTGGCCCGTCGGCGCCTGTACTTCCGTAACGGCACGCCGGTCGAGACCGCCACGTCCTACCTGCCCTGGGACGTCGTGAAGGACATCCCCGAGCTGTTCGCCGAGAACCCCGGCGGCGGTGGCATCTACGCCCGACTGGAAGACCACGGGCACGAGTTCGCGGAGTTCGTCGAGACACTGCAGGCGCGGCCGGCCTCGAAGGCAGAGGCGTCGGAGCTCGCGCTGAGCCCGGGTGCTCCTGTGGTTCACCTGATCCGGGAGGCTCGTACGGCCGCGGGCCTCGTGGTCGAGGTGTGCGACACCCTCATGGCCGCTGACCAGTTCGTTTTCGAGTACCGGATCCCTGCCGGCGACTGACGCCCGCTCAACTTCTCACAGTCCGTCGCGAGTTCTTCTTCGTGGCGGGTTGACTCATGTACAGGAGTGATGCACTCTTCTTCATGTCACTCATGTACATGAGTGGCGGAGTTCAGCATCTATAGAGGAGTGATCTCTGTGCGTCAGATTCCCGTCGACACCTCCGGCGCGGTTGTCATGGTCGCCAAGTCCCCGCAGGTCAAGGTGCGTGACCGCCGTACCGGCGAGATCGCCACAGACACCGAGACCGGGGCGAAGCTGATGACGGTGGACGTGATGTTCGCGGCGAACGAGGAGGTGGAGATCCTGTCCATCACCGTCCCGGAGCCGGGCATCTCCGGTGAGCTGGCCATGGGTACGCCGGTCGCGCTCACGGGGCTCATCGCCCGGCCGTGGGAGAACGACTTCAATGGCCAGAAGCGGCACGGCATCGCGTTCCGCGCGGTTGCGGTGACCTCGCTCTCCAGTGCTGCCGCAGGGTCGAAGGCGGCCTGATCATGACCGGGTTCACGGTCGCCCTGGTGCTGGTCGTCGCCGCCGTGGGTCTCCTGCGGTGGCGGCGCCCCTCCTGGTACTGGTTGACCTTCGGGGTCACGCTGGCCGTGGTGCGGGTCCTGGTCCGGTACGGCTCGGTCATGGACGCGTGCGGGCTGACCGTTCCGCCCGCGCGGTGGCGGCTCGCCCTGGCTCGTGCCGCCAACCGGCCGATACCGGAGTCCCGGCCGCCTCGTATCTTGCGGCTGCGGCCGACCCGTACCGGCCTGGTCCTACGGCTCAAGCTCCGCCCCGGACAAGATGCCTTCGACATCGCCGCCGCCTCGGACCGGCTCCGGCACTCGTTCTCCATGTACGGCGTCACCTCGCGGGAGCTGCGTTCCGGCGTCGTCGAAGTGCGGATGACCGGCTACGACGTACTCAAGCGGGTGCAGATGCCGGCCGAGACCGACCCGCGGCCGATGCGGGTGCCGGTCGCCCTGCGGCAGGACGGCTCGGTGCACTACCGCGACTACCGTGCGATACCCCATGCCCTCACCCTCGGGGCAACGGAGTCCGGCAAGTCCGTCTACCAACGCAATCTGGTCGCCGGACTCGCTCCGATGGACGTCGCCCTCGTCGGCATCGACTGCAAGCAGGGGGTTGAACTCTTCCCGCTGGCCCGCCGGTTCTCCGCGCTGGCCGACGATCCTGACACCGCCGCCGAAGTGCTCGATGCGCTGGTGGCACGGATGGGGCGCGTCTATCAGCTCATCCGGTCACAGCAGCGGATCACCTCCGACGTACCGGATGCGGAGATCGCCGCCGACATCTGGGACCTGCCCGACGACCTGCGCCCGGTGCCGGTCGTGGTTCTGGTCGATGAGGTCGCCGAACTCGCCCTGTATGCAAGCAAGGAGGAGGAGAAGCGTCGGGATCGCATCGTCACCGCTCTGGTTCGCCTCGCCCAACTCGGCCGCGCGGCCGGCATCTACCTCGAAATCTGCGGGCAGCGCTTCGGCTCCGAACTCGGCAAGGGCATCACCATGCTCCGCGCCCAGCTCACAGGCCGTACCGCCCACCGTGTCAACGACGAATCGTCCGCCAACATGGCCTTCGGCGACATCTCTCCGGACGCCGTCCTCGCCGCCATCCAGATCCCGGCCGAGATGCGGGGGCTCGCCATCGCGGGCGACTCCTCCGGAGGGTGGCACCGCATCCGCGCCCCGCACACCTCGCTCCGCCAGGCCGTGAACATCTGCAACCGGCACGCCGACCGGACGCCGGACCTGCCTGAGCTGGCCTCGTTCCGGCCCGTTCTCCCCGGCTCCGACGCCGAGTCCGTGCCGCTGGTCAAGGCGTCCTCGGCTACCGCCTGATCTCTCACCGCTCCTCACGGTCGGCGTGACCGCCTTCGCGCCGCGTCCTTACCCAGCCATGCCCAAATGAAGGGAGACCCGCCATGTGCCCGGACTGCGAGGACTTCGCCCGGACCGTGCTCCTCCTCGGCCAACTCGCCCTCTACGCCGACATGGCCGGCGCCGACCTCGACTTCGTGGACGCCGTCAGCCCGTCCCTCGCCGTCTCGCTGCCCGAGCCGCCGCCCGGCATGTTCCCGGACGACCAGGACCCCGACGGCGGCCCCGTCTACCCGGGCGACGTCTGATGGGTGCCCGTCACGGTCTCCGGGTCGACGCGGTCCTGATTCAGGCCGTGATCGCCGGTGCCCTGTCCTTCGCCCACCTGCACGACCTGGCCGCCGCTGCCGGACAGAACGGTTGGAAGGCCTGGGCCTACCCGGTCAGCGTTGACTTGCTCCTGGTCGCCGCCTGGCGGCGGCTGCGCAGCGAGGGGCCGTCCCGGCTGGCCTGGTGCTGGTTCGTCGTCGCGCTGTTCGCCTCGCTCGGCGCCAACGTCGCCACCGCCGGGTTCCTCGACCTGACCGATCCGCCCGCCTTGCTCCGCCTCGGCATCGCAGGATGGCCAGCGCTCGCCTTCCTCGGCGGCACGCTCCTCGCTCACTCGTCGCCTGCTGAGCCGGAGTCGGGGCCGATTCCGCCGGCCCCCGTCTCGGACACGCCGGACGCCGAGCAGTCCGTACTGGAAGCCGTGACCGCGCCCGACGTGGCCCCCGCGCCGGAAGTCACGACCGCTGCGGCGCCGGTGCCGCAGGTCCCCGCCGTCCTCGTCGACCACGCCCGCAAAGTCGCCGACGAGTACCGCGCCCGCACCGGATCCCCGATCGACTCCGAAACTCTTCGCTCCCGCCTCGGCGTCCCGCCCCACCTTGCCGACGCCATCGCCGCCCATCTCACCTGACCCGCGAGAGACACCGGAAGGAGGACAGCAGATGACCCGCGACCCCGCCGCCCTGACCGCTGCCGACTACCTCGACAGCGCCCGCGAGATGGCCGCAGCCGATCGGCCCTACCTCGCCTACCTGCTAGCCGAGGAGGCCGCCAAGCGCACTTCCGACCCCGCCATCGCCGCCGGTATCCGCGCCACCTTTCCCGACCCGACGACCACCCGAGAGGGGAGCGACTGACATGCCCGCCCGCGACAACTTCCACTCCCTGATGCGGATCGGCCCCGTGCAGATCGGCACCCACCGCGACCGCAACGGCCGCACCACGCACGCCGCCGTCTGCACCGCCGACCGCTGCGGCTGGTCCGCCGACTACTCCAGCCAGACCGCCGCCCAGCTCGCCGCCCGTACGCATCGCTGCCGCGTCGCCTAGGAGGCCACCGTCCATGCAAGTTCCGCTCTGGTTCGCCTTGTTGGCCGTCGGCTACCTCGGCGTCAAGCTCATCCGCCCGCCCTGGTGGCTGATCTGCGTGCTCCTCCTCGGCGGATACCTCCTCGCCGACAGCGTCTTCGCCCCGCTCATCAACACCGCCGTCAAGTAACCCGCCGCGAAAGGAGAACCGTCCATGCTCCGGCCCAAGCTCCCGACCATGCTCCAGCCCACCGGCCTGACCACCCAGGCCGCCGTCATCCACCCGACCACCATCACCCCCGGCACGCAGGCCACCCCGGTCCCGCAGGCACCCGTCGCAGTTCCCGCGCCGCCGTCCCGCCCGGTCGTCCAACTCACCCCCGGCACCGCCCTTGCCCTGGTCGGCGGCGGTACGGCCGTCGTCCTGGTCGTCGGCGCCGTGCTTGTCTCCCTGCTCCTGGCGGTCGCCATCACCGGCGCTTCTGTCGCCGTCTGCGCGGTCGTCCTGCGCTCCCTGCTCGCCTCCGACGCCAAGCGCCGCTGACCGGCCCCCGGGCGGCCTCGATACCGCCAAGCATCCGCCGCCCGGGAGCCGTCCCCGCCGATCGATCTCGCAACCGGAAGGAACCACCAGCATGGCCCACCGGGCCGCACCCGCAACACAGAAGACGCACCCGCCCACCCCGCCGCCACTCGACCCGACCACCCTCCGGGACGTCCTCCGGGTCGCCTCGGCCGCCGACTACACCCGCTGGGAAGACCAGATCCGCCGCACCGGCGGCTGCTCCGACCCGATCCACCTCACCGGCTGGACCCTCCACAAGGACAAGACCACCGGCGAGACCCTGCACCACTACTCCACCGCCACCGAACCAGGCGGACGCCTCCGCCTCGCCTGCGGAAACCGTCGCGCCTCCCGCTGCCCCTCCTGCGCCTGGACCTACGCGGGCGACACCTACCACCTGATCCGCGCGGGCCTCGCCGGAGACGACCGCCGTGACATCCCCGCCGCCGTCCGCGACCACCCGCGCGTCTTCACCACCCTCACCGCTCCCTCCTTCGGCCCGGTCCACAACCGCCCCGACAACGGCGGCACCTGCCGCTGCGGCACGCCACACACCCTTGACGCCTCCGAGCTGGGTACCGCTCTCGACCCGGGCACCTACGACTACGCGGGCGCCGTCCTCTTCAACAACCACGCCGGTCAGCTCTGGCAGCGCTTCACCACCCGCCTCCGTCGCGAACTCGCCGCCCGCGCCGGCCTGCCCCGTCGCGAACTCGCCGACCACCTCCGCGTCTCGTACGGCAAGGTCGCCGAATTCCAGAAGCGCGGCGCCCTCCACTTCCACGCCGTCATCCGCCTCGACGGCCCCGACGGACCCGGCACACCGCCGCCCGCCTGGGCCACGGTCGACCTCCTCACCGACGCGGCCCGCGCCGCCGCCGCGCACTCGTACACGTCTGTCTCCGTCCCGGCCGCCGCCGACCAACCCGCCCGGACCTTCCGATGGGGTCGGCAACTCGACGTCCGTCCGGTCAAGGCCTTCGGCGACGGCTCCGATATCACCGAACAGGCCGTCGCCTCCTACGTGGCCAAGTACGCCACCAAAGCCGCCGAGAACACCGGCACCCTTGACCGCCGTATCGGCGAACTCGCCGAACTCGACCGCCACCACGTCCCCGACCACACCCGCCGACTCATCACCGCCTGCCGCGACCTGGACGCCCTCTATCCGGACCGACGTCTCTGGGCCTGGGCGCACATGCTCGGCTTCCGCGGCCACTTCTCGTCCAAGTCGCGCACCTACTCCACCACCCTCGGCGCCCTCCGCCAGGAACGCGCCGACTACCGCGCTGCCCAAGAGGCCTCCGCCCTCGGCCTCGACGACCGCGAGCCGGACACCGTCCTCGTCCTGACCGACTGGCAATTCGCCGGCCACGGCCACACCCCGGGCGAAGCCGCCCTCGCCGCCACCATCGCCCGCGACCTCCAGACCAACCGCGAGACCGCCCGCGACGTCCTGCGCGACAAGCTCACCGAGGAGGGAGCCGCAGCATGACCACCGCCACCGCCGAACTCCTGACCGTGCCGGAGGTCATGGCCCGGCTCAAGCTCGGGCGCTCAAAGGTCTATGACCTCATCCGGTCGCACCGCCTCGTCTCGATCAAGATCGACGGCGCCCGTCGCATCCCCGCTGACGCCGTCCGGGACTTCGTCCTCGGTCAGTTGGAGGAGGCTGCCTGATGGCCACTCAGCGCAAGCGCAACCCGAACGGCGCCGGCACCATCACCAAGCGCAAGGACGGCCGCTTCCAGTGCGCGGTCTACGTGCTCCAGCCGGACGGCACCCGCGCCCGCAAGTTCGCCTACGGCAAGACATGGGCCGAGTGCGACGCCAAGCGCCGTGAGCTGCTCGACAAGGTCGACCAGGGCGTGCCAGTGCCCACCAAGTCCGCCAAGCTCTCCGAGTGGCTGCCGTACTGGCTGGACAACGTCATCAAGCCTCGGCGGAAGCTCAGCACCTTCGACAAGTACGAGGCACACATGCGGCTCTACCTGGTGCCGCTCCTCGGTGCCAAGCGCCTCGAATCCCTCGGCGTCGCCGACGTCCGCCGCTTCCTCGTCCGCCTGGAGAAGGAGACCACCGCCGCAACCGCCAAGGAATCGCACCGAGTTCTGCGATCCGCGCTGTCCTCCGCCTGCCGCGAGGAACTCATCACACGCAATGTCGCCAAGCTCGTCGAGCCGCCCCGCACGGACACACCCGAACTGCACCCCTGGACCCTGGACGAGACGCTCGACTTCCTCGCCGCCTCCCGCAAGGACCCGCTCTACGCTGCATTCGTCCTCGCCATCGCCATGGGTCTGCGCCGGGGAGAGATCGTCGGTCTCCGCTGGTCTGACCTCGACCTTGATAACCGCGTCCTCTACGTTCGCCACCAGGTCCAGCGCCGCCGTGGCGTCCTGTACGACGATGACCCCAAGAGTCGCCGTCGCCGTGCCGTCCCACTGCCCGCCCTCTGCATCGCGCCTCTGCGCTGGCAGCGCATGCGGCAGGCGGCTGCCCGCGCCAAGGCGGGGGAGAAGTGGCAGGAGTCGGACTACGTCTTCGCCACCCGGAACGGTCGGCCCGTCGAGCCGCGCAACCTGTATCGCTCCTTCACCCGCGTCGCCGAGTCCGCCGGCCTCCGTGTCATCCGCCTGCACGACGCCCGCCACGGGACAGCCACGCTCCTCACGGCGGCCGGAGTCGCGCCCCGAGTCGTGATGGAGATCCTGGGCCACTCTCAGATCAGCATCACCATGGACGTGTACACCCACGTCGTCCAGGACACCCAGCGCGAGGCCATGAGCCACATGGACCGGCTGCTCAGGAAGCGGCGCCCTGATCGTGGGTGATCGCCCGCGTTGATGTCAGAAGTGGATGTCAAAGGCCACCTAGGAACGTTCCTAGGTGGCCTTTTCCCTTGTGCCCCCGGCAGGATTCGAACCTGCGACACCCGCTTTAGGAGAGCGGTGCTCTATCCCCTGAGCTACGAAGGCGTGGTACTCGGTGGACAGGGTACCGGATCAGGGTGGGGCCGCGTGAAGGGGCGATGGTGGGCTTGGGGGGAGGCAGGCCTCAGTTGCGGGTGATGCGGACCTTGTAGTTGCCGTGCAGGTCGGCGCTGGTCACCTGGACGGTGATGCCGTGGCGGGGGTCCTTGAAGGTTTCGCCGGGGGCGAAGGGGGCGTCGGAGAGTTCGGCCTGGACGTTGGGGCTGCGGGTGCAGCCCCCGCTGTTGCGGTGGGAGTCGAAGACGCTGATGGGGCCGCGGCCGGTGTCCACGTCGGCGTCGACCTTGTAGATGAGGATGCCCGGCTTGCAGATGGCCTCGTCGTTGCCGCCCTGGGCGCGCAGTTCCAGCGCGTAGGAGGTGCGGGCGTCGACGGGGACGAGGACCAGCTTGCCGCCGCCCTCCTTGTACAGGGGGGTCAACGTGAACTCGACGCTGCCCCGGGTCGCCGCGCAGCCGACCTGGCGTGCGTCCAGCCAGCCCAGCTTCCACTTGTGCCAACCCAGCAGGTCGTTGTTGGCCCCCCAGTCCTCGCTCATGATGTCCCAGTGCCCGACCGTGCTCCCGCCGTCCTGGGTGTAGAGGTCGGGCAGGCCGAAGGTGTGGCCGTTCTCGTGGGGCAGGACGCGGTAGCCGGTGCTCCCGTACGTGCCCGAGCCGTCGTCCTGGCGGGAGTAGACGAAGGACGCGTTGGAGACGGGGACGCCGTCGGCGACCGGGGCCTCGCCGTTCCCGGCGAAGGTCACGGACAGCACGGTGTCCAGGGCGGACGGGCCGGCGTTCGGGGTGACCAGCACGTTCAGCAGGTCGTACGAGCGGAAGTCCACCTCGGGGTCGGCGGTGGCCACGATGTCCTGGACCAGTTCCCGGTAGCCGGGGTCGAAGGGGGCGCCGCGCTCTATACCGTAGTCCTTGAACGCTTTCGGCATCCGCAGCCAGTGGGTGACCGGTGTCTCCGGGCGGTAGTCCAGGCGTCCGTACGACGCTCTGCGGAACCACTCCTGGGTCTGCGGGAAGAACTCGTGGAAACGGTCGAGGGCGCTGCCCTCCCCGGGTGTGTCGGGGAAGTCGACCATCAGGGTCAGGGCGTGGACGGTGCCCGTGGAGCGCGAGTAGCCGGCCGGGGTGGGGAAGCCTTCCGTCATCTGCACGTTCTGTGCGGCGCGGATCATGCAGGGCGAGAGGGCGGAGGAGCGGGCCAGGCCTATGGGCCCGGCAGTGGTGGGCGCCGCCAGTTGTCCGGTCCCGGCCGAGGTGCTGACCGCGAAGGTCAGCGCGGTCACCGCGGTGAGAGCGGCCACGCGGCGCGGACGTATGCGGCGCCGGCGTATGCGGCGGCGGGGCAACTGCGGCTGCATGCACGGACCTCCGCTCGACGGCAGCCGCCGAACCCCGGCTGCACCCTTGCGCTCACCCTGTGTCGGGGGGCGGGAGAGGCGCGCGCTGGAGGAGACCGATCGTGGGATTCCGGCAGGTACGGGTGTGAATTGTGGTGAGGAGGGGGTTGGGTGGGGGTGGGGAGGGTGCGTTGGCTTGGGTGGTGCCGGCGGTGGGGAGGGGGCGCCTTGGGTGGTGCCGGTGGTGGGGAGGGGGGCGCCTTGGGTGGTGCCGGTGGTGGGGAGGGGGGCGCCTTGGGTGGTGCCGGTGGTGGGGAGGGGCGGTGCCTTGGGGGTGCCGGCGGTCTGCAGGCCGTGCGCGCGTGGTGTGAGTCAGGTCACCGGAAGTTCTTCGGTGCGGGGGAAATAACCGGGGACCCTTTCCCCGTTTGGACCTATGTCCGTGCGAAACGGGGAGAGGTTCCCCGGATCCCGGATCCCGGATCCCGGATCCCGGATCCCGGATCCCGGATCGCGGATCGCGGATCCCGAGTCTTGGAGATCGGGGTCCGTGGATCCCGGCTCCCCGGTTCCACGGATCGCCTCGACCGACCAGCCGACAGCCGGCCAGCTGTCCAGACCGTCCGATTGGAGTACGCCGTGCAGACCGCACCCTCCACCGGCAAGGCGACCCGGCCCCGTGCCGACGCGCTGCGCAACCGGGAGCGGATCGTCACCGCCGCCCAGGAGATGTTCGTCGAGCACGGACCGCAGGTGCCGCTCGACGAGATCGCCCGCCGGGCCGGCGTCGGCAATGCCACGGTGTACCGCAACTTCCCGGACCGTGACGCCCTCGTCCGCGAGGTCGTCTGCACCGTGATGGACCGGACCGCGGAGGCGGCCGAGAGGGCTCTCGCCGAGACCGGAGACGCCTTCGCGGCCCTGGCGCACTTCGTGCACACCTCCGCCGACGAGCGGATCAGCGCGCTGTGCCCGATGGTCGCCTCCACCTTCGACAAGAACCACCCCGACCTGGAAGCCGCCGGCCACCGGCTCGAGCGGCTCGTCGAGGAGATCATGGACCGCGCGAAGGTGGCGGGGCAGCTACGGCCCGACGTCGGCGTGGGTGACCTGATGGTCGCCGTGGCGCAGCTCAGCCGGCCCCCGGCCGGTACGGACTGTCTCAGCGTCGACCGCTTCGTCCACCGTCATCTCCAGCTGTTCCTGGACGGCTTGCGGGCTCCGGCCCCCTCCGTCCTGCCGGGTACGCCCGCGACCATGGAGGATCTGCGCCACGCCTGACCGAACACCGTCCGAACGAACGTCGTCCGAGCGCTGACCGGACACCGTCCGACCGAACATCGTCCGAGTGCTGACCGGGAGCCCGTCCGATCGGCGATCGGACACCGTCGACCTGACCATCCGACCGTCCGATCGACCGTCCGACCGATCGACCGTCCGACCGATCGACTGACCACCGTCTGACATCGACTGACCATCGACTGACCGACCACCGACTGACCGACCACCTGCCCGACCGATGAGTCCGGGGCCGAACCCCGGTCCACACTCCCGGCCGGCAGACACCGCCGAGTCCACCAAGCTCTCCGAGTTCACCGAGCCCCCAGGCGCCCCCCCGCGGCGCGCCCGCGCTCGGACCCGCACGCCCTTTTCCCGTTTTTTCTCCTTACGAAGTCCCGAAGTGGGTACCCCCATGTCTCAATCGACCGCCAAGGCTCCCGGCGCCCTCGCCCCGAGCGGTGGTGACGCCAATCGCTGGAAGGCGCTCGTCTTCATCGCGCTCGCCCAGCTGATGGTCGTGCTCGACGCGACCATCGTGAACATCGCGCTGCCCTCGGCGCAGCAGGACCTCGGCATATCCGACGGCAACCGGCAGTGGGTCGTCACCGCCTACTCCCTCGCCTTCGGTGGTCTGCTGCTGTTCGGTGGCCGCATCGCCGACCTGTGGGGCCGCAAGCGCGCCTTCGTGCTGGGCCTGGTCGGGTTCGCCGCCGCCTCCGCGCTCGGCGGTGCGGCCACGTCCGGCCCGATGATGTTCGGCGCTCGCGCCCTTCAGGGTGTCTTCGGCGCGCTGCTCGCCCCGGCCGCCCTGTCCCTGCTCGCCGTGATGTTCACGGATGTCAGGGAGCGCGCCAAGGCGTTCGGCATCTACGGCGCGATCGCCGGTGGCGGCAGCGCCGTCGGCTTCATCCTCGGCGGTGCGCTGACCCAGTACCTGGACTGGCGCTGGACGTTCTTCGTCAACATCCCGTTCGCCGCGGTGGCCGCGCTGGGCGCGTACTTCGTCGTCCGTGAGCCCGAGGGCAGCCGTAACCGCAACCCGCTCGACATCCCGGGCGTACTGCTGTCCACCCTCGGCCTGGTCTCGCTCGTCTACGGCTTCACGCGCGCCGAGTCCGACGGCTGGGGCGCTCCCCTGACCATCTCCCTGTTCGTCGCGTCGGCGGTCCTGCTGGTCGCCTTCGTCGTCACCGAGTCCAGGGTCAGGACCCCGCTGCTGCCCCTGCGCGTGGTGACCGACCGCAACCGCGGCGGCATCTACCTCTCCCTCGGCATCGCGATCATCGCCATGTTCGGCACGTTCCTCTTCCTGACCTACTACCTCCAGGTCGTGAAGGGCTACTCGCCGATCAAGAGCGGCTTCGCGTTCCTGCCGATGGTCGCCGGCATGATGGTCGGCTCGACCCAGATCGGCACGCGCCTGATGACCCGGGTTCCGGCCCGGTTCCTGATGGGTCCCGGCTTCCTGGTGGCCGCGGTCGGCATGTTCCTGATGACGCGGCTGGAGATCGGATCGTCGTACGCCTCGACGATCCTGCCCGCGATGGTGCTGCTCGGTCTCGGCATGGGTACGGCGTTCATGCCCGCCATGTCCCTGGCCACCCTGGGTGTCGAGCCGCGCGACGCCGGTATCGCCTCCGCGATGGTCAACACCTCGCAGCAGGTGGGCGGCGCGATCGGTACGGCCCTGCTGAACACGATCGCCGCCTCCGCGACGACCGCGTACATCAAGGACCATGTCGCCGGTGCCGCGACGACGTCGCAGCGGCAGCTGGTCCAGCTGCAGGGCATGGTGCACGGCTACACCAACGCGATCTGGTTCGCCGTCGGCATGCTGGTGCTCGCCGCGCTGATCGTCCTGGCCCTGGTCAACGCCGGCCGTCCGGACGGCGGCGGCCCCGTGGCCTCCGGCGAGGGTGCCGAGGCGGAGCTGGCGGTGCCGGTGGTCGCCCACTGACCGCCCGCAGCGAAACCCCGGGCACCCCGTAGGGAACCGGCTGCCGGCGCTTAGCGGAGCCAGGGAAGGTCCGCACCCGCTTCGTCCGGCTGAAGGCCCTCGGCGACGATCTCCATGATCTCGCCGAGGGCCTTCTGCTGTTCCGGGGTCAGCCGTTCGAACAGCGCCTGCCGTACGGCGGTCACATGGCCCGGCGCGGTCCGGCGCAGCACCTCGGTGCCCTTGTCGGTCAGCACCGCGAACTGGCCGCGCTTGTCGGAGGCGCAGTCCTCGCGGCGGACCCAGCCGTTCTGCTCCAGCCGCGCGATGGCGTGCGAGAGCCGGGAGCGGGTGATCTTCGCCTTCATCGCCAGCTCGGTCATCCGCAGCCGGCGGCGCGGCGCGTCGGCGAGGGTGACGAGAAGGCCGTAGTAGATGTGCGGCATGCCCGCGTCGCGCTGGAGCTGCCGGTCGAGATGGTCCTCCAGCAGGGTGGTGGCCTGCAGGTACGAGCGCCAGACGCGCTGCTCGTCGTCGGTGAGCCAGCGGTGGTGGGTGGCGGAGTCCGATGCCGGGTTCATGGATCCCACGGGGTTCATGCAGCCACTGTACGAGCTATCTCCTTGAAAGTTAAACAAGTGAGGCGTATGCTGCGGCAGAGAGCTTGAGAGTTAAAGCATCGAGCGCCATTGGGCGTCATCGAGTGTTCTTGAGCGTCATCGAGTGTCAGAGCATCGCGTGTCGGTCCTCTCGGGGCCGAGAAGGCCGAGCGCGAGCCGAGAAGAACGAGCACAGGGAGCCGCCGCCATGTCCGCCGCCACGCAGCAGCCGTCCGCCGCCGGGCGCGAGCGCATGCCCGTCCTCTACCTCAGCCACGGCGCCCCGCCGCTCGCCGACGACCCGGTCTGGCCCGGCCAGCTCGCCGCCTGGTCCGCCGGTCTGGCCCGGCCCAAGGCGATCCTCATCGTCTCCGCCCACTGGGAAGAGGCCCCCCTCGCCCTCGCCGCCACCGACACCGTCCCGCTCGTCTACGACTTCTGGGGCTTCCCCGAGCACTACTACCGCGTCCAGTACGCGGCCCCCGGGGCGCCCGAGCTGGCCGAGTCGGTCCGCAAGCTGCTGCGCGCCCCCGGCATCCCGGTCCAGGACATCCCCGACCGCGGCCTCGACCACGGGGCGTACGTCCCCCTCGTCGAGATGTTCCCGGCCGCCGACATCCCGGTCCTGCAGATCTCCATGCCCACGCTCGACCCGGTCCGCCTCATGGACATCGGCCGCAAGCTCGCCCCCCTGCGCGACGAGGGCGTGCTGATCGTCGGCTCCGGCTTCTTCACCCACAACCTGGCCGCCCTGCGCCATGCGGGCGGCGTGCCGAGCTGGTCCGCGGAGTTCGACGACTGGGGCAGGCGGGCGCTGGAGGCCCACGACTGGGACGGCCTGCTCGACTTTCTGCACAAGTCCCCGGCCGGCCGCTACGCCCACCCGCGCACCGAACACTTCGCCCCGCTCTTCGTCGCCATGGGCGCGGCCGAGGCGGGCGGTGAACTGGACGCGCAGAAGTCGGTCATCGACGGCTTCTGGATGGGGCTCGCGAAGCGCTCGGTGCAGTTCGGCTGAGTTTGGTGGAGTTCGGTGGAGTTCGGCTTAGTTCGGCGGAGGGGGCGACGTGCACGGTCGTCCCCGCGGAGGCCGCGTATGCGGCCTTCGGCCGGTAAGGACCGCTGGGGCCGTAAGGACCGTAAGGCCCGGCAAGGACCGGTAAGGGCTGGTAAGGACTGGATGTGGCGTAGCCCAGAATCTCCTGAGAGTCCGCGTCCGTGGCAACCATCAGCCGGTGAGGGCCGTCTTCCGGGTGGGAGGGCAGCCAGGGGTGGTGCTCTTCCGGAGTGAAGGCCTCCACGTCGAAGGTGGCGGGAGTCTCGCGTACGGAGGGGTTGTAGAGGATCGTGAGGGCGTCGGGATCAGCCTCGAATCCCGCTCTGACCTGCACCTCTGTACGCCGGGACGGCATCGCGCCCCCTGGGTGGCCGAGCAGCATACTGCATGATCAGAAAAATTGGGGGGCGGGTTGGGAATTCTGTCCGGATTCCAGTCGTTGTTTCCCACGGATGCAGGGCACTCCGGGAGAGTTCCATAGACAGCCCAGGAGTGCCTAGCGTTCGACAGGACCACCCGCCAGCCCACCATCGCAAGGGAGCACGCATGGCAACCCGTGCCGTCGCCCGTCGCAAGTCCGCCACCTCCGGCGAGACGGCCGACTCGGCAAGCAGTGTTCGCGCCCATGGCGGCGAGATCGCGGACCGCGACCTGGTCGGCATGTACCTCGATGAGATCGCGCGTACGCCGCTTCTCGACGCCGCCAAGGAGGTCGAGCTGTCCCAGACCATCGAGGCGGGTGTGTTCGCGCGGCAGGTCCTCGACGGCGAGGAGGAGTCCGCGTCGGACGCCACCCGCGAGGAGCTGGAGGCCCTGGTCGCCGCCGGCGAGCGGGCCAAGGACGTGTTCATCCGGTCCAACCTCCGGCTGGTCGTGGCCGTGGCCCGGCGCTACCCGCGCAGTGGTCTGCCCCTGCTCGACCTGGTCCAGGAGGGCAACGCCGGCCTGGTGCGCGCCGTCGAGAAGTTCGACTACCGCAAGGGCTTCAAGTTCTCCACGTACGCCACCTGGTGGATCCGGCAGGCCATCACCCGCTCCATCGCCGACCAGTCCCGCACGATCCGGCTCCCCGTCCACCTGGTGGAGGAGCTGGGCCGCATCCGCCGCGTGCAGCGCGAGTTCAACCGCGAGAACGGCCGCGACCCGGAGCCCGGCGAGATCGCCACGGAGCTGAGCTCGACGCCGGAGCGCGTGACCGACGTCCTCGACTGGGCCCGCGACCCGGTCTCGCTGAACATGCCGGTGGACGACCAGGGCGAGACCCAGTTCGGCGACCTGCTGGAGGACACCTCGGCGGTCTCTCCCGAGCAGTCGGTGATGACGCTGCTGCGCAGCGAGGAGCTGGACGACCTGATCGGCCGTCTGGACCAGCGCACGGCCTCCATCATCAAGATGCGCTACGGCATCGACGACGGCCGGGAGCGCACCCTGACGGAGGTCGGCAAGGAGCACGGCCTGACCCGCGAGCGCATCCGCCAGATAGAGAAGCACGCGCTGCTCGAACTGAAGAAGCTGGCCCGCGACACCGGCTTCGACGCGGCCGCGTGACCCCGGGGGAGGCGATCCCGCGGGGACGTGATTCCGAGAGACGTGGACCCGGAGGGCGTGATTCGGGACGACGTGATCCCGGCGGACGTGATCCCGAGGGGCGTACGCCTGGTGGGGGAAGACGGCGCGAACATGGCTCGGTACCATCGCTTCAACTCCGGGGCCGGAGGGAACAACCCTTCAGGGCCCGGAAGTTGAACCCCGGGAGCCGTACTTCCGCACCTCGCGCACGCTCGCACCGGTCCGACCCACGCATGAGCCACGTCCCGACGCACTCCCCCCCCCCGGCGCCGGGACGTTCCCAGCCGGGCTTCGGCGCCTACTCCCCCCAGGCGCTGGGGCCCGGCTCTTTCGGCCGTACGCCGCTCTCGCGCGCGCCTCGCGGCGGCCCGGCGGGCATCCTGGATCGGCGACCACCCCGTACCTGAACCCCGGGGTGGCCGCCGGATGGCAGATTCTGCCACAGGGGCATAGCCTGCCGACGTGAGCACCCCCCGCCCCACCCGTACCACCGCCGACCAGCAGTCCTTTCCGGCCGCTGCCCCGGTGTCCCTGACCGAGCGCCGTAAGGCCGAGACCCGCGCGGAGATCGCCCGCGCGGCTGCCGCCCTCTTCGTACGCCAGGGACTGAAGGCCACCCGGGCCGAGGACATCGCCCAGGCGGCCGGCATCGCGCCGCGCACGTTCTACCGCTACTTCGCCTCCAAGGAAGAGGCGGTGGCCCCGCTCTACGCGGCCGGCGCCCAGCGCTGGACCCAGGCGGTCCGCGAGGCCCCGTCCTCCCTGACCGTCCCGGAGGCGCTGCGCCACGCGGTCGCCCACATGCTCGCCCCCGGCCACGGCGTCTCGACGGCGTCCTGGGAATGGGTCCGCACGCTCATCCATCTGGCCGACGCGAGTACCGCCCTGCGCAAGGTGTGGGCCGAGGTGTGCCAGGAGTCGGACGAGGAACTGGCACAGGTCCTGGCGGACCGGCTCGCGGCAACCACCGGCGGTCCGGCAGCCACCAGCGGCCCGGCAACCACCGGCGGTCCGGCAGCCACCAGCGGCCCGGCAACCACCGGCGGTCCGGCAGCCACTGGCGGTCCGGCAACCACCGGCGGCTCGCCGACCACCAACCCGGGTGCCGCCACGGCGACGTCCGTTGCCCCGGGGAAGCCCATCACCCCTGCCCCCGTTGCTCCCGTTGCCGCCGTCACCGCCCTGGCCGCCGGCGAAGACAACGTTGCCGCACCCGCGCCGATCACCCCTCATCTGCGCTTCGCGGCGGCGGTCGCCGGTGCGGCGGTCCGGGTGGCCGTGGAGTCCTGGGCGGCCACGCTCTCCTCTCCTACCGGCCCCGACGGCCCCGCGGCCCTGGCCCTGAGGAATCTGGAGGCGCTGGGAGACTTCGCGTGGAGAGCGGAACTCTGAGGGAGCGGTGCCCCGAACTCTGAGGGAGCGGTGCCCCGAACTCTGAGCGAGCGGTACGCCGAACTCTGAGCGAGCGGTACGCCGAACTCTGAGCGAGCGGTACGCCGAACTCTGAGCGAGCGGTACCGCGGCGCACCCTCAGCGGACCCTTAAGGAGCCCCTCGGGGAGCCCTCAGAGAGTTCCCGCACCCCCCGCCCGGCTCAACCGTCCCCCCAACTCCCGTACCGACTCCACCAGTTCACCCGGCTCCAGGACCGTGAACTCGCAGCCCGCCATCGCCAGCCGGACCGCCAGCCACTCCACGGGGTCCCCGCTCGTGCCGCGCAGCACGCACGTGTCCCCGCCCTCGTCCTCGCCCTCCGGTTCGGGTGCCCCTATCCACTGCGGCACCCGCGTGGACACCGTCTCGGCGGGGGCGGCGAAGCGGACGGCGAAGGCGTACGTCTCCTGGCGGCGCCGGATCGAGCGCCGCAGGTACTGCGCCGCATCGCCCTCGGGCAGTTCCCGGGGAGCGAACCGCACTCCGGTCGCGAAGGGGTCGTTCACCCGGTCCACGCGGAACGTCCGCCAGTCGTCGCGGTCGAGGTCGTACGCCACGAGGTACCACCGCCGGCCCGTCGAGACGAGCCGGTGCGGTTCGGTCAGACGGCGTGACTCGCCGCCGTCCTTGTCCCGGTAGGCGAACCGCAACCGCTCGTGCCCCGCCACCGTGGACGCCATCACGGTCAGCGTCTCGGGAGCGATGCTCGCCCCGTCCCCGCTGGTCAGCGCGGTCGTGGCGGCCTGGAGGGTGGAGACCCGGTGGCGCAGCCGGGACGGCAGCACCTGCTCCAGCTTCGCGAGGGCCCGTACGGAGGCCTCCTCCACGCCTTCCACGGCGTGCCCGGCGCCGGCGCGCAGCCCGACCGCGATGGCCACGGCCTCCTCGTCGTCGAGCACGAGCGGCGGCATCGCCTTGCCCGCGACCAGCCGGTATCCGCCGTCCGAGCCCTTCGTGGCCTGCACGGGATAGCCCAGTTCGCGCAGCCGGTCGACGTCGCGCCGCACGGTACGCCGGGACACCCGGAGCCGGTCGGCCAGCTCGCCGCCGGGCCACTCGCGGGGCGTCTGGAGGAGGGAGAGGAGCTGGAGGAGCCGAGCGGGGGTGTCGGTCGTCATGCGTACAGAATGCCGTAGAAGTAGGACACGATCTGACCTAATGGGGTCCTAGCTTGAGGGCATGACGCACGGCGACGACACCATCGACATCTCCCAGGGGCGCGGGGAACCGAGCGCCCGGCCACAGCCGGCAGACGGCGGACACACCGCGGCGATCCCGGGGAACCGGAACGGCGCGGCACCCACGGTGACCTCGGCATCCCCGACATCCCCGGTGGCCCCGGCAACCCCGGTGACGCCCTCCGAACCCCTCTCCGGACCCGCCTCCGAACCCCCCGCCGACCGGACCCGCTGGTTCGCCCTGGCCATCGTCATGACCGCGGCCTTCATGGACCTGGTCGACGTGACGATCGTCAACATCGCCATCCCCTCGATCCAGCACGACGCGGGTGCGTCGTTCAGCCAGATCCAGTGGATCACCGCGGGCTACGCCCTCGCCTTCGCCGCGGGCCTCATCACCGGCGGCCGGCTCGGCGACATCCACGGCCGCAAGCGCCTGTTCCTGATCGGCATCGCCGGCTTCACCCTCGCCTCCGCCCTGTGCGGTTTCGCCGTGAACCCGGAGATGCTGGTCGCCTCCCGGATCCTGCAAGGCGGCATGGCGGCGATGATGGTCCCGCAGGTCCTGTCGATCGTGCACGCGACCTTCCCCGCCCACGAGCGCGGCAAGGTGTTCGGCCTGTTCGGCGCGGTCATCGGCCTCGGCGCGGTGTCGGGCCCGCTGCTCGGCGCCCTGCTGACGGAGTGGAACCTGTTCGGGCTGGAATGGCGGCCCATCTTCCTCATCAACCTGCCGGTCGGCGCCGTCGCCCTCCTTCTCGGCCGCCGCTACATCACCGAGTCCCGCGCGCCGAAGGCCCTCAAGCTGGACCTCGTCGGTGTCGCCCTGGTCACGCTGGGCCTGCTGATGCTGCTCTACCCGCTCACCCGCGGGCGTGAGCTGGGCTGGCCGCTGTGGGGGTACGGGTCGATGGTGGGCGCGCTCGGCGTCTTCGCGGCGCTGGTGGTGCACGAGCGGCGCAAGGCGGCCCGTGACGGTTCCCCGCTGGTCGAGCTGTCCCTGTTCCGGGTGAAGAGCTTCGCCGCCGGCATCGCCGTACAGACCGTCTTCGGTATCGTGCTCGGCGTCTTCTTCCTGGTCTGGACGCTGTACCTGCAGATCGGCCTCGGCTGGAGCCCGCTGCGCGCCGGTCTGACCGGTGTGCCGTTCTCGATCGCCGTGTCCGTGGCGGCCGGCATGTCCGTGCAGAAGCTGGTCCCGCGGTTCGGGCGGAAGGTGCTCCAGGCGGGCGCGCTGGTGATGGGCCTGGGCGTCCTGCTCTACATCTGGGAGGCGCGCCACTACGGCCTCGCCATCGCCTCCTGGCAGATGGCGCTCCCGCTGGTCGTGATGGGCCTCGGCATGGGCCTGATCGTGGCGCCGCTGACGGACGCGGTCCTGTCCGAGGTGCCGCGCGAGCACGCCGGCTCGGCGTCCGGCCTGATCAACACCGTGCAGCAGATGGGCAACGCGCTCGGCCTCGGCCTGGTGTCGGTGGTGTTCTTCGGGGTGATCGACGACCGGCTGCCCCGGGACCAGGTCGGCCCGGCCTTCGTGAACGCCTTCCAGCACACGCTGTGGTGGGTGGCCGCGGTGCTGGGCGTGATCTTCCTGCTGATGTCCGCGCTGCCGAAGCGTCCGGCGCAGCACGTGGAGGGCTCGGAGGGCGCGGATGATGCGGAGGGCTCGGAGGATGCGGAGGGCACGGACCGGGCCGAGGCCCGGAAGGAGCCCGCGCTGGTCCCCTGACCGGGCGTGACGACTTCGGGGGGCAGGGCCCGGCACCGATCTGGATGCTCAGCATCCGGTCCGGCGCCGGGCCCTTCTGCTCCCCACGTTTCAGCCGCCCGGGTTTCCGCTGCCCACTCTCTCGCTGCCACCCACTTCCTCGATCGGCAACCCGTTCCTCTACCTGATCGCCATCGCCGCCTGACGACCGCCCGTCACTCCTTGTCCCTTTGGTGAGCTGTGAGTTGTTCACACCGCCTGGGAGATTCACGCCACCTGCGAGATACGTCACGGTCCGGGGTCAAAGTCCCAGGCCGTGGTGTTCACTGGAGGGCATGGCTGACGACGTCTCGACTTTCCAGATGATCGGCATGGCCGTCCTCGCTGTGGCGGCCATCGTCTGGACCTGTGTCCTCTTGAACCTGCTGCGCCGCCTGCGCGTCGAGACCGCCGGGTGGCGCCCGGCCTCACCCTTCCGGGTCCTCCCGGCCCAGGCCCACGCCGGCCCCTCCCTGGAGTCCGTCGAACTCACCCCGGCCGAACAGGACGCCTTCGCGCGCCTGGTACGGCAGCTCGGCCGCCGCTGACGGACCTGCCGGACCTGACTGACGGACTTGTCGGCCCGGTCAGCCCTGCCGTGCCGCGCGCCGCTCCATGGCGTCGCGGGCCGCGTCCTGGGACGTGTACACCTCGCACATGTGCCGCCCGTCGGGCGTCGCCGTGTGCTCGACCTCCCACAGGGAGATCTCCCGGCCGTCCGCCAGCAGGAACGCGTGCTCGTACAGGGCGAAACTCAGCCCCGCCCGGACGGCCCGCCCCGGGCGCCCGAACGCCTGGGTGATCTGGTGCGCGGCCGCCGTCGCCAGCAGTGCCGCCGTCCCCGCTCCCGGCCGGTCCTGGTTCTCCGCCCGGCGCAGCAGCCTGCGGCCATGGTCCGCCGAGCCGTCGGGCGCGTACACGTGCCGGGGCTCGGGAGCGGCCGACAGCTGGGCCGGTACGGGCAGTTCGAAGTCCGGTGCCTCGGGCGGCAGGGCGAGCCGGGCCGTGGCGGTGGCCAGTTCCTCGGCGTCGACGTACAGCTCGTGCTGCGTCCCGCCGCCCGGCGCGGTGTTGTGGACCAGCTCCCATAAGGTCACCGCCGAGCCGTCGGCGAGCAGCCAGGTGTGCCGGTACGTCTCCCGGTGCAGGCCCGCGCTGTGGTGCGCGGAGTGCAGCGAACTGTCGTGCGCCAGCGCGCAGTCGAGCTGCCGTATCGCCTCGTCGGGCAGCTCGAAGGAGTTCAGGGCACGGCCGAGGAGCCGCTCGAGGTGCTCCTCCGGAGACTCGGGCGACTCGGCGGATTCGTACGCTGCCGTCTCGTACGGAACGCTCAAGGTTTCTCCCGGCGTTGCTGCATGTCACCTGATGGGTGCATACCGTAGCCCCTCGGTCGGACATCATGTCCGGGAACCGAGAAAACGTACGCAGGGAAAACGTCAGGGCCGCGCGAAGAGTTCCCCGCGCGGCCCCACGTTCTGTCAGAATCCGCCGCTCAGGCGGCACTTCCTGCGGTCAGGCGGCACTTCGGCCGCTCAGACGGCACTTCCGGCGGTCCAGGCGCTCCACGCCATGTTCCAGCCGTTGAGCCCGTTGTCCGGGGCCACCGTGGTGTCGGGGGAGTTCTTCACGATCACGACGTCACCGACGAGCGAGTGGTCGTAGAACCACTTGGCCTCGGTGGCGCCCTGCGCGCCCTGCACGTCCGCGAGCCCGACGCAGCCGTGGCTGGTGCCCGAGCGGCCGAAGGGCGGATTGCCCTTGTTGTACCAGTAGTTGCCGTGGATGAACGTTCCGGACGACGTCAGACGCATCGCGTGCGGCACGTCCGGGATGTCGTACTCCCCGCCGAAGCCGACCGTCGAGCCGTTCATCCGGGTCTGCACGAACTTCTCGGAGATCACCATCTGCCCGTTGTACGTGGTGTGCTGCGGGCTGCCCGCGGAGATCGGCACCGTCTTGATCGTGCTGCCGTCCCGCACCACCGTCATGGTCTGGGCGTGCGCGTCGACCGTGGAGACCTGCGAGCGCCCGACGGTGAAGGACACCGTCTTGTCCTGCACGCCGTAGACGCCGTTCGAGGCCTGGACCCCGTCCAGGTCGATCTTCATCGTGACCTTGGAACCGGCCTTCCAGTAGTCCTGCGGCCGGAAGTCCAGCCGGCGGTCGCCGAACCAGTGCCCCACCACGTGCTGACCGCTGCTGGAGCTGACCGTGATGTGCGACTGCACGGTCTTCCTGTCGGTGACGGACTTGTCGAAGGTGAACGACACCGGCATGCCTACGCCGACCGTGGTGCCGTTGTCCGGCGTGTAGGTGCCGATGAAGCTGTTGGCCGAGGTGACGGTCGTGAAGATGGCGCCCGCCGCGGCCGTGCGCCCGCCGGAGTCCTTCGCGGTCGCGTCGATCTCGTACTTGGTCCCGCGCTCCAGCTGGTCCTTGGGCCGCCATGCGCTGCCGTCGGCGGATATCGCCCCCGCCACGGCCTGACCCGACCCCGCCACGGTCATCTTGACATCGGTCAGCCTCCCGCCGGTGACCTTCACGCCGGTCGCGTTGATGGACGCCCCGGTCGAACCGTCCTTGGCCGAGATGACGATCTTCGCCGTCGACGTCTTCGGGGTCGTCGAGGAGGTACCGCCCCCCTTGCCGCCGTCGTCGGTGGCGTTGGCGTTCCCGCCGCACGCGGTCAGCGTGAGGGCGCCGACCATCAGGGCGGCACAGGCCCCCAGTACGCGCCGCGCTGCAATGTCCGGCGTTGTCACAGGCTGCTCCATGTTCACGTGATGTGGGTGATCCGTACCCAGTGCGTGAAGAAAGAGGGAACGACCCGCAGGAGGGGTTCCCTCCGTTACCCGTGAACGCCATCACGTGACAGAACCGCGACAATCGGACGCCCTGCGCACGGCAACCCGCCCTACGGCTCCCCTTACGACGTCCCCTACGGCCGCCCGTGCGGCTCCCCTTACGGCTGTCCGTGCGGCTGCCCGTACAACTCCTCGTACGACGGCCACACTCCGCCCGGCCCGGCCACCGGCTCCGCTGCCCGCACCGCCCGCACGATCGCGCGCGTCACCAGGTCCGCGCCCGCCGCGAGCACCTCGTTGAGCGCGAGGGTGTCCTCCGCGTCGAGCGGGCGCGCCCCGGTGGCCAGCGTGAACACCGTGTCGCCGTCGTGCAGCAGGTGCGCCGGCCGCACCGCGCGCGCGATGCCGTCGTGCGCCGTGCCCGCCACCTTCTGCGCCTGCGCCTTGGTGAGGTCCGCGTCGGTCGCGACCACCGCGAGCGTCGTGTTCAGCGGCGGGGGCGCCCCGGTGCCCGCCGAGCCCGCCGCCCCCGCCGGACCGGCAAGCTCGGCGAGGTCGGCCAGACGCCGGCGCGCCGCCTCGTGCACCCGCTCCCGCGGATAGTCCACGCGCCCCTGGAACAACTCCCCGTACAGCACCCCCGTCTCCGGATCCGCCACCGCCCCGACGGAGTTCACCACCACCAGCGCCGCCACCGTGATCCCCGAACCGAGGACCGCGCTCGCGGTCCCCACTCCGCCCTTGAGCCCCCCGGCCACGGCACCCGTCCCCGCGCCCACGCACCCTTCCGGCACCCGCGCCCCCGGCGCGCCCGCCGCTGCCGCCTCGACCGCCGCGCGGCCCGTCGCCGCGTCCGGGCGGGCCCTGAAGTCGCCGCCGCGCCCCAGGTCGAAGACGCACGCTGCGGGCACCACCGGCACGACATGCGCCGGATCCGCCCCGACCGACACCCCGCGCCGCCGCTCCTCCAGCCAGGCCATGACCCCGGACGCGGCGTCGAGCCCGTACGCGCTGCCTCCGGCCAGGACCACGGCGTCGACCTTCCGCACCAGGTTGCGGGGGTCGAGCGCGTCGGTCTCCTTGGTGCCGGGACCTCCTCCGCGTACGTCCACGGCGGCGGTGGCACCGCCCTCGGGGGCCAGGACGACCGTGGTGCCGGTGAGCCAGCCGTCCCCGCGGCGGGTGGCATGCCCCACCCGCAGCCCGGCGACGTCCGTCAATGCGTCAACTGTCATGACGGCCAGTGTGACCCACCGCCCCGGCGCCTCCTGGCAGTTCAGGCCGCCGGTGCCGTGGCGTCCGCCCGCCGCCCGCGAGCCGCCGTGCGCGCCGTCAGCGCCTCCCCGCTCGCCACCGCCGCCGCCGACACGATCCCCGCCGCGAGCACCCCCCAGCCGCCCAGGAAGGTGCAGCAGATCACCAGCAGCGCCGTGCCCGGAAGCACCAGCTGCTGGGCGGTTCCGACCTTGAAGTGCCGTGCGTGCAGCAGCCAGACCGTCAGCAGGAACAGGGCCGTCGGCAGGGTCACCGCCGCCGAGGCGGCCGTCGCCGAGATGTGCGCCTTGCCGACCGCCTGCTCCACCGCCACCTCCAGACCGGCGCCGATCGCGGCGGCCGAGGCGAAGATGAAGTAGTGCCCGTACCCCCACAGGAACGCCCGCTCGCTGCTGCGCAGATGGTCGTGGATGGGCACCACGAAGTAGATCCACCACGAGGAGAAGACGATCAGCAGGCCGCCCACCGCGATCGACAGCACCTCGACCAGCGCGCCGTGCTCGCCCACGGCCGACTTCACGGCGACCGTGGCCGCGGCGATCGTCTCACCGAGCACGATGATCGTGAACAGGCCGTACCGCTCGGCGATGTGGTGAGGGTGCCAGTTGGTCCGGCTGTTGCGCTCCGCGTACAGCGGTACGCACAGTTCCGCGATCACCATGACCAGGAACAGCCAGGGCCGCGCGGGCTCGGGCAGCACCACCAGCCCCACCCAGCCGATCTGGCAGAGCAGAACGCCCCCCGCGTAGCGCAGCGTCGTGGTTCTCTCCTCGCCCGAGGCGGACCTCGCCGCTCTCAGCCACTCCGCGGCCATCGCGAGCCGCATGATCACGTAGCCGATCAGGACCAGCAGGAAGTCATGGTGCTCGAACGCCCGGGGGACGCCGGCCGCCAGCACCAGGACACCCGCGATCTGGACGAGGGTGACGACCCGGTAGAGCACGTCGTCGTTGTCGTACGCCGAGGCGAACCACGTGAAGTTCATCCACGCCCACCAGATGGCGAAGAACACCATCGCGTAGTTGAGGATCCCCTGGCCCGCGTGCCCCGCGGCCACGAAGTGCACCAGCTCGATGCCGGCTTGCGCGACGGCCACGACGAAACACAGGTCGAAGAAGAGTTCGAGCGGGGAGGAGACGCGGTGCGCCTCGTCGACCGCGCGAGCGGTGAGGCGCCGCAGGGGGCCCGAGGGCCGCGGTGCGCCCGGAGAACCGGATGCCTGGGAGGAACTCGACGTCATGGTCCCCAGGAGATCAGAAAACCGGAGCGAATTCTTGTGAACGGAATCACAAGCGTTGTGGGGGCCGTACCCTGGAGACATGAGCGACGCCCCCGCACCCGAGCCGCGCGACCCCAAGGCCGCGCTCGTCTTCGACGACCCGTTGAACCAGCAGTCCTCGGACGACACCGACCGCGGGTGGGGCGACAGGCCGGACGGCGACAGCGCCGCCGACCTCAAGCGCTTCCTCGACGAGAAGCCGCCCCACCACCTCTGAGCCGCTCGAAGGGGCGCCTGGACCGCTCGAAGGGGCGCCCGGACCGCCCGAGGAGGCGCCGCCGTCAGACCCCGCGTCTGCGACAGGATCCGCCCGACAGGCTCTAGCCGCCGTGCCCCGACCCGCGCTGCGCGACCAGCGCGTCGCGGATCTCCTTGAGCACCTCCAGCTCGCTCACCTCGATGACCTCGTGCGTGCCCTCCTTGGCCTTCTTGCGGGCCTCCTGGAGCGCGAGGTACTTGGACATGGGCAGCACCATGAGGAAGTAGACGACCGCGGCGGTGATCACGAAGGTGAGCGTGGCGCCGAGGACGGAACCCCACAGGATCGGCACACCGCTCTGCACCGTGCCGTCCGCGGCCACCTTGCACGGGTCCTGGAGGCACGAGCTGTAGTGGTCCAGGTTCTGCGTGCCGATCGCCCCGACCAGCGGGTTGATGACCCCCTTCACCACCGCGCTGACGATGTTCGTGAAGGCGGCACCGATGACCACCGCGACTGCCAGGTCGATGACATTGCCGCGCATCAGGAAGGCTTTGAAGCCATCCCAGACACTCGGCGCCTTCTTCTCGCTCACCTCGGGGACTCTCCTCACATGCACAGGTCGTGGCACGATGCGCTCCGCAACCTACGGCACCACTAGGCCATTGTGTCCAATTCCCTAGCTCGATCGAGGGACTTGACGGCAGGTCTGCTGGAAAGCGTCCGACGGAGTTCACCCGAGCGTCACCGCCAGCCGTGCCGTCGCGCTCGCGCCGACCAACCGGGCCGCCGTGGCACGCGGCACCGACAGCACGACCAGCGCCCCGCCCCAGGACCCTCCGTCAGCCGCCGTGCCGGCCGCCGAGTCCAGTGATTCGGGCAGGCTCGCCACCCGCGCGCCGCGTGCGAGTACGTGGGCGCCGCCCCCGGCGGACGGGTCCTCGGCCGCGATCACGTCGACACGGTCGCCGGGGCGCAGCAGCCGGACGGCGGCGGCGTCGGCGATCCGCACCGGCGCCCGCACCACGTCCGCCGGCCCGTGCCGTCGTACGGGCTTCGCGGCCGGGTGCCCGCGGGGCCGCTCGGCGTGGTGAGGTTCGGTGTGGTCGGGGTCGGCGCGGTGGCGCTCGGCCACCGACCCCGGACCGGCCGCCACGAGCGCGGCCGCGGTGACGGCGAGGCCGGCCGCGAGGGCCCGCCGGCGATGCCGTACGAGCCGATGCAGTTGATACCGCCCGCCGCGCACCCGCAGGGGCGCGAAGTGCGGGACCTCGCAGGTCGCGGGGGCGTCGGTACCCAGCGGACGAGGGAGGCGGAGCGGGGGCGGGAAGGGGGACGAGGGCGGGGATGAGGACGGGGATGAGGACGGGCGCGAGGACGAGGGTGAGGAAGGGGACATCGACACGGGGATCACCGCCTGTGCGAGGGTTCGGCTTGCCCTGCCACGATGACGCCTCGCGCCGAAGTCCGTCGGAGCCGGTGAGTTACCGGCCGGTTGTGGACAACTCGCCCACCCTCTCCCGCCTCAGCTCACCCCTGCCTGACCTCACCCTTGCCTCAGCTCACCCCTGCCTGACCTCACCCTTGCCTCACCTCACCCCTGCCTCACCTCACGGCAGCTCGAACCCCGGATCCATCCCCCCGAGCGCGTTCGCGCACAGGCAGTCCCGTGCCCCCGTCTCCGGCAGCGCCGCGACCGCGTCGAACAGCACTCCGCGCAGCCGGTCCACGTTGGCCGCGAACACCCGCAGCACCTCGTCGTGGGAGACGCCCTCGCCGGTCTCGGCGCCGGCGTCGAGGTCGGTGACGAGGGTCAGGGAGGTGTAGCAGAGCTCCAGTTCCCGGGCGAGCGCCGCCTCGGGGTGACCGGTCATGCCGACCACGGACCAGCCCTGCGCCTGGTGCCAGAACGATTCGGCGCGGGTCGAGAAGCGCGGGCCCTCGACCACGACCAGCGTGCCGCCGTCCACCGGTTCCCAGTCCCGGCCGTGGGCGGCCTTGAGCGCGGCGGCTCGTCCGGTGGGGCAGTACGGGTCGGCCATGGACACGTGGACCACGTTGGGCACCGTGCCGTCGGGCAGCGGCAGCCCGTCGAAGTAGGTCTGCACACGGGACTTGGTGCGGTCCGCGAACTGGTCCGGCACGAGCAGGGTGCCGGGGCCGTACTCGGGGCGCAGTCCGCCCACCGCGCAGGGGCCGAGGACCTGCCGGACGCCGACCGAGCGCAGCGCCCACAGGTTGGCCCGGTAGTTGATGCGGTGCGGGGGCAGGTGGTGGCCGCGGCCGTGCCGGGGCAGGAAGGCGACCCGCCGGCCGGCGATCTCGCCGAGGAACAGGGAGTCGCTGGGCGACCCGTAGGGGGTGTCCACCTGGATCTCGGTCACGTCCTCGAGGAACGAGTAGAAGCCCGAGCCGCCGATCACACCGATGTCTGCGTTCACCATGACGAGCACACTAGCTGGCGGCGAAAACCTCCGGGAGCCGGTGTCCGCGCGCGGGAACGCCGAAGACCCTGCCGTCGTACGACGGCAGGGTCCCGGACGGGAGAAATCAGGCCGCGGAGCTGCTGGCGGAGCTCGACGAGGACGTCGACGACGAGGAGGCCGACGAAGACGAGGACGAGGCGGACGACGAGGCCGTGGACGACTTCGCGTCGGACGGCTTCGAATCGGCCGACGAGCCGCTCGCCTTCGTCGCCGGGCTGCTGCTCGACGAGGCACCGCGGGAGTCGTTGCGGTAGAAGCCGGAGCCCTTGAAGACAATGCCGACCGCGGAGAACACCTTCTTCAGGGGGCCACCGCAGCTGGGGCACTCGGTGAGGGCGTCGTCGGTGAACTTCTGCACCGCCTCAAGACCCTCGCCGCACTCCTTGCACTGGTACTGGTAGGTCGGCACTGTCTTCCTCCTGGCACTCTGACTCGATGAGTGCTAACGATGGTCCATACTGACGTATTCCCAGGGATCAGTCCACCGTCACCGGCACGCGGTGACCGACGCCACGTGCGACCGTACGGTTCTTGGACGGGGCGGTCAGCCGTGAGCGCAGTGCCACCAGGGTGACCAGCGCCAGCACGGTCCCGGCCATCGGCACCAGGAATCCGGCGCCGCCCCACAGGCGGTCCTCCAGTTGTCCGGCGGCCGTGACGGCGGCGGCCTGGCCGAGCGCGACGGCGCCGGTCAGCCAGGTGAACGCCTCGGTGCGGGCGCCGGCCGGGACCAGCGCCTCGACCAGCGTGTAGCCGGTGATCAGGGCGGGCGCGATGCACATGCCGACCAGCAGGCCGAGGGCGGCCAGCAGCAGCACCGAGTGCGCCGTCCACAGCGCGGACGCGGTCAGCGCGAGCCCCGTGTAGCCCACCAGCAGGCGCCGCCGCGGGGCGACCTTCCAGGCGATCGCGCCGCAGACGACGCCGGAGAGCATGTTGCCCGCGGCGAAGACGCCGTACAGGACGCCGTTCAGGCCGGGCTCGCCGATCGACTCGGTGAACGCGGCCAGCGAGACCTGCATGCCGCCGAAGACCGACCCGATGCCCAGGAAGGTCACCGCGAGCACGCGCACGCCCGGGACGCGCAGGGCGGAGACGTGCTCCACGCGCGCGTGCCCGCCCCGGCCGGTCACCGGCGGCTGCGTGCTCTTCTGCGCGGCGAACAGCAGACCGCCGACGAGGGTCAGCGCGGCCTCGGTGACCAGGCCGGCGGCGGGGGTGACGGTGGTGCACAGGGCGGTCGCGAGCAGGGGGCCGAAGACGAAGGTCAGCTCGTCCGTGACGGACTCGAAGGCCGCGGCGGTGGTCATCAGGGGCGAGCCCTGGAGCTTCACGCCCCAGCGGGCCCGCACCATGGGGCCGACCTGCGGCACCGAGGCGCCGGTCGGCACGGCCGCCGCGAACAGCGCCCACAAAGGGGCGTGCGCCAGCGCGAGCGCGGTCAGGGACAGGCCGGACAGGGCGTGCACGAGGAGGCCGGGGACCAGCACCGCGCGCTGGCCGTAGCGGTCGGCGAGACGGCCGCTGTAGGGCGCGAACAGCGCCATGGAGACACCGGTGACGGCGGCGGCGGCGCCCGCGGCGCCGTACGAGCCGGTCGTGTGCTGCACGAGCAGCACGATGGAGATCGTGAGCATCGCGAACGGCTGGCGCGCGGCGAATCCGGGGAGCAGGAAGGTCCAGGCGCCGCGGGTGCGCAGCAGCTGGAGGTATCCCGGGCGCGGGGCGGCCGGGGCGGTGTTCTCCGGTGCGGTGGTGGTGACCGTGGATCCCACGGCCGTGCCTTTCTGCCGCCTGGTAGCGGGGGCCGTGGCGGGCCCGGGTGCCGAGAGCTGTCCTCTTGCGCGGACTGCGGTAGATGCCGGAGATACGGCGCCCACGGTGGGCGGGGGCGTCTCGGCCGCCATACGGTCGCGCCAGCTCTGCGTCAGGCAGAGTTGGTTCGATCAGGTGCCTTCATCGTACAGGTCAGTGGTGCTCGTACGACTGTGAAAACGAGCACCACGGAGATGTTCACCTGGGATTCAGCGGCTTCCCGACTCGGGCCCGTCGAGGCCCAGCCAGCTCGCGAGCTTGCCGCCGTGGCCGACCGCGCGCAGGCGCCGTTCCGCCGCGTCGCGGACGGGGTCCGTGGCGACCACGAGCAGTTCGTCCCCGCGCCGCAGCACGGTCGTGGGCAGTGGCACAAACGATTCGTCCTCGCGCACGACGAGGGTGACGGCGGCCCCGGGCGGCAGCCGCAGCTCGGCCACCTCCACGCCGTGCATCCGCGAACCCTCGGGGATCGCGACGGACAGCAGATGCCCGCGCAGCCGCTCCAGGGGCGCCGACTCGATGCCGAGGTCGGAGGCCTCGCCGTCCTTGCCGAGTTCCAGCGCGCGCGCCAGCCAGGGCAGGGTCGGCCCCTGGACGAGGGTGTAGACGACGACCAGCACGAAGACGATGTTGAAGATGTGCCGGCTGCCCGGGACGCCGTTCACCATCGGGATGGTCGCCAGGATGATGGGCACGGCGCCGCGCAGTCCCGCCCAGGACATCAGCGCCCGCTCCCGCCACGGCACCCGGAACGGCGCGAGGCTCAGCACCACGCTCAGCGGGCGGGCGACCACGGTCAGCGCCAGTCCGATGATCAGGGCCGGCCAGAAGTCGTCGATCAGGTCGTGCGGGGCGACGAGCAGACCGAGCAGGACGAACATGCCGATCTGGGCGATCCAGCCGAGCCCCTCGGCGAAGCCGCGCGTGGCCGGCCAGTGCGGGAGCTTGGCGTTGCCGAGCACCATGGACGCCAGGTAGACGGACAGGAAGCCACTGCCGTGCCCGAGCGCGCCGGCCGCGTACGCGGTGACGGCGATCGCCATCACGGCGATCGGGTAGAGGCCGGAGGCGGGCAGGGCGACGCGCTTGAGCCCCCAGGCGCCGGCCCAGCCGACCACGAGTCCGGTGGCGGTGCCGATGGCCAGTTCCAGCGCGATCCGGCCGAGCAGCAGGTACCAGTGTTCGACGGGTCCGGCCGTGGAGAAGGCGACGACCAGGATGACCACTGGGGCGTCGTTGAA
Organism: Streptomyces sp. NPDC048297; assembly: GCF_043201585.1. Taxonomy (NCBI): domain Bacteria; kingdom Bacillati; phylum Actinomycetota; class Actinomycetes; order Kitasatosporales; family Streptomycetaceae; genus Streptomyces; species Streptomyces sp. NPDC048297. Next base: position 65,383 of record NZ_JBICZA010000006.1, read on the forward strand.
TCCGGACTCCGCCTCCAGCGTGCCCGTCACGCGCGCGGGGAGGGGGATTTTGCGCAGGACCGAGAAGACGGCCGCCGCGTCCGTCGAGGAGACCACCGCGCCGACGATGAGCGCCTGCCTCCAGTCCAGCCCGACCAGGTAGTGCGCGCCCGCCGCCGTGACGCCGACACTGATCGCGACACCCGCCGTGGCCAGGACGGAGGCCTGGCCGAGAACCGGCCGGATCTCCTTCCACTTCGTGCCCAGACCACCCTCGGCGAGGATCACGACCAGGGCCGCGTACCCGATGACCTGGGTCATCGCGGCGTTGCTGTAGTGGACGTGACCGATGCCGTCCTGGCCGATGAGGACGCCGATGCCCAGGTAGATGAGCAGGCTGGGCAGGCCGCTGCGTGAGGAGATCCGCACGGCCGCGACGGCGATCAGGAGGACGAGGGCGCTGATGAGCAGGAGCTGGTTGAGGTGGTGGACAGTCAGCGGCGGTTCCCTTCCTTGGCCCGCGCGGGACGCGGGGGCGCACGTGCACAAGACCCGAGGCTGCGGCGCACCGCACCCAAGTAGTTCGTTATCTTACCTAACTGTTGACGCTTTCTTGACGCTCGGCGAGGCAGGATCGAACGCTCGCGCCCGCCGGTTCCCCGGTCCGCGTCAAGCGCCCCGGGGCCCTGCGCCTATGGTTGCTCCAGCGTTCATTCAAAGTCACAGCCCGACCTGCCGCTCGCGTTAGGACAGCAAGGACAGCGATGCCCCCCAACACCACCGCCACAACGGGTGACAAGCCTGGCAAGTCCGGCAGGAAGAAGGGGCGCAAAGCGCGACTTTTCGTGCTGGTGCTCGTCCTGGCCATCATCGGAGGCATCGCCTACGGGGGGTACTGGTCGATCAGCACCGTGCGCGCCTCCTTCCCGCAGACCAAGGGCGAGATCACCCTCGACGGCCTCTCGGGACCCGTCGACGTCAAGCGCGACGGCTACGGCATCCCGCAGATCTACGCCTCGTCCGACGAGGACCTGTTCATGGCGCAGGGCTACGTCCAGGCGCAGGACCGGTTCTACGAGATGGACGTGCGCCGCCACATGACGTCCGGGCGCCTGTCCGAGATGTTCGGCAAGGGCCAGGTCGACAACGACGCGTTCCTGCGCACCCTCGGCTGGGACCGCGTGGCCAAGGAGGAGTACGACCACAAGCTGTCGGCCTCCACCAAGAAGTACCTCGACGCCTACGCCAAGGGTGTCAACGCCTACCTGCGGGGCAAGGACGGCAAGGCCATCTCCCTGGAGTACGCGGCCCTCGGCCTCGCCAACGACTACAAGCCCGCGCAGTGGACCCCGGTCGACTCGGTCGCCTGGCTGAAGGCGATGGCCTGGGACCTGCGCGGCAACATGCAGGACGAGATCGACCGCGCGCTGATGACCAGCCGCCTCGGCCCGCAGCAGATCCAGGACCTGTACCCGCAGTACCCGGCCGGCCGCAACAAGCCGATCGTGCAGGACGGCCAGTACGACGAGCTGACCAAGAGCTTCCAGCAGAGCGGCGCCCCCAACGGCGTGCACGACGACGCCACCAACGCCGACCAGAGCGGCACCACCACCGGGACCGGCACGAGCGGCACCCAGGGCGTCGGCACCCAGGGCGGCGACGCCACGGGCGGCTCTCAGGCCTCGGCCGGCACGTCCGGCTCCTCCGCCTCGACCTCGTCCGGTTCGGGCCTCACGAGCCAGCTGGGGGGCCTCTACACGTCCCTGGACAACCTCCCCGCCGCCGTCGGAGTGAACGGGCAGGGCATCGGCTCCAACTCCTGGGTCGTCTCCGGGCAGTACACGATCACCGGCCACCCGCTGCTCGCCAACGACCCGCACCTGTCCCCGTCGCTGCCCTCCGTCTGGTACCAGATGGGCCTGCACTGCCGGACCGTCTCCAGCACGTGCCAGTTCGACGTCGCGGGTTACACGTTTGCCGGGATGCCCGGTGTGATCATCGGTCACAACGCCGACATCGCCTGGGGCATGACGAACTCCGGGGTCGACGTCACCGACCTCTACCTCGAGAAGCTCTCCGGCGACGGCTACCTGTACGACGGAAAGGTCCGGCCGTTCACGACCCGCGAGGAGACCATCAAGGTCGCCGGCGGCGGGTCCAAGAAGATCGTCGTGCGCCAGACCGCCGACGGGATGCCGCTGCTGTCCGACCGCGACGACGAACTCGTCCAGGTCGGCAAGCGGGCCACCGTCAACACCGCGGCACCCGACCGGGGCGACGGCTACGGCATCGCCCTGCGGTGGACCGCGCTCGACCCGGGCACCTCCATGGACGCCGTGTTCGCCATCGACAAGGCGTCCGACTGGAACGGGTTCCGGGCCGCGTCCACGCTGTTCGACGTGCCCTCGCAGAATCTCGTCTACGCCGACTCCGAGAACATCGGCTACACCCTGCCCGGCAGGATCCCCGCCCGCACCTCGGCGGACAGCGGCTCCATCCCGGCGCCGGGCTGGGACCCGAAGTACCGCTGGAACGGCTACATCGGGCAGAGCGAGCTGCCGTACGAGTACAACCCCAAGCGGGGCTTCATCGTCACCGCCAACCAGGCCGTGATCGGCCAGGACGCGTACCCGTACACGCTGACCACCGACTGGGGCTACGGCACCCGCAGCCAGCGCATCACCGACCTGATCGAGTCCAAGATCAAGGACGGCGGCAGGATCTCCACCGACGACATGCGGCAGATGCAGCTGGACAACAGCAGCGAGATCGCCAAGCTGCTGGTGCCCGAGCTGCTGAAGATCAACCTCCGGGACAAGAACGTCCGCGACGCCCAGAAGCTGCTGGAGGGCTGGGACTACACCCAGGACGCCGACTCGGCCGCGGCCGCCTACTTCAACGCCGTCTGGCGCAACGTCCTCAAGCTCGCCTTCGGCAACAAGCTCCCCAAGGAGCTGCGCGTCACGGGCCAGTGCCTGTGGGTCGACAAGATCGACAGCACCGGCCCGGTGGACGAGAACACCACGGTGCGCGAGTGCGGCAAGCGCGACGCCGACCAGGCGCAGCCGGACGGCGGCGACCGCTGGTTCGAGGTCGTGCGCCGGCTGATGGACAAGCCGGACAGCGACTGGTGGACGACGCCGAAGTCGGGCACCCGCCCGGCGGCGGAGAACCGGGACCAGCTGTTCGAGCGCGCCATGATCGACGCACGCTGGGAGCTGACCGCCAAGCTCGGCAAGGACATCGACACCTGGAGCTGGGGCCGGCTGCACCGCCTGTTCCTGAAGAACCAGACCCTAGGCACCGAGGGCCCCGGGTTCCTCCAGTACGCCCTCAACCGCGGCCCCTGGCAGCTCGGCGGCGGCGAGGCCACCGTCGACGCGACCGGCTGGAACGCCGCCGGCGGCTACGGCGTCGTCTGGGTGCCGTCCATGCGGATGGTGGTCAACCTGGCCGACCTCGACAAGTCCAGGTGGATCAACCTGACCGGCGCCTCGGGCCACGCCTACAGCGCCCACTACACCGACCAGACCGGGAAGTGGGTCAAGGGCGAGCTGCTGCCCTGGTCGTTCTCCGCCAAGGCGGTCGACAAGAGCACGAGCGACACCCTCGTCCTCAAGCCGTGACCCGCTGACGGCACACCGCCCGGCATGGCCCTCCACGCACGCGTGGAGGGCCTTTTCGGCTCACGGGCCGGTGTGAAGCTCCCGCCTCAGGGGCCCGTGAAGCGGCGCACGCCCGACGGGGTCACCACCGCGTGCACCGGCCGGTCGTGCGCCTCCGCCGGAACCCGTGCGACGACCTCCGTGTCGTACAGGAGCACCACGAGCGCCGGATGGGCCCCCGCGCGCTCCAGACGCGCGAGCACACGGTCGTACGACCCTCCGCCGCGCCCCAGCCGCATCCCGAGTGCGTCGACCGCGAGCCCCGGCAGCAGGACGACGTCCGCACCGGTCACCGCGGCGGGCCCGAGGCGTGCTCCCGAGGGCTCGAACAGGGCCATTTTCCCGCCGTGCCGGATGCGCGCGAGGGAGCCGGGGCCCGTGTACTCGCCCCAGTCGAGGTCGTTGTCCGGCAGGAGGGCGGGAAGCAGCACGCGCACGCCCCGCGCGCGCAGCGCCTCCAGCAGCGTGAGCGTGCCGGGCTCGGCGCCCACGGAGACGTACGCCGCCACCGTGCGCGCACGCGCCAGCTCGGGCAGCTCCAGAGCCCGTTCGGCGAGCGCGTCGCCCGTCGCGCGCACGACATCCTCCGGCAACCTGTTCCTCACCGCGAGGAACTCCCGCCGCCACATTCGCTTGTCAGGCTCGCCCGTGCGTCCGTCGTGTTCCACTGGTCGCTCCTGCATCCTTCCCAATGTGCTCATATGTGGACCAAGTAACCGGAGCCGCAGATTCATCACAAAGGCACCGGATAAGGTTGCGGGCATGACTCAGTCGCACCCCAGGATCAGCAAGGCTGTCATTCCCGCAGCAGGTCTCGGTACCCGGTTCCTGCCGGCCACCAAGGCCACTCCGAAGGAGATGCTGCCGGTTGTCGACAAGCCGGCGATCCAGTACGTGGTCGAGGAGGCCGTGTCGGCGGGGCTCGACGACGTCCTCATGATCACCGGACGCAACAAGCGTCCTCTGGAAGACCACTTCGACCGCAACTACGAGCTGGAATCGGCGCTCCAGAAGAAGGGCGACGCCCACCGGCTCGCCAAGGTGCAGGAGTCCAGCGACCTGGCCACCATGCACTACGTGCGCCAGGGCGACCCCAGGGGCCTCGGCCACGCCGTGCTGTGCGCCGCCCCGCACGTCGGCCACGAGCCCTTCGCCGTCCTCCTCGGCGACGACCTGATCGACCCCCGCGACCCCCTGCTCCAGCGCATGATCGAGATCCAGGAGCGGCACGGCGGCAGCGTGATCGCCCTCATGGAGGTCGCCCCCGAGCAGATCCACCTCTACGGCAGCGCGGCCGTGGAGACCACCGCCGACAGCGACGTCGTCAAGGTGACCGGCCTGGTCGAGAAGCCGGACGCGGCGGACGCCCCGTCGAACTACGCGATCATCGGCCGCTACGTCCTCGACCCGCACATCTTCGACATACTCCGCAAGACCGAGCCCGGCCGCGGCGGCGAGATCCAGCTCACCGACGCGCTCCAGCAGTTGGCCGACGACGAGAAGGTCGGCGGCCCGGTGCACGGGGTCGTCTTCAGGGGCCGCCGCTATGACACCGGTGACCGTGGCGACTACCTGCGTGCCATTGTCAGACTGGCATGCGAACGTGAAGACCTGGGCCCGGACTTCCGGACCTGGCTTCGCACGTACGTAGCCGAGGAGATGCAAGAGAGTTGAGCAGCGCCGCGCCCCGCCCCGCCGGACCGGACCACCTCTGGTCGGTGGACGAGCACCTGGAGGACATCCTCAGCACCGTCCGCCCGCTCGACCCCATCGAGCTGCAACTCCTCGACGCCCAGGGCTGCGTCCTGGTCGAGGACGTGATGGTGCCGGTGTCCCTGCCCCCGTTCGACAACAGCTCCATGGACGGGTACGCGGTGCGGGTCGCGGATGTCGAGGGCGCCGGCGAGGAGTTCCCGGCCGTCCTGGAGGTCGTCGGGGACGTCGCGGCGGGCGCCGTCGGCCTCGTCCACGTCGGCCCCGGGCAGGCCGCGCGCATCATGACCGGAGCCCCGCTGCCGCCCGGCGCCGAGGCCGTCGTCCCCGTCGAGTGGACCGACGGCGGACTCGGCGAGGGACCCGTGAGCGGGATGCGCGCCGGCAGCGTGGCCCCCGAGGGCGCCGAGGGACAGGTCCGCGTGCACCGCCCCGCCGAGGCACGCGCGCACGTACGCGCCAAGGGCAGCGACGTGAAGGCCGGCGACCGCGCCCTGGAGGCCGGCACGATCCTCGGCCCGCCGCAGATCGCCCTGCTCGCCGCGATCGGCCGCGGAACCGTACGCGTGCGCCCGCGCCCGCGCGTGGTCGTCATGTCCACCGGCAGCGAACTCGTCCAGCCCGGCGAGGCACTGGACCACGGCCAGATCTACGACTCCAACAGCTTCGCCCTCACCGCGGCCGCCCGCGACGCCGGCGCCATCGCCTACCGGGTCGGCGCCGTCGCCGACGACGCCGACACCCTGCGCTCCACCATCGAGGACCAACTCGTCCGCGCCGACCTGATGGTGACCACGGGCGGCGTGAGCGTCGGCGCGTACGACGTCGTCAAGGAGGCGCTGTCGCACGTCGGCGACGAGGACGAGGCGGGCAGCGGCGTCGAGTTCCGCAAGCTCGCCATGCAGCCCGGCAAGCCCCAGGGCTTCGGCTCCATCGGCCCCGACCACACCCCCCTGCTGGCCCTGCCCGGCAACCCCGTGTCGTCGTACGTCTCCTTCGAGCTGTTCGTACGCCCCGCGATCCGCACCCTCATGGGCCTGGACGACGTCCACCGGCCCCGCACCCGGGCCACCCTGCGGGCCGAGAAGGCCCTCAGCTCGCCCAAGGGGCGCCGGCAGTTCCTCCGCGGGACGTACGCCGACGGCGAGGTGACCCCCGTCGGCGGTGCCGGCTCCCACCTGGTCGCCGCGCTGGCCCACGCGGACGCGCTGATCGTCCTGCCCGAGGACAGGGACTCCGCCGAGCCCGGCACGGAGGTCGAGGTCGTCCTGCTCGGCTGACCCGCGGACCGGCTGCCCCGCAGACCGGCCGACCGGCCGACCGGCTGACCGGCTGACCGGTCGGCCCGCCGGATCGCCACACGCGCGTGCGGCCCGGGGAGCCTTCCCGATGGTCCTGCCCCGGTGCCCGCCCCTGCTTGGCGGTACCGTGTCGCGCACAACAGGCCTGTGCCCCGCATGGCGGCGGGCCGTGACCGGGAAGCGCCACACACCATGAGTTCGCAGGACCGACTGACGCATCTCGACGACGCGGGCGCGGCCCGCATGGTCGACGTCTCCGGCAAGGACGTCACCGCCCGCACCGCCCGCGCGAGCGGCCGGGTCCTGGTGTCACCGCGCGTGGTCGAGCTGCTGCGTGGCGGGGGCGTGCCCAAGGGCGACGCCCTGGCCACCGCGCGGATCGCCGGGATCATGGGTGCCAAGCGCACCCCGGACCTGATCCCGCTGTGCCACCCGTTGTCGGTGTCCGGTGTGACACTGGATCTGTCGGTCGCGGACGACGCCGTGGAGATCGCGGCGACGGTGAGGACGACGGACCGCACGGGCGTGGAGATGGAGGCGCTCACCGCCGTGACGGTCGCCGCGCTGACCGTGATCGACATGGTGAAGGCGGTCGACGAGGGAGCGGTCATCACGGACGTGCGCGTGGAGGAGAAGACGGGCGGCAAGTCGGGTCACTGGAGCCGGGCATGACCTACCGTGCTCTGGTGGTCACCGCCTCGAACAGGGCTTCCGCCGGGGTCTACGAGGACCGGGGCGGCCCCTTGGTCGCCGACGGCCTCAAGAGCTTCGGCTTCGATGTCGACGGCCCCCGGGTGGTCCCCGACGGGGCACCCGTGGAGGCGGCGCTGCGCGCCGGTGTCGACGCCGGGTACGACGCCATCGTCACGACCGGCGGCACCGGCGTCTCGCCCACGGACCGCACGCCCGAGGCGACCCGCTCGGTGATCGACTACGAGGTGCCGGGCATCGCGGAGGCGATCCGGGCCTTCGGCCGGGACAAGGTGGCGACCGCCGCCCTGTCCCGCGGCCTCGCCGGAGTGGCGGGGCGCACGCTGATCGTCAATCTGCCCGGCTCCACCGGCGGGGTGAAGGACGGTCTCGCCGTCCTGGAGCCGCTGCTGACGCACGCCGTCGAGCAGATCAGCGGCGGCGACCACCCGAGACCCACCAGTGGGGGTGCGAGCTGAACAGCCCATCCTGGCCCGTCGTGCTGGCGGACGCGGATGTCGTCCTCCGGCCGATAAAGCTGCGCGACCAGCGGGCCTGGCGCGAGGTGAACCGGCGCAACCGGGAGTGGCTGCGCCCCTGGGAGGCGACCATTCCGCCGCCCACGCCGAGCGGGCCGGTCACGCACCGGCCGACCTACCGGCAGATGGTCCGGCATCTGCGCGCCGAGGCGGGCGCGGGCCGGATGCTGCCGTTCGTCGTCGAGTACCAGGGGCGGCTCGTCGGGCAGTTGACGGTCGCCGGGATCACCTGGGGGTCGATGTGCTCGGGGCACGTCGGCTACTGGGTGGACGAGAGCGTGGCCGGGCGCGGGGTGATGCCGACGGCCGTCGCGCTCGTGGTCGACCACTGTTTCCGCACCGTCGGGCTGCACCGCATCGAGGTCTGCATTCGCCCCGAGAACCGGCCCAGCCGCCGGGTCGTGGAGAAACTCGGATTCCGCGAGGAGGGGCTGCGCCCACGATATCTTCACATCGACGGAGCCTGGCGCGACCATCTCGTCTACGCCCTCACGGCGGAAGAAGTGCCCGAGGGGTTGCTCGCCCGCTGGCGGCGGGCACGCTCCCAGCGGGCGTCGCACACCCAGGACAGCGCCGGAAATTGAATATGTGTTCGAAATTGACCGGTCGATGGCTGTCTTCGGGCATTCAATTCGTGACTTCGGCGGTCCGCTGATCGCATCGGTCGCAAAAAAAGCTCGAAATATCAGCCAGATCGTGCGACACACCGGCGCAATTGGCAGATGGCCTCACGCAAACCCCTCTACCGTGTGAGGCGTGAGCAGCAGCGGCCTCATCTACGCAGTCATTGTCGGGGCCTGGGCCGCCTACTTGGTGCCTATGTGGCTCCGTAGGCAGGACGAGCTGAACGAGGCCCGTCCGACGGAACGCTTCAGCACCGCCATCCGGCTGCTGTCCGGACGGGCGGGGATGGAGCGTCGGTACGCCAGGGACCTGCGGGCGCGCTCCACCCAGGAGGGGGAGCAGAGCGCCGGCGACCCGGACGCCGTCACCGACTCGGTGGACGTCCGGGCCTTCGCCATGCCTCCGACGCGCCATCAGGTCCGTGCGGACGCCGGACCGGAGACACCCGGGCGGCCGGAACCGACGCGCGAGCAGCAGGCGCCGCCGGCGCGCGAGCAGTCGGCGGCTTCCGCACGTGACCACGCGGCGGCACCGGCGCGCGAGCAGTCGGCGGCATCAGCGCGCGACCAAGCGGCGGCTTCGGCCCGCGACCAAGCGGCGGCACCCGCGCCCAAGTCCTCGTCCCCGCCCGCACCCCCGCCCGGCGCCGCTCCCGCACCCGCGCGAGGCCGTGTGCCGGCCGCGCGGCGGACGCCGTCGGGGCAGGCGGCGGCAGCGCGCGCCCAGCGCTCGAAGGTGCTCGCACGCCGGCGGCGCACCACCGTGCTGCTCTTCCTCGGCTTCAGTCTCGGCGCGATCGTCGCCGCCGTCGGCGGACTCGCCTTCCTCTGGGCGCCCGCCGCACCCGCCGTCATGCTCAGCACGTACATCGCCTACCTGCGCACGCAGGAGCGCCGCCGCTTCGCCTACCAGATGGACCGCCGGCGCGCCGAGGTCGCGGCCCAGCAACTGCGGGAGCGCGTACGCCAGCCGCGCCGGCGTGCGCCCCTTCCCGCGGACGCAGGCGCGGACGCACCGGAGGAGGGCCCAGGACCCGCCACCGACCCCGCCCTCTCCGCCTCCCGCGCCGCGGACCGGCGCGCCCTCGTCGAGCAGACCGACCACGCCGAGTGGGTCGACCAGCAGCGCGAGCGGCAGCGGCGGCCCGGACACGGGGACAGCTGGGACCCGGTCCCGGTGCCCCTGCCCACGTACGTCACGGCGCCCGTCGCACCCCGGGCCACCTCCGACGTCGACCTCGGCGCCCCCGACACCTGGAGCTCGGCGCGCTCCAGCTCGGTCGCGCCCGAGCAGGACGCCGGCCACGCGCCGGAGGCCGCGGCACAGGAGCCGGCGCCCGACGCCGAGGACAGGCCGGCCGAGGGCCGCAGCGACGCGCGCCGCGCCGCCTCCGCCCGCCGGGCACGCGAACGCGGACGCACGCCGCTGTTCGACCAGTACGAGGAAGGCGGCCGCCCGCGCGCGGCCAACGAGTGACCGGCGGCTGCCCGGGGTTGCCGCCTGGTGGCCGCCCGGTGGTGGTCGTCACGGGGCCGGGGGTGCGGGCGGAGACCGGGCCCCTGACCAGTCCGGGAGCGGATTTCCGAGCACCCGGACCGGGATGCTAGAGTTTCACTCGTTGCAGGGGCCTGTGGCGCAGTCCGGTAGCGCACCTCGTTCGCATCGAGGGGGCCAGGGGTTCGAATCCCCTCAGGTCCACGCATCGACTGTTCTTGAGTTCGCTCAGGAAGAGTTCACGAGATCCCGTCCGATCTGATTGATCGGGCGGGATTTCGGCGTTTCCGGGGGCTGTTCGAGGTGTGGCCGTACGAGGTCGGTGCTGGGGACGGGTGTCCGGCGGTCGTAGGCCTGAAGTTTCGTGCTGAGTGTCGGGAGGGGGCTCCGCCGGGGTACCGTGCCGTGCTCAGGCTGGTACGGGTTCGGCCTGAGATGTGTTGGTCAGCGGTGCGTAGACCACGGACCTGGTGAGCAGGTCAGCCGTCAGCGTGCCGCCCTTGTTCGCCCACATCTGGTGGATGCAGGCGATGCCGGTGTCCACGGCCAGGGCCCAATCGGCGTCGGAGCGGGCGGAGACCTCCAGGCCTGAAGCCTTCTCCTTGACGGAGGCGAGCAGAGCCGGTGTCGACGTCGCCGGTCCCTCTCCGTCGGCTGCGGCGCGGGCGTGGGTGAACACGGCCAGCGTGATCGCTTCCTCGGCCTGCACCGCCCTGTCCGTGTCCTCCTCGTACACCGCTCCCGAAGGGGACTGCCGCTGATATCCGGCGAGCATCCTCAGGACCGGCGACCAGCCCAGGCAGGCGGCGAAGGCCACATGCAGTGCGTCGTGCCAGCGCGCGCCGGTCACGTCCGGCGGGCAGTCGCTCCCGGGCAACTTGCGGATGCTCCCGTCGTCATCCACCTCGTACTTGCTCTTGAACCAGCCCAGATCGTCCATCTCGTCGCCCACGGGGCGCCCGTTGATCAGCATGCGGACCACGTCGCCCGTGGGCTCCGCCCAGGGAGCCAGCCGTACCACCAGCTGCCGGGGCAGCTGCTCAGCGGCCGGAAACGTATCGTCAAAAAAGCTCGCCATGAGTGAGAGCTTCTCCTTCCCTTACACGCGTTCCCGAAGGACCTGGCCTCTCCTGGCAGAGTCGGGCAGTTCAGGGAGTTGCGGAACGGGGACGCCTGGCAAGTGCGCGAAATTGCACGCAATTGCCCGTCCGGTCACCTTGTCGCACACGTCGCATGAGCCCGGAGCTGTCGGTCGATGACCGGCCCTACGTTCAGAGCCGCTTCGCGTAGCAGAGGCTGTCCTCGTGGTGGCGGTAGTAGCCGAACTTGGTGCACGGCTCGTACCCGCTCGACGCGTACAGGGCGATGGCCTCCGGCTGCTTGGTCCCGGTCTCCAGGACCATGCGCACGCGGCCGGCCGTGCGGGCGTCCTCCTCCAGTGCCGTGAGCATGCGGCGGGCCAGACCCCGGCCGCGCATCCCGTCCACGACGAACATGCGCTTGAGTTCGGCGTCGCCGTCCTCGTTGCCCTGCCCGTTCTCGTCCTGGCGGCGCCAGCCGCCGGTGGCGACCGGGCGGTCGTGCTCGTCGTACGCGATCAGGTACACGCCCCGGGGCGGGTCGAAGTCCAGGGCGTCGAGGACGGTCGCGTCGCCGCCGTCGCCGTAGCGCAGGTCGTACTCGGCCTGGACCTCGTCGTTGAGCTTCACGGCGTCAGGGTGGTCGAAACGGACACGGCGTATATTCATGCGGGAAATCGTACTTCTATGCGAACGGAAGAGGCATCGGACGTACCCAGTGTGCCGGTATCGTGCCCTGGTGCTGACTGTGACCTCGGTGAACGTGAACGGACTGCGGGCCGCGACCAAGAAGGGCTTCGTGGAGTGGCTCGCCCAGACCTCCGCGGACGTCGTCTGCCTTCAAGAGGTGCGCGCGGAGCCGCACCAACTGCCCGAGGAGGTCCGGCAGCCCGACGGCTGGCACGTCGTGCACGCCCCGGCCGCCGCCAAGGGCCGCGCCGGCGTCTCCCTCTACACGCGCCGCGAACCCGACCGCGTCCGGGTCGGCTTCGGCTCGGCCGAGTTCGACGGCAGCGGACGCTACGTCGAGGCCGACCTGCCCGGCGTCACCGTCGCCTCCCTCTACCTGCCCTCCGGCGAGGTAGGCACGGAGCGGCAGGACGAGAAGGTCCGCTTCATGGACGAGTTCCTCACCCACCTCAAGGACCTGCGCGTGCGCGCCGCCGCCAACGGGCGCGAGGTGGTCGTCTGTGGCGACTGGAACATCGCCCACCAGCAGGCCGACCTCAAGAACTGGCGCGGCAACACCAAGAACTCAGGCTTCCTGCCCGAGGAGCGGGACTGGCTCGGCCGCGTCCTCACCGCCGAGGACGGCGGCTACATCGACGTCATCCGCGCCCTGCACCCCGACGTGGAGGGCCCGTACACCTGGTGGTCGTACCGGGGGCGGGCCTTTGAGAACGACTCGGGTTGGAGGATCGACCATCACGTCGCCACTCCCCGGCTCGCGGAGAAGGCGGTCAAGGGCTTCGTGGAGCGCGCGGCCACGCATGCCGAGCGGTGGTCCGACCATGCGCCGGTGACCGTGGTGTACGACCTGTAGGCCAGCTAGTAGGCCAGCTAGTAGGTCAGCTTGTAGGCCACGGCGCGCTCGGTCCCGCTTGTTCGGCGTCGTCTGTTCAGTCCCGCTTGTTCAGTCGTCGGTCCAGGGCCAGAGACAGTTCGGCCTCCACCACGCTGCGGGCCAGGGGGCGCAGGCGGTGCAGGTCTTCTTCGGGGGCGTGGCGGAGGATGAGGTCGGTGAAGAGTTCGGCGAGGGCGTCGGCGTGTTCGCGGACGCGACGGCCGGCGTCGAGGACGTCGGCGAGGGGGATGCCCTCGCGGACCAGGGCCGAGGAGACGTCGAGCAGGCGGCGGCTGATGTGGACGATCTCGTCGCCGTCGGTGCCGAGGTAGCCGAGGTTCAGGGCGGCGGCGAGGTTCTCGGCGGTGACCTGGCCCTCGAAGCGGGCGGCGAGTTCCTCGGGGGTGAGGCGGACCGGCTCCTCCTCGGTGGGGGTGGCGACGCCCAGGAGGTCGGCGACGTCCCGGCCGTGGTCCAGGGCCTCGGCCAGTTCCGCGATGCCGTTGAGGGTGTGGCCGCGTTCCAGGAGTGCGGAGATGGTGCGCAGGCGGGCCAGGTGGTGGTCGTCGTACCAGGCGATGCGGCCCTCGCGGCGCGGGGGCGGGATCAGCTTGCGTTCGCGGTAGAAGCGCAGGGTGCGCACGGTGATGCCGGCCAGGCGGGCGAGTTCCTCCATGCGGTACTCGCGCGGGGCGTCGGCCTGTCCGCTGCCCTGGCCGTCGTTCCGCCCGGTTTCCTGACCGGTTTCCTGACCGTGCTCGGTTCCCTGTCCGGTTTCCTGTTCGGTCGTGTGTTCGCCGTCGTCTGCCACGCCCGAAGCCTATGTTGTACCGCCGGTAACTTTCCTTCTCCCGCCCCCTACCGCTCGGTACGACGCTGCCCTACAGTCCCATTGCGCCAGTGTTCACTGGCGGAGTCGTTGGCGAGATGCGTGGAGGCTTCGGGATGGCCGAGCACGAGCATGTACGGGTGGCGGTGATCGGGTCCGGGTTCGGCGGGCTGGGGGCCGCCGTGCGGCTGCGCCGCGAAGGGATCACCGACTTCGTCGTCCTGGAGCGGGCCGGCGGCGTCGGTGGCACCTGGCGGGACAACAGTTACCCCGGGTGCGCGTGCGACGTGCCCTCGCACCTCTACTCCTTCTCCTTCGCGCCCAACCCCGACTGGCCGCGCACCTTCTCCGGGCAGCAGCACATCCGCTCCTACCTGGAGCACGTCACCGACACCTTCGGGCTGCGGCCGCACATCCGCTTCGACTCCGAAGTGAAGCTGATGACGTGGGACGCGGAGCGGCTGCGGTGGGAGATCGAGACCGCGAGCGGTTCGCTGACCGCCGATGTCGTCGTCTCCGCCACCGGGCCGCTGTCCGACCCGAAGATCCCCGAGATCCCGGGTCTGGACTCCTTCCCGGGCAAGGTGTTCCACTCCGCGCGCTGGGACCACGACTACGACCTGAGCGGCAAGCGCGTCGCCATGATCGGCACCGGTGCCTCCGCCATCCAGATCGTGCCCGCGATCCAGCCTCAGGTGGGCCGGCTCACGCTCTTCCAGCGCACTCCCGCATGGGTCATGCCGCGCATGGACCGCGCCATCAGCGGCGCCGAGCGGACGCTGCACCGGGCGCTGCCCTTCACCACCCGGCTGCGGCGCGGCCTGCTGTGGGGCATCCGCGAACTCCAGGTGCAGGCCTTCACCAAGCACCCCGAGGAACTCGGCATGGTCGAGCAGCTCGCCCGGCGCAACATGGCCCGCGCCATCAAGGACCCGGCCCTGCGCGCCAAGCTCACCCCCGACTACCGCATCGGCTGCAAGCGGATCCTGCTGTCCAGCGCGTACTACCCGGCTCTCGCCCAGCCGAACGTGGACGTCGTGGCCGGCGGGCTCAGCGAGATCCGCGGGTCGACCCTCGTCGCCGCCGACGGCACCGAGGCCGAGGTCGACGCGATCATCTTCGGTACGGGCTTCCACGTCACGGACATGCCCATCGCCGAGCGCGTGATCGGTGCGCAGGGCCGTACGCTCGCGGAGACGTGGAAGGGCGGGATGCAGGCGCTGCGCGGCGCCTCGGCCGCCGGGTTCCCGAACTGGATGACGATCATCGGGCCCAACACCGGTCTCGGGAACTCCTCCATGATCCTCATGATCGAGTCCCAGCTGAACTACATGGCCGACTACCTGCGTCAGCTCGGCGTCCTGGGCGGCCGCACCGCCCTCGACGCCCGCCCGGCCGCCGTCGACCTCTGGAACCACCGGGTCCAGGAGCGGATGAAGCGGACCGTGTGGAACACCGGCGGCTGCACCAGCTGGTACCTCGACGCGAGCGGTCGCAACACCACCATCTGGCCCGGTACGACCACGGAGTTCCGGCGCGCCACCCAGCGGGTGGACATGGCGGAGTACGAGGTCATCCGCGGGCCCGAGCGGGTGGAGGAGAAGCCGGTGGGCGAGGAGCCGGTGGATGAGAAGTCGGTCGGTGAGGAGCCCGTGGGCGAGGACGCCGTGGCGCGGAAGGCCGGCGCGAAGAGCGGCGCGGGTGTGCGCAAGGGCGTGGGGAAGAAGAGCGAGGCCGCCGCATGAGCCGTCTCACCTCCGTCGCCGACGGCCCCTACGCCCCACCGGCCCCCGCCCGCACCCTCGCCGTGACCTCCGCCGACGGCGCCCGGCTGTACGTCGAGGTGCACGGACCCGCGGACGCGCCCCCGGTCGTCCTCTCCCACGGCTGGACCTGTTCGACCGCCTTCTGGGCGGCGCAGATAAGGGAGTTGGCGACCGACCACCGGGTGATCGCGTACGACCAGAGGGGCCACGGACGCAGTCCCGCGAGCGGCGCCTGCACGACGACCGCGCTGGCGGACGACCTCGAAGCGGTGCTCGCCGAGACGCTGGAGCGCGGGGAGAAGGCGCTGATCGTCGGCCACTCCATGGGCGGCATGACCGTCATGGCCGCAGCCGGACGCCCCCGGTTCCTGGAGCACGCCGCGGCCGTCCTGCTGTGCAGCACCGGAAGTTCGCGGCTGGTCGCCGAGGCGAGCGTGCTGCCGATGCGCGCCGGCCGGGTGCGCACCTGGCTCACCGGCCGCGTCCTCGGCTCGTCCGCTCCGCTCGGGCCGGTCTCGCCGGTGGCGAAGAGCGTCCTCAAGTACGCGACGATGGGCGCCGGTTCGGCCCCGCACATGGTGGAGGCCTGCGCGCGGATCGTGCACGCCTGCCCGCGCCGCGTGCGCCAGGCCTGGGGCGTGGTGCTCGAAGCGCTCGATCTCGACCACGGCGTACGGGAGTTGCGGGTGCCCACCGCGGTGGTGCACGGCGCCTGCGACCGGCTCACGCCCCGCGTGCATGCCCGCGCGCTGGTTGCCGCGCTGCCCCAGTGCGTCGGCCTCACCGAGCTGACGGGCGTCGGCCACATGACCCCGATCGAGGCACCGGAGAAGGTCACCGGCCGCATCCGGGAGCTGGTCACCACATACGTCACGGGGGACGGCACGGGGGACGCCACAGGGAACGCCCCCGGGTCCCACTCCACTTCAGAGCAGCTCAAGGAGGGCGCATGAGCAGGGTCAGCCTCGAAGGACAGGTCGCCGTCGTCACCGGGGCGGCGCGCGGCGTCGGTGAGCTGCTCGCGCGCAAGCTCTCCGCGCGCGGGGCCAAGGTCGCGCTGGTCGGGCTGGAGGAGCAGGCGCTCAAGGAGGTCTCCGAGCGGCTGCACAGCGACAGTGCCCACTGGTACGCCGACGTCACCGACCACGAGGCGATGGGCCGGGTCGCGCGGGAGGTGAAGGAGCGGTTCGGGAAGGTCGACATCGTGGTCGCCAACGCCGGTGTGGCGACGGGCGGTCCGTTCGCCGACTCCGACCCGGAGGCCTGGCGCCGGGTGATCGAGGTCAACCTGATCGGCTCGGCGGTGACCGCCCGCGCGTTCCTGCCGGTGCTGGTCGAGAGCCGCGGCTATCTGCTGCAGATCGCCTCGCTCGCCGCGATGACGCCGGCGCCGATGATGACGGCGTACTGCGCGTCCAAGTCGGGCGTGGAGGCGTACGCGCACAGTCTGCGCGCCGAGGTCGGCTACCAGGGTGTGCGGGTCGGGGTCGGGTACCTGTCGTGGACCGACACCGACATGGTGCGCGGGGCCGACCAGGACGATGTCATGCGGGAGCTACGGCAGCGGCTGCCGTGGCCGTCGAACAAGACGTACCCGCTGGGGCCGGCGGTGGACCGGATCGCGGACGGCATCGAGCGGCGCTCGGCGCATGTGTACGGGCAGTGGTGGCTGCGGGGCATGCAGGGCGTGCGGGGGTATCTGCCGGCGCTCATCGGTACGGTCGGGCAGCGGGAGATGAAGCGGTTCGCGCCGCGGTTGCAGGGGATGAGTTCCGGGCTCGTCGGTGCAGGTGGGGCGGCTGACGAGGAGGCGCGGACTACGCACCGTAACTGATCGACATGCGCAGTGTGTTCGCCCGTGTGACGCTGGTCGAGGCCCCACCGAGGGGCCATCCCCCACCTCACCCACATCGGGAGTGAACCCACATGGGTATGAAGGACAAGGCCGGCCAGATGCAGGGCCAGGGCAAGCAGAAGCTCGAGCAGGCTCGTGAGAAGGCCGGTCAGGCCGGACAGCACGGTCAGCACGGTGCGCCGCAGCGTGGCCAGCAGGGCGGTGGTCAGCAGGGTGGCCAGCGTCCGCAGAGTGGGCGTCAGCAGGCGCCGAATCACCGTGAGCATGAGGATGCGGAGCGGTTTGACGCCGACTACGACGCGTAGCCGCGGCGCTCGGCTTCGGCCGTGAAACGTGGGGTGCCCCAGCTTTTTGGGGTGCCCCACGTTTTTTGCTTTGGGTTCGGTGCGTTGTCTGGTTCGGGTGAGTGGGGGCTGGTCGCGCAGTTCCCCGCGCCCCTAGGCAAGTTGGTGTTGGCCCTTGTCGGATATGGCCCCCGCGTCCCTGGGGGAGTTGGTGTTGGGCCTTGTTGGATGCGGACCCCGTGTTCCTGGGGGAAGTTGGGGTTGGGGCCTGAGGGCAAAGTGGCTCGCGGTATTGCGGGGGGTCACGGCAACACCCAAGGGGCGCGGGGAACTGCGCGGTCAACCCCCACTCACCCGCACTCGACAACGCACCCGAACCCGGCTGCGCAGCGCACCCGCACTCGACAACGCACCCGAACCCGACGACGCACCCATAAGCGGCAGCGCGCCCGCACTCGGCAGCGTGCCCGAACCCGGCAGTGCGCCCCTGGGCGGCGGTTCATGTTCTTGGGGGGAGAGGGGGGCGGGAGTGGTTGGGGGTGGAGGTGTAGTCGGGGGGGAGGGCGGCGGGGGTGGTGGTGAGGAGGTCGAGGGCCAGTTGGACGGCGTGGTCCATCTCGACGTGGCGGCCCTCGGCCCAGTCGAGAGGGGTGCGCAGGATGTCGACGTCGGGGTCGACCCCGTGGTTCTCGACGGACCATCCGTACGCGTCGAACCAGGCCGCGTTCATCGGCACCGTGATCACCGTGCCGTCGCCGAGGCGGTGGCGGCCGGTGATGCCGACGACGCCTCCCCAGGTGCGCTGGCCGATGACGGGGCCGAGTCTGAGGAGCTTGATCGCGGCGGTGATCATGTCGCCGTCGGAGGAGGTCGCCTCGTCGGCGAGGGCGACGATCGGGCCGCGCGGGGCGTTGGAGGCGTACGACACCGGCTGGGCGTCGCGGGTGAGGTCCCAGCCGAGGATGGTCCGGGTCAGCTTCTCGATGACCAGTTCGCTGATGTGGCCGCCCGCGTTGCCGCGCACGTCGACGATCAGCGCGGGCCGGGACACCTCCATGCGCAGGTCGCGGTTGAACTGGGCCCAGCCTGAGCCGCCCAGGTCGGGGATGTGCAGATAGCCGCACTTGCCGCCGCTCAGTTCCCGGGTCACGGCGCGCCGCTTGGTCACCCAGTCCTGGTAGCGCAGCGGGCGTTCGTCGACGAGCGGGACCACCGCGACCCGCCTGGCCGGGCCGTTCTCGCCCTCGGGCGGGGTGAAGGTCAGCTCCACGGTCGTACCGCCCGAGCCGGCGAGGAGCGGGTAGGGGCCGGTGACCGGGTCGACGGGTCTGCCGTCCACGTGGGTCAGGACGGCGCCCTCGCGGATGCCGGTGCCGGCCAGCGGGGAGCGGGCCTTGGAGTCGGAGGAGTCGCCGGGGAGGATGCGCTTGAGCGTCCAGTGCCCGTCGCGGCGCAGCAGGTTGGCGCCGAGGTGGCCCTGCCAGCGCTGGTAGTGGGGCGGGCCCTCGTTGCGGCGGGCGGCGGAGACGTAGGCGTGGGAGGTGCCGAGTTCGCCGAGGACCTCGCGGAGCAGGTCGGCGAACTCGTCGGGTGTGGAGACGCGTTCGACCAGGGGGCGGTACTGGTCGAGGACCGCGTTCCAGTCGATGCCGCCCATGCCCGGGTCCCAGAAGTAGTCGCGGATGAGGCGGCCGGCCTCCGCGTAGGACTGGCGCCACTCGGCGGGCGGGTCGACCTCGTGCAGGATGCGGCGCAGGTCGATCCAGACCGTCGTGTCGCTGTCGCCCGGCTCGGTCGAGGGGACCGCGCGCAGTTCGCCCTCGTCGACGACGACCAGCCGGCTCCCGTCCCCGCTCATCGCGAACCAGTCGAGGTGGCCGACCAGTTCGGACTTCTTGGCCTTGGTGATGTTGAAGTGCTCCAGGGTGGGCCGGCCGCTGGTGTCGGCGGGGTTGACGAAGGTCTCGCCGAGCGCGCCGGAGATCGGCCAGCGCAGCCAGACCAGGCCGCCGCCCGAGACCGGGCGCAGCGCCGAGTACTTGGAGGCGATGACCGGGAACGGTGTCACCCGGTTCTCCAGGCCCTCGACCTCCACCGTCACGGTGCCGGACTCGCCGCTCTCCTCGTCCTCGACGGGGTCGAGCCCGCCGGCGGCCGGCCGGCCCTCGGGGTTGAGGGCGAAGGGTGAGGGGGTCGCGGAGGAGAGCGGGACGAGGTAGGGGCGGCAGCCCAGCGGGAAGGAGAGGTCGCCGGTGTGGACGTCGTAGACCGGGTCGAAGCCGCGCCAGGACAGGAAGGCGAGGTAGCGGCCGTCGCGGGTGAAGACGGGGTTCTCGTCCTCGAAGCGGCCGTTGGTCACGTCCACGACGAGCCGGTCCTTGATGCGGGCCAGCTTGATCGTGCGCAGGGAGCGGCCGATGCCCGGGTGGGACCAGGTGAGCCAGGCGCCGTCCGGGGAGAAGGCGAGGTCGCGCACGGGGCCGTTGAGGGACCGGATCAGCTCGGTGACGTGGCCGGTGGCCTCGCCCGAGCCTTCGGTGGGTTCCGCGCCCTCCTCGCCCTCGGTGACGTCGATCAGCAGCAGCCGTCCGTCGTGGGAGGCGACGGCCAGCCGTTCGCCCTGCGGGTCGGAGGCCGTCTCCAGGACGTGGCCCAGTTCGCCCTGGGCCAGCCGGCGCGGCGGGGTGTCGCCGCTGGCGCGCGGGAGCTGGGCGACCTCGACGGCCTCCTCGCCGCCGGCGTCGGTCACGTAGGCGACCTGTCCGGTCGAGCCGAGCATCTGCGGGAGCCGGACCCGTTCGCCGGGTGTGTCCGCGATGGTGCGGGCGGGGCCGTCGCGGTGCGTGAGCCAGTACAGGCTGCCGCGCACGACGACGGCGCTGGCCCGGCCGGTCTCGTCCACGGAGATGCAGTCCAGGTTCTGCGAGGCCGGCACCTGGTGGCGCCGGCGTCCGGCGCTGGGCCCGCCGAGCCTGATGTCCAGCTTGTGCGGCACGCCCCCCGGGGAGAAGTCGTCCACCATCCACAGGTCGCCCGCGCACTGGTAGACGATCCGGTTGCCGTCGGTCGCGGCGTTGCGGGCGTAGAAGGCGTCGTGGTCGGTGTGGCGGCGCAGGCCGGTGCCGTCGTGGGCGCAGGAGTAGAGGTTGCCGACGCCCTCGTGGTCGGAGAGGAAGGCGATCCGGCCGGCGACGAACATGGGGGAGGAGAACTGGCCGCCGAGGTCGGGCAGCAGCCGCTGTCCGTGCAGCCAGAGCCGGCCCGTGGCGCCGCCCCGGTACCGCTTCCAGGAGGCGGGTTCGTGCGGCGCGGTGCCGGTGAGCAGCAGGGTCTTGTGCTCGCCGGCGACGTCGGCGACCTGGATGTCGGCGACCGGGCCCCAGGGCAGGCGCCCGCCCGGGTCGCCGTCGGTGGGGACCTTGTAGGCCCAGGCGAAGTAGGAGAACGGCTGTCCGTGCGAGGCCACGGCCAGGATGTCGCTGCGGCCCTCGGCGTCGGGGGGAGTCCAGCCGCACACCTGGGTGTCGGCCGTGCCCCAGTACGTCAGCTGCCGCGAGGGCCCGCCGTCGACGGCGACGAGATGGATCTCGGGCACGAGGCTGCGCCAGGACGTGCAGGCGATGTGGCGGCCGTCGGGCGAGAAGCGCGGATGGCCGGCCTTGGTGCGGTCCACGGTGAGCCGCCAGGGGCGGCCCGGGGTGTCGAGGGGGGCCAGCCAGAGGTCGTCCTCGGCCACGAAGCACAGCAGGTCGTCGTGGAGGTGGGGAAGGCGCAGATAGCTCACCTCCCCATGCTTTTCCGGGGGCCGTGGCCCAGCAACTCGTGCGGGTCCGGCACGCGTGACTCAGGACACGTACGAAACGGTTTCGTTTCGTAGTGGGGTGCGGTATATTCATCACGTACGAAACCGTGTCGTTCGGAGCGGGAAAGGGTGAGAGAGATGACTGAAGTCGCCGCCGCGCGCCGCAGTCGGATCACTCCCGAGCGCGAGGCCGAGTTGTACGAGGCCGTGCTCGACCTGCTCCGGGAAGTCGGCTACGACGCCCTCACCATGGACGCCGTGGCCGCCCGCACCCGGTCAAGCAAGGCCACGCTCTACCGCCAGTGGGGCGGCAAGGCCGAGCTGGTCGCGAAGGCGATCCGGCACAGCAAGTCGGACACGAAGCACAGCAGGCCCGGCAGCGCCGCCGACGTCGACACCGGGTCGCTGCGCGGCGACTTCCACGCCCTCGTCTCGCGCGAGGACGACTGCGTCATGGAGCAGAACAACGCGCTGATGCGCGGTCTGGCCATGGCCACGCACACCAACCCGGATCTCCTCACGGCGTTCCGGGAGCAACTGGTCGAGCCGGAGACGGCGAACTTCCACCGGGTGCTGCGGCGCGCCATCGACCGCGGCGAGGTCGATCCGGACAACCCGGCGCTGCAGTTCGTGGTGCACATGATGATCGGCGCGTTCGCCACGCGCGCGCTCATCGACGACCAGCCACCGACGCAGGCGTTCCTGCGCTCGTACATCGACGCCGTGGTCCTCCCCGCCCTCGGTGTCTCCGCCAAGTGATCGCACGATCGTCCGATCTCCCGATCGCCTGACCTTCTTCCCCAGCAAGCCCATCTTCTGACGTCACCGCTCACGTCGTCGGGCTGATCACCCCTGCCCTGAAACTCCACGACCTGACCGGGAGTACGCCCTCGTGGCCACGTTCCTCTACAAACTCGGCCGGCTCGCCTTCCGGCGACGGCACTTCGTCGCCCTCATCTGGGTCGCCCTGCTCACCCTCGCCGGGGTGGGCGCCGCCTCCGCGCCGCCCGCCGGCAGCACGTCCTTCTCGATCCCCGGCACCGAGGCGCAGAAGGCCTTCGACCTGCTGGAACAGCGCTTCCCCGGGATGAGCGCCGACGGCGCGACCGGGCGGGTCGTCTTCAAGGCGCCGAGCGGCGAGAAGATGACGGACCACGCCAACAAGGCCGCCGTGCGGAAGACGGTGAAGGAGCTGCGCGGCGGCTCCGAGGTCGCCTCCGTCGCCGACCCCTACACCGGGCACGCCATCAGCGCGAACGGCACCGTCGCCTACGCCTCGGTGAAGTACAAGGTCTCCGGCATGGAGCTGAAGGACTCCTCCCGGGACGCGCTGAAGAAGGCCGCGCAGGACGCGCGGGACGCCGGACTGACCGTCGAGGTCGGCGGTGACGCGCTGACCGCCACGCCCGAGACCGGCTCCAGCGAGGTCATCGGCATCGCGATCGCGGCCGTCGTCCTCGTCATCACCTTCGGCTCGCTGCTCGCGGCCGGATTCCCGCTGCTGACGGCGATCATCGGCGTCGGCATCGGTATCTCCACGATCACCGCGCTCGCGAGCCCCCTCGACCTGGGCTCCACCACCTCCACCCTGGCGACGATGATCGGCCTCGCCGTCGGCATCGACTACGCCCTGTTCATCGTCTCCCGCTACCGCGCCGAGCTGGCCGAGGGCCGCGAACGCGAGCAGGCGGCCGGCCGGGCCGTCGGCACGGCGGGCTCGGCGGTGGTCTTCGCGGGCCTGACCGTCGTCATCGCCCTGGTCGGCCTGTCCGTGGTCGACATTCCGATGCTGACCAAGATGGGCGTCGCCGCCGCCGGGACCGTCGCCATCGCCGTCCTCATCGCCCTCACCCTGATCCCGGCGCTGCTCGGCTACGCGGGCCGCAAGGTCAAGCCGGCCGGTGAGAAGAGCAAGCTGCTCG
This sequence comes from Streptomyces sp. NPDC048297, assembly GCF_043201585.1. Taxonomy (NCBI): domain Bacteria; kingdom Bacillati; phylum Actinomycetota; class Actinomycetes; order Kitasatosporales; family Streptomycetaceae; genus Streptomyces; species Streptomyces sp. NPDC048297. Next base: position 88,489 of record NZ_JBICZA010000006.1, read on the forward strand.
GCGGAGGCCGCAAGACCAAGCAGCCGGGCCGCCCGAACATGGGCACCCGCTGGGCGAGCTTCGTCGTGCGCCGCCCGGTCGCCGTCCTCCTCCTCGGTGTCCTCGGCCTCGGCGCTGCCGCGGTCCCGGCCGCCTCCCTCCAGCTGGGCCTGCCCGACGACGGCTCCCAGCCCGTCTCCACCACCCAGCGCCGTGCCTACGACCTGCTGTCCGAGGGCTTCGGACCCGGCTTCAACGGGCCGCTGATGGTCGTCGTCGACGCCAAGGACAGCGCCCACCCGAAGAAGGCCTTCGCCGAGGTCGGCAAGGAGATCAAGGGCCTGAAGGACGTCGTCACCGTCACCCCGGCCGTGCCCAACAAGGCCGGCGACACCGCGACGATCACCGTCGTCCCGAACTCCAAGCCGTCCTCGAAGACCACCGAGGACCTGGTCCACGCCATCCGCGGCAAGGGTGCCGGCATCACCGCGGCGACCGACGCGACGGTGCTGGTCACCGGCTCGACGGCGATGAACATCGACGTCTCGCAGAAACTGAACGACGCCCTGCTGCCCTACCTCGCGCTGGTGGTCGGCCTGGCCTTCCTCCTGCTGATCGTGGTCTTCCGCTCGATCCTGGTCCCGCTGAAGGCGGCCCTCGGCTTCCTGCTCAGCGTGCTGGCGGCACTCGGCGCCGTGGTAGCGGTCTTCCAGTGGGGCTGGCTGTCCGGCCTGATGAACGTCGAGGAGACCGGCCCGGTCATGTCGATGATGCCGATCTTCATGGTCGGCGTGGTCTTCGGACTCGCCATGGACTACGAGGTGTTCCTCGTGACCCGGATGCGCGAGGCGTACGTCCACGGGGAGAAGCCGAGCCAGGCCGTCGTGACCGGCTTCCGGTACGGCGCCCGCGTCGTCACCGCCGCCGCGGTCATCATGATCGCCGTCTTCTCCGGCTTCATCGGCTCCAGCGAGCCGATGATCAAGATGATCGGCTTCGGCCTCGCCATCGCCGTCTTCTTCGACGCGTTCATCGTCCGCATGGCCATCGTCCCGGCGGTGCTCGCCCTGCTCGGCGAGCGGGCCTGGTGGCTGCCGAAGTGGCTCGACCGGGCGCTGCCCGACGTCGACGTCGAGGGCGAGGGCCTGCGCTCCGTGTCCGACTCCGCGGCCGGCTGCCACAAGGACGCCGACCCCGACGAGGAACGGGAGCTGGTACGCGTCTGACGTACCGCCCGCTGGTACGTATCTGACGTACCGCCCGTGAAAGACCGCCGGTGAGGGATCCGTGGGGACGGGGCGCCCTCACCGGCTTCTTTCCGTCCGGACAGACCGACTGTTCCGGACGGACGTGGGGAAACCCGGTCGCATGTGCCCTACAAGCACCGCTAGCGTGCCGGGCATGACGACAGCCGCCACTGACGCCGAAGAGTCCGGAGCCCACCCCCGCTTCGCCGAAGCCCTGCGCGCCCTCGGCCTCGACGACGTGCTCGCCCGCACCCGCCGTTTCCCGGAGGTCACCCGCACGGCCGCCGAGGCCGCCGCCGCGATCGGCTGCGAGCTGAGCCAGATCCGCAAGTCGCTGATCTTCGCCGCCGACGGGGTCCCCGTGCTGGTCCTGATGGACGGCGCGTCCCGCGTGGACGTGGAACGGGTACGGCAGGAGCTGGGCGCCGGCAAGGTCGGCCGGGCCGACGCCGCCGTCGTACGCGAGACCACCGGGTACGCCATCGGCGGGGTCCCGCCCTTCGGGCACCGCACCCGGGTCCTCGCCGACCGCTCGCTGCTCGCCCACGACACGGTGTGGGCGGCGGCCGGGACCCCGCACACCGTCTTCCCGATCCCGCCGAAGGACCTGGTCGCCCACGCGGGCGCCGACCTCGTGGACGTGCGCGAGCGAACCGGGTGACGCCCCTGGTCACGGCCGCCGTCCTGCTCGCCGCCGTCACCCACGCCAGCTGGAACGCGATCGCGCACCAGATCACCGACAAGCTCACCGGGTTCACGCTGATCTCCGGCGGCGGGCTGCTGATCGGGGCCGCCCTGATCCCGTTCACGGCGGTCCCGGCGGGAGCGGCCTGGCCGTACCTGCTCGCCTCCTCGGCCGTGCACATCGCCTACTACGCGCTGCTGATGACCTCGTTCCGGCTCGGCGACTTCGGGCAGGCCTACCCCATCGCCCGGGGCAGCGCGCCGCTCGTGGTCACCGTCCTCGCGGCGGTGTTCGCCGACGAGGTGCCCGGCGCCTGGGCCACGGCCGGGATCGCCGTCTCCTGCGTGGGCCTGACCGGCGTGAGCCTGTGGGGGCTGCGCGGGCACCGGCCGAACTGGGCGGCCATCGGCGCCGCCCTCGCCACCGGCCTCACCATCGCCGCGTACACGGTGATCGACGGCCTGGGCGTACGGGCCGCCCACACGCCCCTCGGCTACACCGCCTGGCTGATGGTCGTCCAGGGGGCCGTCATCCCGGCGTACATGTACGTGCGCGAGCGCGGGGACACCCTGCGGCTGCTGCGCCCCCACGCCGGCCTCGGCCTCCTCGGCGCGGCCCTCTGCCCACCGCAGCGGACGCCCCGAAGTACAGCAAGCGGGACCTGGACGTCAGCCCGGAGACGCAGGCACTCCTCGAGGCCACGGACCCGACCAGCACGGGACCCATGCGGGCCTTCAAGGACTGGTGCGCTGAGAACGGCCGCGTCACGGTCCCATGCACGACGGCCACGTACACCGAGTACAGCCGACACCTGATGGCCCGCGGCCTGAAGGTCTCCACGATCAAGAACTACATGTCGTTGATCAAGACCGCGATGCCGCCGGGGAAGAAGCCCGATAACAGCCTCTACCTGCGGCTTTTGGCGAACTACCGGCAAAACAAAAAGCGCGCCCTGCGTACCCGTCGGGCGTTCCCGATCACCCTGCCGTACCTGGTTCCGATGATGGAGAAGGCGGAGGCCGACGGCCGGCCGATCGGCCGGCGTGACTCGGCGATGCTCGCCTTCGGGTACCGCTTCCTGGGCCGGAGCGTCGAAGATGCCAACCTCGAGATCGAGGACCTGACGTTCACCAACGGCGGCATCCTCGTCTGGCTCCCAGAGGACAAGACGCACGACGAGGAGCAGAACCTCGTGCTCATGGACCGGCCGGACATCCAGCTTGTCCCCCGGCTCACCCGCTGGCTCGACTGCATGGCGGGCCAGGGCATCACGTCCGGGCCGGTCTTCCGGCACGTCCTCAAGAACGGCTTGGTGGCCACCGCGGAAACGCGGAACAAGACGGCCACCAGCCGCGGCCTGCACCTGAGAGGGCAGACCGTCAACGAGCGTGTGAAGCACTGGTTCCACGCGGCCGGGCTGGTGACCGACGGCCGACACGTCTCCTCGCAGGGCGTCCGCGCCGGCGCCGCGACCGAGCTTGCGCAGAACGACGCCACGGACGAGGAGCTTGAGCGGGCAGGCCGCTGGCGGGCGGGCTCGCGCGTCTCCCGGGAGGTGTACGTACGTCCCGCGCGAGCCGAGAGGAATGATCCGTTTGCCAGGATCCCCGTGCACAACCCCGGGGAGGGGAAAGCAACATGACGGGCTGTCAACGACGAACCCCACTCCTCGGGGGAGCGGGGTTCGTCCGTGCCCCTCGAAGCCGATAGCGGGGTACCGTTCTGGTGTCGAAGCAGAACAGGAGTCAAGTATGCACGCTCTGCCTCAGGACCACACCGGCGTGCGGATCGCGCGTCTTCGCCGGGAGCGCCACCTCACTCAAAGGGGCTTGGCCGACCTCTCCGGAGTCCCGTACGACACGCTGACCAAGATCGAACAGAACAGGCTGTCTGCCACCCCGCACGCCGTCGCTTGCCTGGCCCGCGCCATGCGGGTCGAGGTCGCCACCATCATCGGGCAGCCGTACAAGGAGGACCTGCGCGCTGACGAACTGGACGTGTTGATAGCGCCGATCCGTGAGGCGCTGGACGTCTACGACCTGGGGCCCGACCCCGACATCTCGGCCCGCCCGCTGCATGAGCTGCAGGAGGACTCCGAGAGCCTGTGCGCAGCCGTCCGCGCCGGCGAAATCAAGCGTGCAGCAGGCGAAGTCGCCGGCCTGATCGAGGAGACGACCACCGCGGCGCACACGCAGGGCGCCAGCGGCGGCTGGCTCGTCCTCGCTTCGCTCTATCGCACCTCGTACGACGTGGCGACGAAGCTGGGATACGCGGACCTGGCGCAGCTCTCGCTCGCTCGGCTGGACTGGGCTGCACAGCGCGCGAGCAGCGCGGTGTTCGGAGGCGCCTACCAGTATTTCCGCGCCCTCACCTACCTGCGCGAGGGGAAGTTCAGGACCGGGCAGCGGCTCGTTGACCTGGGCCTGCGAACCATCGGGCAGGCGGAGGCGTCGCGGGAGCGGGACGTCGTCACCGGGCAGCTCCACCTTGGCGGCTCCGTGATGGCCGGCCGGGCGCACAACGAGGAACAGGCCATGGGGCACCTCGCCGAGGCCGAGCGCATCGCGAGCCGCACCGGCGAGTCCCCCAAGGTGCTGTGGATGGCGTTCGGCGGGACCAACGTCAGCGTGCACCGGGTGTCAGTCCTCGCTGAACTCGACAAGTTCGACAAGGCCGTGGAGGAGGCGGACAGCCTTGTCATTCCGGATGACTGGCCGAAGTCCCGGACAAGCCACCACTGGGCTGAGGTCGCCCGCGCGCAGATGTGGACGGGCAAGACGGACGCCTCGTTCTCGAGCCTGCTCAAGGCGCGTAGAACGGCTCCGCAACAGGCCAAGTACCACCCGACGGTGAGGGACACGTACGCCAGTCTGGAAGCCGCACACCGACGTCTTCCCGACAGCTTTCTCTCGTACGGGAGCTGGCTGACCTCGCAAGTGTGACTCGCAGTCAACATTTGGCCCCAACTAGCCTGAAGTCAGGCTAGTTGGGGCTTAGTTGTGGGCCCACCATGTCGTCACTGGCCTTTCGACATGGAGCCGACCATGACGATGAAGCACACCACGGCTCAGCAGAGCACCTGTCGACGTGCACTTGCTGATGCCGCACAGGGACTGCCCTACGCGCCCTTACTGCACTGCGACAGTGCCTCCCGCGCGCTGGTCCGGTCGGCTCCATGTTCCCCCAAGAGGACGTGATGACGACGACAGCCGTAGAGGCGCCTCGCGCCGGCCTCCGCCGTGACGGGGACCTGATGGACGAGCGCATTCAGGTTGCTCCGCGCCGTGGTGACGCGCCGCCCCGCGAGACGGACGCTTGGCGCATCGGGGCCATACGGCGGATCGCTGCCGCGAAACTCCGGTTCGGCGGATGCGAAGCGCTGATCGACGAGGCGATGCTGATCGTCTCCGAGCTGCTGACGAACGCCCTACTCCACAGCGGCACCCAGGAGATCCGGCTCCGTCTCGCCCTCCAGGGCGAATCTCTGCGCATCACGGTCGACGACGGAATGCCCGCCATCATCAAGCCCCACGAAGCAGATGACGACGCCGAAACGGGCAGGGGTCTCACCCTCGTCGCGGCAGTGGTGGCGGAGAACGGAGGGACCTGGGGCAGCAACGACCAGGGAACCACGGTGTGGTGCGACCTCCGCAGAGAGGTTGAGGGCCAGTGACAGCGACCGTGATTCCCCAACGCACCGGCGATGCCGTGCCCCGGTGGAACCACCCGGTTGAGCCCGCGCGCCTCCCGAAGGAGGCAGCCGTGCGACAAGCGCTCGCGGCAGTTCGCGCCTGGAAGCCCTACGACGGGGACGCCTTGCTCGACGACGCCGGCGATGTGCTCGACACCGTGGCTCCCTCCGAGGAACGGGTGGAGGAGCTGGGCCGGCGACTGCGCGGCCACCTGATGCAGCTCGTCGGCATCGCCACCACACTCGAGGCCGAGAAGCGCGACCCGCGGGTCGCGCAGCTCATCGGCAGCGCCCGCCAGGCGATCCAGGCCGAGCTGCCGGGCGACTACGCGAAGGCCGTGAGCCACCTGCGGCGAATGGGATGGGCCGTCCAGGAGTTACTCGAGCTGTTGGTTGAGATCGGGTGTGTGAAGGCTCCGGACTCCCTGAGTGAGGACCTGTGACCGCCTTCGAACCCATCGCCCCCACGGGTGTACTGCTGCTGAGCAGGACAACGGAGCTCCCTGGTGCCCAGAGTGCCGTCCTGACAGCCCGCTTCTGGACCCGGACGACGGTCGCCGTGATGACCTGGGGTGTCCCGGTCGTGCGGTTCGACTCGGGGGACTTCCCCGCATCACTGTCGGTGGAGGCAGAGATCACCCCAGACGGCATCCGGGGGCGCCTCGACACCCCCTCGCGCACTGCCGACCTCGACGATGTCCGCGCGCTGTACTACCGGCGTCCGACCGGCTTCGCGTTCCCGCACCTCGACGAGCAGGACGAGCGGTTCGCCATCACCCAAGCCCGCTACGGGATCGGGGGCGTGATCGCCTCGCTTCCGAACTGCCTGTACGTGAACCACCCGCACTTCACCGGCGATGCAGAGTTCAAGCCGTCCGGTCTGGCTGCCGCGGTCGGGGCCGGCCTACAGGTGCCGCGCACCCTCATCACGTCGAACCCCGACTCGGCGAGGGCCTTCATCAAGCGGCACGGGCCGGTGATCTACAAACCCTTGTGGAACCCCGTGTACCGGGTCGACGACGTCTCCTCCGTCGTCAAGATCGCCGAGGTGAGGGCCGAGGACATCGACGACAGGGTCGCCGGCACCGCCCACCTGTTCCAAGAACGCGTACCGAAGACAGCCGACATCCGCGTGACCGTCATCGGGCCGCACACCTTCAGTGTCCGGATCGATTCCGATCTCCTGGACTGGCGGACCGACTACAGCCGCTTGAGCTACACCCCCGTGCCTACGCCCGCAGAGATCGAGCTCGCGCTCCACGAGTACATGGACCACTTCGGGCTCCATTTCGGCGCCTTCGACTTCGCGCTGGACTCCGACGGGCAATGGTGGTTCCTCGAATGCAACCCGTCCGGCCAATGGCACTGGCTGGAGCACGAGACCGGCCTGCCCATGTGCGCAGCCCTGGCCGACCTACTGGAAAGGAAGCCGTGAGCGACCACGAACAGCTCCTCCGGCACCTCATCGACAGCATGACCGCGAGCGGCTCCCTGCGCACACAACCGTGGAAGGACGCCGCCGCGGCCGTACCCAGGCACGAGTTCCTGCGCAACGGGTTCTTCCGCATGGTGCCCGGCTCAGCGCCCACCGCCTGGGCGTCGGTCATGGAGGACGAGGACGGCTGGTTCGAAGCCTGCTACGCCGACGAATCCCTCGTGACGCAGATCGCGGGCACGATCAAGCCGGCGGACATCCGCGGCGAGATCATGCGGGAGCCGACCAGTTCGAGCACGCTCCCATCGCTCGTGCTGCGCATGCTCGAGGACCTGGAGGTGGAGCCGGACATGAAGGTGCTGGAGATCGGCACCGGCACCGGCTACTCGACCGCAGTGCTCTCCGCGCGCGTGGGCGCCCGCCATGTCACATCGATCGAGTACGACGAGGAGGTGGCTTCGCGGGCCCGGGAGGCTCTCGGCCGGCTCGGCACGTACCCCAACCTCCTGATCGGTGACGGCCTCCTCGGCGGTGACGACGATGCACCGTACGACCGGATCATCGCCACGTGCGCCGTACACACGGTGCCTGCGGACTGGCTCGAGCAGACGCAGCCCGGCGGGCAGATCCTGACGACCATCGGCGGCTGGCTGAACGCATCCGAACTGGTGCGTCTGACCGTCCACGACGATGGCACAGCCTCCGGGCCGGTACTGGGCGGACACGTCAGTTTCATGCTCGCCCGCCCCCACATCGCGCCCCCGCTCGGCCTGCTCCCGGACCTCAGTGTGGGCAAGGAACGCGAGGCCATCATCGGCGCCGACGTCCTGGACGACTGGACGACCCGGTTCGTCGCACAGTTCGCCGTGCCGACCGCGCAGCGCCTGAAACTGCGGCACGGGCCGCACGACGAGGACGTACTCGTCGACGCCTCTGCCGGCGCGTTCGCCGCACTCCACGAAGAGGACGGCCGCTGGATCGTCCGGCAGGGTGGCCCTCGCAGGCATCTGGGATGCCGTCGAGGAACACCTCGGCCGCTGGCATGCCGCTGGCACGCCGGCGCTGGAAGAGGCCACCGTGCGCGTGACCCCGGAGGGCCAGAGCCTCCACTGGTAGGCACCACGCCCGGCCCCGCTCGCCCGTCCGTTCCCCCGGTGCGGGGGCGTTGCTCTGGCAGGGGCCAGCACCACAGACCGCCGCCCGCGATAAGGGCGGCCGAACATCTGGGGCGAACCCAGCTCGGCGCGGCGGCTGCCTCTTGGCAGTGGCTCAGCCGCCGCGCCGAGGACACCACCGATGTCACCTCACGAGGAGAGAACGTGACAGTAACGACGGTGCCGGACATCCAGACCCTGCGGATCGGTGTCCTGTGTGGAGGAAACTCCCCTGAACGGCCCGGGTCAATCGCATCCGGCGAGCACGCGTCCAAAGCACTGGCCGCGGCCGGGCTCAAAACGGAGCTGATCGACACGGCAGAGACGCCGCTATCCGAGCTCCCCGGGCGTATCGACGTCGCCCTCCTGGGGCTCCACGGGCTGGGCGGTGAGGACGGCAAGATTCAGGGGGCGCTCGACACGATCGGTCTGCCGTACACCGGGTCCGGCGTCATGGCGTCCGCGATCGGGATGCACAAGCCGACCTTCAAGCGGATGCTTGCGCAGGAGCGCATCGACACGCCGCTCTGGACGCCGGTGCACTACCCGGAACTGTCCCTTGCCGCCACCGCGTCCACCGTCCGCCATACCTTGGGCTACCCGGTGTTCATGAAGCCGTCTTCCGGCGGCGGCAGCTCGCCGCTGGGATTGCGCGCGATGAGGCGAAGCTGACGGAGCTGCTGGAGGCGACGAAGGCCGACCCGTACGCCGAGTACATGGTCGAGGAGTTCGTCCAGGGCATCCCGTGCACCGTGGGCCTGGTTGAGATCGATGGCCGGCTGACGGAACTGCCCGTCCACGACGTGGAGTCGAAGAACGAGTTCTACGACTACGAGGCCAAGCACAACCCTGATCTCCGCGTCGAGCACTGCCCGTCCATCCTGCCGGCTCCGACCACGGAGGCCATGCAGTACCTCGCGCGCCGCGTGTTCCGGATGATCGGCGCCCACGGTGTGCTCCGCGTGGACTTCCTGGCCGCAGCGAACGGCCGGGTCACTGTCCTGGAGTGCAACACCCTCCCCGGCCTCTCCGAACACGGGAACCTGGCCACCATGGCGAGGGCCGGGGGCATCCCGTATCCCACCCTGATGCAGCACCTCGTCAGGAGCGCGTTCACCAAACCCGCGTACCTGCCCTAGGCGAGACTGGGGCGCATGAGCGCCCCGAGCATCCTTCACCCCGTGCCCTACTACGCACAGTGGGAATCCGCTGCCCTCGTCCCGGAGTTCATCACCGGCCAACGGGACGCGGCGGATGACCCGCTCTGGCAGAAGTCCGGCGCCACCGACCCGCAGGAGTACGCGTTTTGGGCGCCTCGGATGTGCGGTGTCGCGTGCCTGCGGATGGCGCTGGACTACTGGAGGCGGCCGGTGCCACCCTCCGTGCCGCTCGTCCGGGAGCTGTGCGAGGCCGGCGCCTACGTACGCGACGGGGACCAGGTGAAGGGGCTGATCTATCAGCCGTTCGCCGAGCACGTCCGGGGCCGCTGGTCCCTCCAGGCCGAGTCCATCCCGGACCTGCCCGCCGCCCGTGTCCATGAGGAGGTCACGGGCGGGCGGCTGGTGCTGCTGCCCGTCCACAAGACGATCCGCACGACTGACGACGACCCACCGAGCAAGGGCGGGCACCTGGTGCTCGCCGTCGGTGTCTATGAGGAGGGCGTGATGCTGCACAACCCGTCCGGGCTGCCCGGCGTATCCCAGGAGGCCCACCGAGTCCCATGGGCCCGCCTGTCCCGGTTCTATGCAGGCAGGGGCGTGGTCCTCGGTGACTGACCAGACGACCGGCCAGGCCGCCGACGACGGGCCCGTATCGCGGCGGATCGCCGTGCTCGGGGAGATGCTGGAGCTGGGCGACCAAGCGGCCAAAGCGCACTGGGACGTTGGGCAGATGGCCGGCGAGTACGGCATCGACCTCGTCATCGCCGTGGGCAACGACATGGCCAAACAGCTTGCCCTGGGCGCGGCTGACGCTGGTGTCGAGGTTGCCATCGTTCGGGACAACGAAACGGCGACGGCCATACTGGACAAGCTCCTCCGACCGAACGACATCGTTCTGATCAAGGGCTCGCGGGGCGGTATGCGCTGGCAGATCGCTCAAGCGCTCACCGGCCAGGAGATCACTGGCATCCTCAGCTGACCAACATGGCAGCGGGCCCGGCCGGGGGGTGCCCCTATCTCTTTCGTCAAGGGGCGGGTCGGTTGATTGGTGATGTTTCAGGCGGCTTGGGGGACGGCTTGAGGTTCGAAGAACGTACCGTCACGGAGCATGGCGAACAGGACGTCGACGCGGCGGCGGGCGAGACACATCAGGGCCTGCTTGTGCCGCTTGCCCTCGGCCTTCCTGCGCTCGTAGTAGGCCCGGGAGGCCGGATCGGACAGGGCGGCGAACGTGGCCAGGAAGAACGCCCGTTTGAGGTGCTTGTTGCCCCGGCGGGACCGGCTCTCACCGCGAATCGAGGACCCGGATCTTCGAGTCACGGGGGCGAGCCCGGCGTATGCGGCGAGGTGCCCGGCTGTGGGGAAGGTGGTGCCGTCGCCGACGTCGATGAGGATCCTGGCTCCGGTCCTGACGCCTATCCCCGGCATCGACGTCAGGAGCCCGGAAAGAGGGTGCGACTTGAGCAACTCCTCGATGTCAGCTGCCAACTCCTTACGCTGGTCGAGCAGTGCGGCGAGGTTCCTGGCGAGCTTGGGCACGATCACCGTGGCCGCGTCGGTGCCCCTGACGACCACGGTCTGCTCGTCCAGGGCGGTGAAGATGTCCTCGACCAGGCGTTCGCCATCCTGGGTGCCTTGGGCCGCAGCAGCGTCACCAGGCGGCGCCGTCCGGCCTTGCGGATCTCCTTGGGCGAGCCGAAGCGTTCGAGCAGGGTGAGTACGGCCGGGTGCTGGATACGCGGGCCGAGCACGCGTTCCAGGTGCGGATGGATCTGGGTGAGCAGGCCACAGAGCCGGTTGGCGACCCGGGTGACCTCACCGGCGAGGTCGTCGTCAAAGCCCACGATCATGTGGAGTTCGGCGATCGTCTCGTCGTCCAGTTCGATGCCGCGGAGGGTGTGCGGCATGGTGCGGGCGGCGTCCGCGATGATCGCCGCGTCGCGGGCGTCGGTCTTGCCCTCACCGGGGTAGAGATCCGCGATCCGCCGCATCGTCGGCCCAGGCAGATAGGCGACCCCGCAGCCTGCACCGCGGGCGACGGCCAGCGGAAGGGCGCCGATCGAGGCCGGCTGATCGACCACGGCCAGGACCCGGCCGTACTTGGCCGTGAGCTTGTCGAGCATGGCCCGCATCTTGGGTTCGCTGCTGGGCAGCGGCTTGTCGACGACGCGGTTGCCGTCCGGCGTCATACCGGTGGCGTGGTGTTCGCCCTTGCCGACGTCCAGACCGAGGAACACGGCCACGTCGCGGGTGTCGATCACGAACGTCCTCCTGAGAGGGTCTTGTCTTCCCGGCCAAGGCACGGCGCCGGCATCCGGCAACCACGTGACGAAGAGCGTTGCCGGCGGACCGGCGCTCCTGCCCCTATTAGCGATCTACCGGCGCCTCCCGACCCGGTGACACCACCCCCCGGGTCATTGATGCGAGCACCGTCGACAGGGGGCAAAAGTCATGCCGGGCCGGAAGGCCGGGAGCCCCAAGGCCGGGGCCGTCTAGAAGGCAACGGGGCGGGCCCGCTGCTCGGCCGGTGACGACCAGCCCTACTAGGCCAGAATCCGCTCCACGTCGCTGCCCCGGCCGCACGCTGGCCGGGGCAGCCCCGTCTCACCACCCCTCGAGGAACAGCGCCGTGTCTATGCTCCGCCGCCACTTCCACGACCTCCCCTCCGAAGCGCGCCAGGTCATCGCCGACAAGGCGGGGCCCGTACTTGCGTCCGTCGCCGCGTACGGACTGGTCCTGTGTGCCCAGACCCGCGCCGCCCTCGCACCCGTCGCCGCCCTGCGGGAGTCCTCGATCATCGTCGGCGCGGCCATCGGCGCGCTGTTCTTCAAGGAACGCTTCGGGGCGCCCCGGGTCGCGGCGGCGGGTCTGCTGGTCGTGGGCATCGGACTGATGTTGCATGCCGGATAGGGACCGAATCGTCCGACCGGGATCCGGCAGGGATCTGCCAGGGACCCGACCGGGATTCGGCAGGGATCCGACAGGGAGCCGTTCATGACCGACAAGCCGACCGTCGCCGTCCTGGGCACCGGCATCATGGGGGCCGCGATGGCCCGCAACCTCGCCCGCGCCGGACTCGGCGTCAGGGCCTGGAACCGCACCCGGGACAAGGCCGAGCCGCTCGCGGCCGACGGGATCAAGGTCGCCGGCACGCCCGCCGAGGCCGTCGAGGGCGCCGATGTCGTACTGACGATGCTGTACGACGGGAACACCGTCCTTCACGTCCTGCGCGAGGCCGCCCCGGCGCTGCGTCCGGGCACGGTGTGGGCGCAGTGCACCACCGCCGGCACCGAGATGGTCGCCCACCTGGCCGACCTCGCCCGCGAGCACGGGCTGGTCTTCTACGACGCCCCCGTCCTCGGCACCCGCCAGCCCGCCGAGGCCGGTCAGCTGACCGTGCTCGCCGCCGGCCCCCGGGAGGGCCGGGAGATGGTCGGCCCGGTGTTCGACGCGATCGGCGCGAAGACCGTGTGGACCGGCGAGGACGCGGCCACGGGCAGCGCGAGCCGGCTCAAACTGGTCGCCAACAGCTGGGTCCTCGCGGCCACCGCGGCGGCCGGTGAGGTGCTCGCCCTCGCCAAGGGCCTCGGCGTCGACCCGCAGGGGTTCTTCGACCTCATCGACGGCGGCCCGCTGGACATGGGGTACCTGCGGGCCAAGACCGCGCTGCTGCTCGACGGGAAGCTGACCCCGGCCTCGTTCGCCGTGGCCACCGCCGAGAAGGACGCCCGGCTGATCGTGGCGGCCGGCGAGGGCAACGGCGTACGGCTCGACGTCGCCGCCGCGGCGGCCGAACGCTTCGCCCGCGCCGCCGCCCAGGGCCACGCCCAGGAGGACATGGCCGCCGCCTACTTCGCCAGCTTCGACAAGCAGACGGGCGACTGAGGGCGGCTGAGGTGGCTGAGGGCGGCTGAGGTGGCTGAAGGCGGCTGAGACCGGCGGGCCCCGGCCGACATGACGTTCCCCGTGTGCGGGAGCACCCTGGAATCAGTGGATTTCCGGAGGTGGTCGACATGATGCACACCACGGTGGGATGGCACGTCGAGATGGAGTTCATGGAGGACGACCAGCACACGCGCGCGGCCGCCCTGGTCCGTCTGCCCGACGGCACCGAGGTCAGAGCGCACGGGCACGCCAGCCGGCACACCATCGACGCGAACCAGCCCCGCGTCGGCGAGGAGATAGCGGGCGCCCGTGCCCTCAACGAACTCGCCATGCAACTGCTGGCCAAGGCCCACGGGGAGATCGACGCGGAGTCCGGACGGATCTCGCATCCGATCAACGTGTGAGTCGGCGTGCTCGACCGTGAGACGGCCTGCTCGGCGTGTGAGTCGGCCGGCCTGCTCGGCGTCTGAGTCAGCCGGCCCGCTCGACGTGTGAGCCGGTCTGCGCGAGGGCCGTGCGCACCGCCCGCACCAGTGCCTGCGCCCTCGGGTCCGCCGTCACGCTCTGGCGGAAGCCGTTGGTGACGTAGCCGAACGCGATGCCCGCCTCCGGGTCGGCGAAGCCGAGGGCGCCGCCCCGCCCCGGGTGGCCGAAGGAGGCGGGGGACAGGAGCGGCGAGGCGCTGCCGTGCAGCATGTAGCCGAGGCCGAACCGGGTGCCCACGACGAGGACCCGGTCCGGTCCGGCGGACTGCTCGGCACGCGCGAGTTCCATGGTGGCCGGGGTGAACAGGCGGGTGCCGCCGTCCACGTCGCCGATCAGCGAGGCGTAGAAGCGGGCCAGGCCGTCCGCGGTGGCGATGCCGTTGGAGGCGGGCAGCGCGGCGGCGCGGTAGGCGGGGTCGTTCTCGTCCGGGAGCGGGGTGATCGCGGCGAAGGCACGGCGGGTGAGGGAGTCCGGGTCGGCGTAGGCCTCGGCCACCGCACGCTTGGGGCGGGTCTTCAGGGCGCCGGAGGTCTCCGGTTCCACCGCGGGACCGACACGGCCCACACGCGCCTGCTCGGCGTCGGGCAGGCCCAGCCACAGGTCGGCGCCGGCGGGCGCGGCGATCTCGCTGGCTATCCACTCGCCGACGGGCCGACCGGTGATCCGGCGGATCAGTTCTCCGGTCGTCCAGCTGTAGGTCTGCGCGTGATAGCCGTGGTCCGTGCCCGGCTCCCACACCGGCGCCTGTGCCGCGACGGCTGCCGCGCCGAGGTCCGGGTCGACGGCCTCCGCGGGGGTCAGGGGGCGGTCCAGCACCGGCACACCGGCGCGGTGCGCGAGCAGGTGCCGCACGAGGGTCTGCTCCTTGCCGGCCGCCTTGTACTCGGGCCAGTACGCGCCCACGGGGGCGTCCAGGTCCAGCTCGCCGCGCTGGTGCAGCAGCAGGAGCGCGGCGGCGGCGACGCCCTTGGTCGCGGAGCGCATGATCTGCGCGGTGCCGGGCTCCCAGGGGGCCGTGCCGTCCATGTCCCGGGTGCCGCCCCACAGGTCCACGACCTTGTGGCCGTCCCGGTACACGGCGACGGCGCCGCCGCGATCCCCGAGCAGGGGGAAGTTCGCCGCGAACGCCTCCCTGACCGGTTCGAAGCCTTCGGCCACCGTGCCGTTCACGTCCACGCCCACGTCCACGCCCGCCGTCCCTTCCCGTCGTGTCCCGTCGCGTCCCGTCGTGTCCATCGCGCGACCGCGGGCGACAGCTTCTCCGGCCGACCGCCTGCGACAGCGCCTACAACAGCAGGCCTGAGCCTGCGATTCCTCGGCGGGATCAGCGCAGCAGGATCGTTACATCAACGGGGATCGGATCAGCGGAGGTCGGCCGCCGCACCATCGGCGCGCTCGGTGAGCCGCCACAGCTCCTCGCGCAGCCGTACGACCTCCTGCGCCTCCAGCCCCGAGCTGGTGAGCACGACGCCCGGCACCCGCGCCGCGCGCTCCTTCAGCCGCTCCCCGCGCCCGGTGCACGTGACGAGCACCGAGCGCTCGTCGTCCGCCGCGCGCTCCCGGCGTACGAGGCCCGCAGCCTCCAGCCGCTTCAGCAGCGGTGAGACGGTGCCGTAGTCCAGGCGCAGGGCACCTGCCAGCTCCTTCACGCTGGTCTCGCCGCGCTCCCACAGGACCAGCAGCACCAGGTACTGCGGGTAGGTGAGCCCCAGGTCGTCGAGGAGCGGACGGTAGGCGGCGGTCACGGCGCGCTGGGCGGCGTACAGCGCGAAGCACAGCTGGTCGTCCAGCCGCAGCGAACCGGCGGCGGCGCCGCTCTCTTCCCGCTCTTCCCGCTCTTCTCGCTCGTCTTGAGACGTCACGCGCCCATTGTCACGGACCGCGGGTCGAAGCCGAACGGCAGCTCCAGCCGGTGGGCGCGCATCAGGGTGTCGTCGGAGAGCAGCTCGCCGGTCGGGCCGTCCGCCGCGATCACCCCGTCGCTGAGGATCAGCGAGCGCGGGCACAGTTCGAGGGCGTACGGCAGGTCGTGCGTGACCATGAGGACCGTGACGTCCAGCGAGCGCAGGATGTCGGCCAGTTCGCGCCGGGAGGCCGGGTCGAGGTTGGAGGACGGCTCGTCCAGGACGAGGATCTCCGGCTCCATCGCGAGCACCGTCGCGACGGCGACCCGGCGGCGCTGGCCGAAGGAGAGGTGGTGCGGCGGGCGGTCGGCGAAGTCCGCCATGCCGACCCGCTCCAGCGCGGTGCGCACCCGCTCCTCCAGCGCCGCCCCCTTGATCCCGGCCGCCGCCGGGCCGAACGCGACGTCCTCGCGCACGGTCGGCATGAACAGCTGGTCGTCGGGGTCCTGGAAGACGATGCCGACCTTCTGCCGGATCTCGGCCATGTGCCGCTTGCCGACCGGCAGCCCGGCCACGGTCACCGTGCCGGTGCCGCCGCCCAGGATGCCGTTGAGGTGCAGTACGAGGGTGGTCTTGCCGGCGCCGTTCGGGCCGAGCAGGGCGACCCGTTCGCCGCGCGCGATCGAGAAGTCCACGCCGAACAGGGCCTGATGGCCGTCGGGGTAGGCGAAGGCGAGGCCGGAGACCTCAAGGGAGGCGGGCGCGGTCACATCGGCCGCATCGACCCCATCAGCCCCATCAGCCCCATTGGTCACATCATTCACATCGGTCACAGGAACCATCCCAGCAGACGGACGACGAGGGCGGCACAGGGCAGGGCGAGGGCGTACGACCACTGCGCCCGGGACGCGGTCACCTCGTCGATGACGGGCATCGAACCGGCGTAGCCGCGGCTCACCATGGCCAGGTGCACGCGCTCCCCGCGTTCGTAGGAGCGGATGAACAGGGCGCCGGCGGACTTGGCGAGCACGCCCCAGTGCCGTACGCCCCGCGCCTCGAAGCCGCGGGACTCACGGGCGATCCGCATCCGGCGCATCTCGTCGGTGATGACGTCGCCGTAGCGGATCATGAAGGAGGCGATCTGCACGAGCAGCGGCGGCAGCTTCAGCCGCTGCAGTCCGAGCAGCAGCTCGCGCAGCTCGGTGGTGGCGGCCAGCAGCACGGAGGCGGCGACACCGAGGGTGCCCTTGGCGAGCACGTTCCAGGCGCCCCACAGCCCGTTCACGCTCAGCGAGAGCCCGAGCACGTGCACCCGCTCGCCCTCCGCCACGAACGGCATGAGCACCGCGAACGCGACGAACGGCACCTCGATCAGCAGCCGCTTGAGAAGGAATCCGGCGGGCACGCGCGCACGGTGGGCGACGAGGGCGAGCAGCACGGCGTACGCCGCGAACGCCCACATCGCCTCGCGCGGGGTCGACACGACGACCACCACGAAGGCGAACACGGCGGCCAGCTTGGTGTGCGGCGGCAGTGCGTGCACGGCCGAGTGCCCGTGCCGGTAGAGCCGGTGCGCTCCCCCACGCTCGAATTCGCTCGCGCGGGAGGTACCCCCACCCGCCCCCACCTCAGAGCCCCGGATTCGCGGGCGAGACGTCCGCGCCGCGGCGCCGGCGCAGGGCCCAGAACACCGCGCTGCCCGCCACGACCGTGACACCGACGCCGATCACGCCGGCCAGGCCTCCGGAGAGCCGCGCGTCGGAGACGTCCCGTATGCCGTAGCCGGCCAGCGGGGAGTCCTCCGAGGCGTGCTTCCCGGCCTTCTTGTCGATGCCCTTGTCGTGCGCGACCTTCTCCAGGCCGTCGGGGCTGGCGGAGGCGTAGAAGCTGACGAACCCGGCGAGCACCAGGGAGGCGACCAGACCGGTGATCCACAGCGTGCGCCGGGAGGTGCGCGCCGCCACGGGCGCCGCGGCCACGGCGGGCGCGTCCACCAGCTCGCCGTTCACCCGCAGCTTCAGGCCCTGCTGGAGGCCGCGCGCCCCGTGCACCAGGTCCGGGCGTACGGCGATGACGGCGCCCACGGTGAGCGCGGTGATCACGGCCTCGCCGATGCCGATCAGGACGTGGACCCCGATCATCGCGGTCGCCACCTTGCCGATGGAGACGTCGGTGGTGCCGCCGATCGCGTAGATGAGGGTGAAGGCGACGGCGGCGGCCGGCACGGAGAGCAGCGCGGCGACGAAGGAGGCGACGGTGACCGAGCGGCGGCCGTTGGGCAGGAGGGCGAGCAGCCCGCGGAAGACGGCGTAGGAGACCACGGTCGTGACGATCGCCATGTCGGTGATGTTCACGCCGAGCGCGGTCAGCCCGCCGTCGGCGAACAGCACGCCCTGCATGAGCAGGACGACCGACACACAGAGCACACCTGTGTACGGCCCGACGAGGATCGCGGCGAGCGCCCCGCCGAGCAGGTGGCCGCTCGTTCCGGCCGCGACCGGGAAGTTCAGCATCTGCACGGCGAAGATGAACGCCGCGACCAGACCGGCGAGCGGGGCCGTTTTTTCTCCCCCACGCTCGAATTCGCTCGCGCGGGAGGTGCCCCCAAGTTCACGGCGGGCGCCGCGCAGGCTCACCGCGAGGGCGCCGGCGGCGATTACTCCGGTGACAGCGGAGGTAGGAGCGTCGATGAATCCGTCAGGTACATGCACCCGACGATTTTAGAGGCTTGTTGCGAAGGCTTTGCAAGAGAGAGGCGGTCTCATCTCTGAGTGTGTGTAAATCGGAAAATATGCGACATTAGAGAAGAAGTGAGTGCGGGGCTTCCGTAGAGGTCACTGAACGTGAGAGGGCGATCCGATGTCTGTAGTCGAACAGTACGCGCGCGCCCATATCGTCACGGACGAGGAGACCCAGGATCCCGGGGCCGTACCCGTGGTGCTGCGGTACGACCCCGACAACGATCCCCGCTCGGTCCGGTTCGGTCTGCCCGGACCGCACGAGTGGACCTTCTCGCGCGCGCTGCTGGAGAAGGGGCTGCGGGCACCGGCCGAGAGCGGCGACGTCCGGGTGTGGCCGTGCGGGCGCGTCCAGGCCGTCGTGGAGTTCCACTCGCCGGGCGGCGTGGAAGTGGTGCAGTTCGACGCGAAGGCGCTGGTCAGGTTCCTGCGGCGGACCTACACGGCCGAGCCGATCAGGAACTGATCACGAACTGATCAGGAGCTGGTCGGGAGCGGATCAGGAACGGATCAGGAGCCGGTCGGGAACTGATCAGCTCCCCGCCTTCAGCAGCGCCGCGACGATCGGTCCCGCCGTGTCGCCGCCGTGGCCGCCCGCCTGGACCACGCCCGCGGCGGCGAGATCGCCCCGGTAGGCGGTGAACCAGCCGTTCGGCTTCTTCTGCCCGTCGACCTCGGCCGAGCCGGTCTTCGCGCCGTAGTCCGGACCCAGGCCCGCCATCGCCTTGGCCGCGGTGCCGTACGCCGCCGTGAACCGCATGACGTCCTTGAGCTGGCCCTGCGTCGTCGACGACATCGCGCGCGCGGCCTTCGCCGGCGTGCGGTGGTCCACGTCCGGGGACACCAGGTACGGCTGCCGGAACGTGCCCGACTCCACCGTCGCCGCCACCGAGGCCATGTTCAGCGGGTTCATGCGCACCCCGCCCTGCCCGATCAGCGAGGCGCCCATCTGCGCGCCGCTCTGCACCGGGATCGCGCCGTCGAAGGTGGGGACCCCGATGGCCCAGTTGTTCATCCCGAGGCCGTAGACCTGCTGGGCCTCCTTCGTCAGGTCGCTGTTCGACAGCTTCGGCGCGAAGTCGATGAAGGCGTTGTTGCAGGAGGCCCCGAAGCTCTGCTTGAACGTGCCCTTCTTGATCTCGGAGTCGGCGTCGTTGTGGAACGTCCAGCCGGCGAGCTTGTACGTCTTGGGGCACGGATGCGAGGCGTCCGGCGTGATGAGCTTCTTCTCGAACAGCATCGTCGACGTCACGATCTTCATCGTGGACCCGGGCGCGAGAGAGCCCTGGAAGGCCACGTTGAAGCCGTGCTCGCTGTTGGCGACCGCGAGGATCTCGCCGGTCGAGGGCCGCATCACCACCACGGAGGCGCGCTTGCTCCTGCCGACCAGCTGCTCGGCCTGCTCCTGGAGCCGGGGGTTCAGTGTGGTGCGCACCGTGCCCGGCGTGCCCTGGCTCAGCGTCACCAGCGTCTTGTCCGACAGCCCCGCCTTCGTGGACGCCGTGCCGCGCACCACCCGCAGCTCGATGCCGGCCTTGCCGCCCGCCGTCTTGCCGAACTTCTCGCGCAGGCCGTCCAGGACCGAGCCCAGCGAGGGGTACGCCTCGGCCGTCAGCACGCCGCCGTCCCGGTCCAGCGCCTTGACCGGCGGGGTGCCGGACTCGCCGGTGACCAGTGTGTCACCGTCCTTCAGGTCCGGCTGGACCAGGGCGGGCCGCCAGCTCACCAGCGGCTTGCCGTCGCTCTTGCGGCGCACGACGGTCAGCGAACTGTCGTACGCCAGCGACTTGCTGAGGTTCTCGTCGGACACCGTCGCCGCCACCGAGAACGGCACTGCGGCGCCGGTGGCCGCCTTGGGGGTGAGGGTGAGGCCCTTGAGGTGGGCGTCCTTGGCGGCGGCGGTGAGCAGGGCGGTCGCGGCGGCCGGGTCGTCGGTGACGGCCGCCGCCTGGGCGATCCGGCCCTGCTGCCAGGCGGTCAGGAAACGCGCGGACACCGTCCGCACCTCGGCCGCGGTCGGCGGGCCCGACGGGATCTCCTTGTGGGCGGACGTCCGCTCCTCGGCCGACGCCCCGCCGTCGTACAGCGCGTAGGCGCCGACCCCGGCGCCGGCGACGACCGCGGCGATCACCCCGCCGAGTACGGCGGGGCTGGTCTTCCGTCGCTCGGCGACACGCCTTCTCTTGCCCACTTCCTCAGTTCCTCCGCGCTTTCCCCAGGGTCCCCGTAGCCCTCACACTCCTCAACGACGGGACCCACCCTAGAGTCCCGTCCTGGCCGGGTGACCTCAGCCCGCACTCCGTAGCACGCTTGCGACAATCGGTCCGGCCGCGTCGATGCCGTGCCCGGCGTCCTGGGCCATCGCGGCGGCGGCGACATCGCCCCGGTAACCGGTGAACCAGCTGTTGGACTTGGCCTGCCCGTCGACCTCCGCCGAGCCGGTCTTCGCGCCGATGTCACCGCCCAGGCCGGCCATCACGCCCGCCGCGGTGCCGCTGCGGGCGGTGCGGTTCATCATGGCGCGCAGCTGCTGGACCGTGCTCGGGGACAGCCCGCGCGCACGTGCCGGTTCCCGGTCGTCCAGGGACAGCGGCACGATCACCGGCTGCCGGAAGGCGCCGGTCATGGCGGTCGCCGTGACCGAGGCCATGTTCAGCGGGCTCAGCTGCACCTGGCCCTGGCCGATCAGGTTCGCCGCGGTGTCCGGGCCGCCGGAGGCGGGGACCCGGCCGTCGAAGGAGGGCACCCCGACCTTCCAGTTGTCCTGCCCGAGCCCGAACCGCTCCTGGGCCTCCTGGGTGAGGGAGTCCACCTTCACCTCGTCCGCGAACTTCACGAACGCCGTGTTGCAGGAACGGGCGAAGCTGTCGGAGAGGGTGGCGTGCTCGTCGGGCTGGAGTCCCTTGAGGTTCTGGAAGGTCTGGCTCTGCCAGACCGCCGACG
Source organism: Streptomyces sp. NPDC048297 (assembly GCF_043201585.1). Classification (NCBI taxonomy): domain Bacteria; kingdom Bacillati; phylum Actinomycetota; class Actinomycetes; order Kitasatosporales; family Streptomycetaceae; genus Streptomyces; species Streptomyces sp. NPDC048297. Next base: position 109,737 of record NZ_JBICZA010000006.1, read on the forward strand.
GCGGGCAGGGCGCCGGGCCGTTCGCGGTGGTCAGGTTGTTGTCGATGAGGGTCGCGGCGCTGACGATCTTCATCGTCGATCCGGGGGCCAGCTCGCCGAGGAAGGCCGCGTTGAAGCCGTCGTCGCGGTGGTTGGCGACCGCCAGGATCTCGCCGGTGCTGGGCTTGACGGCCACCACGGAGGACTCGGGGTACCTGCGCACCGCCGCCTCGGCCGCCGCCTGCGCGCTCGCGCTGAGCGTCGTGCGCAGCTTGCCCGGCCTGCCCTTGGCGAGGGTGAGCAGGGTGGTGTCGGCCGGGCCCTCCCCGTCCGCCGTGTCCGCGTGCCGGATCACCAGCTCCACCCCGGGCCGGCCCCCGGTCGCGTCGCCGTACCGCTGGCGCAGCTCGTCCAGGACCGGGCCGAGCGAGGGGTACTTGTCCTTCGTCAGCACCGCGCCGTTACGGTCCACGGCCTCGATCTCGGGCGCCGCCGACTCGCCGGTCGCCAGCGTGTCGCCCCGCTCCAGCTCCGGATGGACCACGGAGGGCTGCCAGTCGACCAGCGGCCGGTAGGAGGTCTTGCCGCGCACGACCGTCAACTCGCCGTCGTAGTCCAGCGGCAGGGACTTCCCGTCGTACGACACCGTTGCCTTGACCGTGAAAGGCACGGTCGTGCCGGTGGCCGCACCGGGCGTGATGTGGACCTGGCCGATGTGCGCGTCACCGCTGTACGCCGTCAGCAACTCCTGGGCCGCCTCCGGGTAGTTCGTGTACGTGGCCGCCTGCGCCGCGTCCCCCTTCTCCCAGGCGGTGAAGAACTGCCGCGCGGTGTCCGTGACCTCGGCGCCGCTGGGCGGCCCGGTCTCCACCGCGCGGTGCCCCCCGCTCCCGCTCCCGGTTTCCCCGTCCCCCGTGAGCGCGTGCGCGATGTTGTACAGCCCCCACCCGGCCCCGCCCACCAGTACCACGCACGCACCGCCGACCACGGCGACCTTGACTCCCCTGGCCATGACGCTTCCCCTCCCCGTGCCCCCGTCCTGAGCCCACCCCTTTCCTGAACACGTTCAAAAGGCGGGCCGAAGGAGCAATGTAAGCGGTTACGGGTCGTTCCGGGGACGGGAGTTGCCGGGTGTTGTCAAAACTGTGATCAGACCCAGGTGTCCAACCACATCCGTGAACGCCAGGAGTCGATGGGGATGGCGGTTCCGGTGTACAGCGGCCAGAAATAGATGAAGTTCCAGGCGATCAGCAGGACCAGCACGCCCGCCGCCGAGGCGCCCACCACGCGGCGGGTGTCGCTGGAGCCCGGCGGGCCGACGATCGCGCCGATCATCATCGCCAGCGCCAGGCACAGGAACGGCAGGAAGACGACCGCGTAGAAGAGGAAGATCGTCCGCTCCTGGTACAGGAACCAGGGCAGATAGCCGGCCGCGATCCCGCAGGCGATCGCCCCGGCCCGCCAGTCGCGCCGCAGCGCCCAGCGCCACAGCACGTACAGCAGCGCGAAGCAGCCCGCCCACCACAGCAGCGGCGTACCGAGGGCCAGCACCTCGCGGGCGCACTTCTCGGTGGCGTCCGCCGGGCAGCCGTCCGTGCCGGGGGTGGGGGACTCGTAGAAGTACGACACCGGGCGGCCCAGCACGAGCCAGCTCCACGGGTTGGACTGGTAGGTGTGCGGGGACGTCAGGTGCACGTGGAAGTTGTAGACCTCGTGCTCGTAGTGCCACAGGCTGCGCAGCCAGTCCGGCAGGAACGTCCAGTGACCGCCCTTGCCGTCGGTCGCGGCCCAGTCGCGGAAGTAGCCGCCCGTGCCGTCCGCCGGGGACAGGATCCAGCCGAGCCAGGACAGCACGTACACGGCGATCACCACCGGGACCATGGCGAGGGCGACGACCGCGTCGACCAGGCTCGTGAGGTACGGGTGCCGGCCGCCCGCCACCTTGCGGGCGCCGACGTCCCAGAGCACCGTCATCACGAAGAACGCGACCAGGACGTACAGGCCGTTCCACTTGGTGCCGATCGCGAGGCCCAGCAGCACGGCGGCCGCCAGACGCCAGGGGCGCCAGTAGAGGAAGAAGTTGTCCGTGGTCTGCGCGTCCGGGCGGACCCGGCCGTCCGCGCCGACGGGCAACGCGGCCGCGAGCCGGGCGCGCGCGTAGTCCCGGTCCAGGACCAGGCAGCCGAACGCGGCGAGCACGAAGAACATCAGCACGCCGTCGAGCAGCGAGGTCCGGCTCATCACGAAGTGCAGGCCGTCCACCGCCATCAGCGTGCCCGCCAGACAGCCGAGGAACGTCGAGCGGAACATCCGGCGCCCGATCCGGCACAGCAGCAGCACGGACAGCGTCCCCAGCAGCGCCGTCATGAACCGCCAGCCGAACGGGTCGAACCCGAACATCAGCTCGCCGAGGCCGATGACGTACTTGCCGACCGGCGGGTGCACGACGTACGCCGCGTCCGTCGGGACGGCCAGATGCCCGTGCGACTGCAGCACCAGGTCGTTGGCGTTCTTGTCCCAGTTGACCTCGAAACCGCGGTGGACCAGCGCCCACGCGTCCTTCGCGTAGTACGTCTCGTCGAATATCACCGCCCGCGGGCTGCCCAGGTTCCAGAACCGCAGCACGCCCGCCAGCAGCGTCACCAGCAGCGGACCGATCCAGCCCGACCAGCGCGCGATCCGCCCGGCCAGGACCGGCGGCACACCCAGCACCTGCCACAGCCGCGGACTCGGCTCGGCGTACGGCGGCACCAGCCGGTCGCGTACGTCGCCCGCGGGGGCGTCCGCCGCGGGCGCGTAGCCGAATCGGCGCAGCCGCTGCTGCCACGGCGGTCGCCGATCGAGTGGTGCCTGGCCCTGCCGGAGGTCCGTGGAGGACGCGGTACTGGTCACCGCGCCATCGTAGGGAACCGTGCTGTGTGAGTCCCGTGCACCGCCCGTCCCGTCCGGAAGCGGTCGTTTTCCCGTGCCCCCGCGGCCCTGGGAGGATGGGGGCGTGACTGGAACCCTTGTCCTGGCAGGTACCCCCATCGGCGACATCGCGGACGCCCCGCCCCGGCTGGCCGAGGAGCTGGCCGGCGCCGACGTCGTCGCCGCCGAGGACACGCGGCGGCTGCGCCGGCTCACGCAGGCGCTCGGCGTGAGTCCGAAGGGCCGCGTCGTGTCGTACTTCGAGGGCAACGAGGCCGCCCGCACGCCCGAACTGGTCGAGGAGCTGCTCGGCGGGGCGCGCGTGCTGCTCGTCACGGACGCCGGGATGCCCTCGGTCTCCGACCCCGGTTACCGGCTGGTCGCCGCCGCCGTCGAGAAGGACGTCCGGGTCACCGCCGTCCCCGGCCCGTCCGCCGTGCTCACCGCGCTCGCCCTGTCCGGGCTGCCCGTCGACCGGTTCTGCTTCGAGGGGTTCCTGCCGCGCAAGGCGGGCGAACGGCTGTCCCGGCTGCGCGAGGTCGCCGCCGAGCGGCGCACGCTCGTCTACTTCGAGGCTCCGCACCGGCTCGACGACACACTCGCCGCGATGGCCGAGGTCTTCGGCGGCGAGCGGCGGGCCGCGGTGTGCCGGGAGCTGACCAAGACGTACGAGGAGGTACGGCGCGGGCCGCTCGCCGAGCTGGCGAGCTGGGCCGCGGAAGGGGTGCGCGGGGAGATCACCGTGGTGGTCGAGGGGGCGCCCGAGAAGGGGCCCGAGGAGCTGGACGCGCAGGAGCTGGTGCGGCGGGTTCGCGTCCGCGAGGAGGCGGGGGAGCGGCGCAAGGAGGCGATTGCCGCGGTGGCGGTGGAGGCGGGGATCGCGAAGAGGGTTGTCTTCGATGCGGTGGTTGCGGCAAAGCAGGCGGGTGCGTGAGGCGGGTGCATGAGGTGGGTGCGTGAGGCGGGTGCGCCGTTCGGGGGGCGGTCGCGTTGCGGGGTACGGGCGGGGTGTGGCTGGTCGCGCAGTTCCCCGCGCCCCTTCGGGGGCGCGTACCCCGGCGCATGCCGACATGCGCTCTGAGCAGGGGTGTTCTCGACTGAGCGCGTGACCCATGCGGGGGCAAAACGAGCGGGGGTGAAGGCAAAGGGCTGGTTCCTTCGGCGGGGTGTTCGGGCAAGGGACGTCCAAAACGGGTCCAACAGTCGACAGGACGGATGCGTTCGCGCCGGCGAAGGCGTCCACTGGTCGAAGAGACGCACCCGTTCCCCTTCCAGGGGAGGAGCTGGCATGAGTGAGACCACAGGACAGACCGGCCTGCGCGGTACGGCCACAGCCGTCGTTCACGAGTCGTACGCCTTCGCGTGCATGAGGTGCGGGCACGGCTGGGAGCAGTCGTACGAGATAGAGCACCACACCGACGGCGACGGGCACGAGTTCGTCCGGTACGTCGCCGACGGCCGGGTGGTGCCGTCCCCGCTGAGCCGGCCCGCATGCCTCAACTGTGACGGCCACGTCGTACGGATCATGCGCGCGGGACAGGTGTCCTCCGCGCGCGGCGCGGCCGAGCGGCACCACCCGACCGTGCCGCAGGCGCACCCGGTGGACGTACCGCCGCGCGCCGACGAACGGCACGACGGGCAGCACCACGAGCCGCACCACTGGCATCTGTCCGATCTCCTGCACGCCTTCCAGCGCAAGGCCGGCTGAGCGGAGCACCGGGCGTTCGACGGTATGTCCGTCCACGGGCCTTCCGTAGGATCGGAGCATGCCTTCGAACGCCGCTCACGACGACAGGAACGCCAAGCACGCGGCACCGCCGCTCCCGGCCCCCCTCGGGGTACCCGTCGCCGATTCGCACACCCACCTCGACATGCAGTCCGGCACGGTCGAGGAGGCTCTCGCGAAAGCCGCGTCGGTGGGCGTGACGACCGTCGTCCAGGTCGGCTGCGACATCAAGGGCTCGCGGTGGGCCGCCGAGACCGCGGCGGCGTTCGAGAACGTCCACGCCGCCGTCGCCCTGCACCCCAACGAGGCCCCCCGCATCGTCCACGGCGACCCCGACGGCTGGTCCCGGCAGGGAGCGCGCGAGGCGGGCGGCGACGCCGCGCTGGACGAGGCGCTCGCCGAGATCGACCGGCTGGCCGGGCTGCCGCAGGTCAAGGGCGTCGGCGAGACCGGACTCGACCACTTCCGCACCGGCCCCGAGGGCAAGGACGCCCAGGAGCGGTCCTTCCGCGCCCACATCGAGATCGCCAAGCGGCACGGCAAGGCCCTGGTCATCCACGACCGCGACGCCCACGCCGACGTGCTGCGCGTCCTGAAGGAGGAGGGCGCCCCCGAGCGCACCGTCTTCCACTGCTACTCCGGCGACGCCGCGATGGCCGAGATCTGCGCCCGCGAGGGCTACTACATGTCCTTCGCCGGCAACGTCACCTTCAAGAACGCCCAGAATCTGCGCGACGCCCTCGCGGTCGCCCCGCTGGAACTGGTCCTCGTGGAGACCGACGCGCCCTTCCTGACGCCGGCGCCGTACCGCGGCCGGCCCAACGCCCCCTACCTCGTCCCGGTCACCGTGCGCGCGATGGCCGCGGTGCGCGGCATCGACGAGGACGCGCTGGCGAGTGCCCTGGGCGCCAACACGGCACGCGCGTTCGGCTACTGAGGGGGTGCCGAGGGGGTGCTGAGCGGTCGGTGATCGTCCGTTCGAAAAGCAACTGTACGTAGTCGCGTCGCTTTGGAGAGTGACGGGCGCTCCGCTAGGTTCTGGTGGCCCGATCCGGACCCCCTCTGGCCGCCTGGAGCGTGTCGGCGTGAGCAAGCCGCAGTACGAGTACGAGTACGAGACGTACGACCCCTACGGCCGTGAACCCGACGGCCGTGGACCCGACGGCCGTGGACCCTACGGCCGGGACTTTCACGGCCACGGTGGCTTCGGCGGGTACGGGGACACCTACCGGCCCGCCTACGAGGCCGAGGCGTACCTGGTCCCCGAGCCGCCGCGGACGTGGCAGTGGCAGATGGCGAACGGCCCTGGGGCGGAGGTCCCCGAAGCGGAGATCCCAGGGGAGGAGTCGCCGGAGACGGTGGTTCTCGGGGAGGGGCGGGGGCGGGGTGCGCGGCGGCGCAGGGGGCGCTTCGGGGAGCGCCCGGAATCCGCGATGCGCCGGCTGCTGCCCCAGGCGCTCGTCGTCGCGTTCCTCGCCGGCGGCACCACCGCCTTCGTCGCCAAGGACAAAGCCGTCGAGCTCAACGTCGACGGCAAGCCCCGCACCCTGCACACCTTCGCCGACGACGTCACCGAACTGCTCGCCGAGGAGGGCGTGCACGTGGGCGCCCACGACATGGTCGCGCCCGGTCCCGGCACCGCCCTCGCCGCCGGTGACGAGGTCGCCGTGCGCTACGGCCGCCCCGTCCGGCTCACGCTGGACGGTGAGCGGCGTGAGGTGTGGACGACGGCGCACACGGTGGACGGGGCGCTCAGGGAACTGGGGGTGCGGGCCGAGGGCGCGTATCTGTCGGCGTCACGCTCGCGGAGCATCGGACGCGCCGGGCTCGCGCTCGACGTGCGCACCGAGCGGGCCGTCACGTTCATGGCGGACGGCCGCACGCGCACCGTCCGTACCAACGCGGCGACCGTCCGCGAGGCGATCGAGGAGGCCGGGCTTGCGCTGCACGGCCAGGACACCACCTCCGTACCGCTCGACAGCTTCCCGCGCGACGGGCAGACGGTGACCGTGCTGCGGGTGACCGGCACCCGGGAGGTCCGCGAGGAAGAGATCCCGTTCCAGGTCCGGCGCACCCAGGACCCCACCCTCTTCAAGGGCACCGAGGTCGTCGACCAGCAGGGGGAGCCCGGACTGCGACGGGTCACCTACTTCCTGCGCGCCGTCAACGGGGTCCAGGAGAGGCCGCGCCCGGAGGACTCCGAGGTGGTGCGCCGGCCGCGCGCGCAGGTGGTGCGGGTGGGGACGAAACCCCGGCCGAGTTCCGTGCACGGCGCGGACGACCTCAACTGGCACGCGTTGGCCGCCTGCGAGTCCGGGGGGCGCCCCGGCGCGGTCGACGCGTCCGGTACCTACGGCGGCCTCTACCAGTTCGACACCCACACCTGGCACAGCCTCGGCGGCAGCGGACGCCCCCAGGAGGCGTCCGCTGAGGAACAGACCTACCGGGCGAAGAAGCTCTACGTACGGAGGGGGTCCAGCCCTTGGCCGCACTGTGGGGAACGTTTGCATTCGTAGGTGCGGGTATGGGTGCGGGTGCGGGTGCGTGTATGGGTGCGGGTCGGTGGGGGCTTGTCGCGCCCACGCGGCGGAGCCGCATATCGATACAGCCCCGCGCCCCTAGGGAAACTGCAGTCCCGTCGGCTGCATGGCGCCGTATGCTCGCAGCTCGCAGCTCGCAGGCGCGCCGACTGCAGATCGCCCTGCGGGCAGTCGTGCCGCTGGTGCGGGCCGGTGGGGGCTTGTCGCGCCCACGCGGCGGAGCCGCATATCGATACAGCCCCGCGCCCCTGGGGAATTGCAGTTCCGTCGGCTGTATGGCGCCGTATCCCTGCAACCCGCTGCCCGCAGCTGCGCCGACCGCAGCTCGTCCTGCCGTCCTAGCTGCGGGCAGTCGTGTCGCTGGGGCGGCGCGGGTGGGCGCGGCGGTACCCCGTCCGCGCCGGTGAGCGGATTCCCCCGCTCAGCTGCCGCACAGGGTGCCTGGCAATCCGCGGAACCGCGTCCCCGTACCCTTGTCCCGTGAGTAGCCCCACCCCCGATGCCCTTCTCGGTCCGGCCGACATCCGCGAGCTCGCGGCGGCGCTCGGCGTGCGCCCCACCAAGCAGCGCGGCCAGAACTTCGTGATCGACGCCAACACGGTCCGCCGTATCGTCCGCACCGCGGAGGTCCGGCCCGACGACGTGGTCGTAGAGGTCGGCCCGGGGCTCGGCTCCCTCACGCTCGCGCTGCTGGAGGTCGCCGACCGGGTCACGGCCGTGGAGATCGACGACGTCCTCGCCGCCGCGCTGCCCGCGACCGTCGCCGCCCGGATGCCCGAGCGCGCCGACCGGTTCGCGCTGGTCCACTCCGACGCGATGCACGTCACCGAGCTGCCGGGACCGCCCCCGACGGCACTCGTGGCGAACCTGCCGTACAACGTCGCCGTCCCGGTGCTGCTGCACATGCTCGCCACCTTCCCGAGCATCGAGCGCACGCTCGTGATGGTGCAGTCCGAGGTCGCCGACCGCCTCGCCGCCACCCCCGGGAACAAGGTGTACGGCGTGCCCTCCGTAAAGGCGAACTGGTACGCCGAGGTCAAGCGGGCCGGTGCCATCGGACGCAGCGTCTTCTGGCCCGCGCCGAACGTCGACAGCGGCCTGGTCTCGCTGGTCCGGCGGACCGAGCCGGTCAGGACGACGGCCACCAAGCGCGAGGTCTTCGCGGTGGTGGACGCGGCGTTCGCGCAGCGCAGGAAGACGCTGCGGGCGGCACTGTCCGGCTGGGCCGGGTCGCCGGCCGCGGCCGAGGCGGCCCTGGTCGCCGCCGGGATCTCGCCGCAGGCCCGCGGGGAGGCCCTGACCGTCGAGGAGTTCGCACGGATCGCCGAGCACAAGCAGCAGACCGGCGAGGACAAGCAGCAGACGGCCGAGCGCGAGCAGCGGAGCGCCGAGCACGAGCAGCACGGGGAGAACGGCAAGTGAGCGTGACCGTACGTGTCCCGGCCAAGGTCAACGTCCAGCTCGCGGTGGGCGCCGCCCGCCCCGACGGCTTCCACGACCTCGCCAACGTCTTCCTCGCCGTCGGCCTGTACGACGAGGTCACCGTCACCCCGGCCCGGGAACTCCGCGTCACCTGCGAGGGCCCGGACGTCGACCAGGTCCCCCTGGACCGCACCAACCTCGCCGCCCGCGCCGCCCTCGCGCTCGCCGAGCGGCGGGGCATCGACCCGGCCGTGCACATCCACATCGCCAAGGACATCCCGGTCGCCGGCGGCATGGCGGGCGGCAGCGCGGACGGCGCGGGCGCGCTGCTCGCCTGCGACACCCTCTGGAACGCCGGCGTCTCCCGCGCCGAACTCCTCGCCATCTGCGCCGACCTGGGCAGCGACGTCCCGTTCAGCCTGGTCGGCGGGGCCGCCCTCGGCACCGGCCGGGGCGAGAAGCTGACGTCCCTCGACGTCGGCGGCACCTTCCACTGGGTGTTCGCGATGGCCGAGCGGGGGCTGTCCACCCCGGCGGTCTTCCGCGAGTTCGACCGACTGGCGCAGGGGCGGGAGATCCCGGAGCCGGTGGCTTCGGCAGAGCTGCTGGAGGCGCTGGCGAAGGGGGACGTGGAGGCGCTGGCGGCATCCGTGTCGAACGACCTTCAGCCTGCCGCGCTGTCCCTGTTCCCGGAGCTGGCGGACACGCTGGAGGCGGGGCGGGGTGCGGGCGCGCTTGCCACGCTGGTCTCCGGTTCCGGTCCTACGACGGCGTTCCTCGCGCGGGATGTCGCTGCGGTGGAGAAGGTGGCCCAAGCCCTGCGGGCGTCGGGGACGTGCAGGGCGGTGCGGACTGCGGTGGGGCCGGTGGCTGGGGCGACGGTCCTCTGAGGGGACTCAGTACTGGTCGATGGCGGTCAGGTCGATGTTGATGTCGTAGGGCACGCTGATCTTGACGTGGTCGTGGTAGATGCCGGTCAGCGCGTAGGTGCCGGTGGTCTCGCCGCGCTCGTAGACCTGCACGACGGGATGGTCGTCCTGGCCGGCCATGTCGACCAGCCAGAGATGAGGGATGCCCGCCGAGGCGTACTTGTGCGGCTTGTAGTCGTGGTCGCGGGCCTCGGAGTCCGGTGAGACCACCTCGATGGCGAGGAGGACGTCGGCCGCCTCGAAGCGGGTCTGACGTCGGCCGGTGAAGGCTTCTTTGCGGACCACGGAGATGTCCGGTTCCGGACCGTTACGCCGGTCCAGTACCACCGTCATCTCACACGCGACCTTCAGATCGGCCGGCACGGTGCTGCGCAGTCCGTTCGCCAGCAGATGGATCGCGGCGTAGTGGAAGTGGCGCTGCGGACTCACGAAAACCAGGCTCCCGTCGATCAACTCAGTGTGCGGCGGGAGATCAGGCAGCGTGAACAGGTCGTCCACGGTGTAGCCGTCCTGCGGCGGTACCGGCCACTGGACGCGGCGCTTGACGGACTCGGCGGTCATGGTTCCTCCCATGGACGGGATCCTGCTGCCTGCCCTCCACGGTAGCGGCCTGTTCCCGATCACGTCATCACAAAGGGTGACCGTCCCCTCGCGGGCAGCCCCGCACCCCCGAGGCCCTACGCTTGAAGGCTGATCCGCCCCCGCGCACAGGAGTGAAATGGCCGTCAACCTGGTCAATGTCGAGAACATCAGCAAGGTGTACGGCACCCGTGCCCTGCTGGACGGCGTCTCGCTCGGTGTGTCGGAGGGGGACCGGATCGGGGTCGTCGGTCGCAACGGCGACGGCAAGACGACCCTCATCCGGATGCTGGCCAAGCTGGAGGAGGCGGACACCGGGCGGGTCACGCACTCGGGCGGGCTGCGGCTCGGGGTGCTGACCCAGCACGACTCGCTGGACCCGGCCGCGACCGTGCGGCACGAGGTCATCGGTGACATGGCCGACCACGAGTGGGCCGGGAACGCCAAGGTCAGGGATGTGCTGACCGGGCTGTTCGGCGGCCTCGACCTCCCCGGCTTCCCCAAGGGGCTCGACACCGTCATCGGGCCGCTGTCCGGTGGCGAGCGGCGCCGGATCGCGCTGGCCAAGCTGCTCATCGAGGAACAGGACCTGATCGTCCTCGACGAGCCCACCAACCACCTCGACGTCGAGGGCATCTCCTGGCTCGCCCGGCATCTGCGCGAGCGCCGTTCGGCCCTCGTCTGCGTCACCCACGACCGGTGGTTCCTCGACCAGGTCTGCACCCGCATGTGGGACGTCCAGCGCGGCGACGTGTACGAGTACGAGGGCGGCTACTCGGACTACGTCTTCGCGCGCGCCGAGCGCGAGCGGATCGCCGCCACCGAGGAGACCAAGCGGCAGAACCTGGTCAGGAAGGAGCTGGCCTGGCTGCGCCGCGGCGCGCCCGCCCGTACCTCCAAGCCCCGCTTCCGCGTCGAGGCCGCCAACGAGCTGATCAAGGACGTACCGCCGCCCCGTGACAGCTCGGAGCTGATGAAGTTCGCCAGCTCGCGGCTCGGCAAGACCGTCTTCGACCTTGAGGACGTCACCGTGCAGGCCGGCCCCAAGGTGCTGCTCCAGCACGTCACCTGGCAGCTCGGCCCCGGCGACCGGATCGGTCTCGTCGGTGTCAACGGGGCGGGCAAGACGTCCCTGCTGCGGGCCATGGCCGAGGCCGCGCGCACCGAGGGCGAGGCGCAGCCGGCCGGCGGGCGCGTCGTCGTCGGCAAGACGGTCAAGCTCGCCTACCTCTCCCAGGAGGTCGCCGAACTCGACCCCGCCGTGCGGGTCCTGGAGGCCGTGCAGCAGGTGCGTGAGCGCGTCGACCTCGGCAAGGGGCGCGAGATGACCGCCGGGCAGCTGTGCGAGACGTTCGGCTTCAGCAAGGAGAAGCAGTGGACGCCCGTCGGTGACCTGTCCGGTGGCGAGCGGCGCCGGCTCCAGCTGCTGCGCCTGCTGATGGACGAGCCCAACGTCCTCTTCCTCGACGAGCCCACCAACGACCTCGACATCGAGACCCTCACCCAGCTGGAGGACGTCCTCGACGGCTGGCCCGGCTCGATGATCGTCATCTCCCACGACCGGTTCTTCGTGGAGCGCACCACCGACCGGGTGTTCGCCCTCCTCGGCGACGGCGCCCTGCGGATGCTGCCGCGCGGCATCGACGAGTACCTGGAGCGCCGCCTGCGCATGGAGGAGGCCGTCGCCACGCAGGTCGCCGCCGCGGCGCCCAAGGCGGACACCACGGAGAGGAGCGCGGCCGACCAGCGCGCCGCCAAGAAGGAACTCCAGAAGATCGAGCGGCAGTTGGACAAGATCTCCGAGAAGGAGTCCAAGCTGCACGCGCAGATCGCCGAGAACGCCACGGACTTCGGCAAGGTCGCCGAACTGGACGCCCAGCTGCGCGATCTGGCCGGGGAGCGCGAGGAACTGGAGCTGCGCTGGCTGGAACTGGCGGAGGACGCCTGACCGCAGGCGCCCGGCCGAAGGCGTCCGGCAGAGGGCGCCTGACCGGAAGCCGGACTGTCCCACACGGCTCGCGCAGGGGGCGCGTGCGCCGCGTGAAGGGGACGTGAAGGCGCATAACGACGGCGTCACGGGCCGGTCCTCCCTTGGGAACAGGGGAGGACGCGGCCCGCTGTGCTGTCGGCGCCGGTGATAAAAAGAGCCGAATGACAACTGTCTGATACGACCTTGGGTCCGTGATCGAACCTCAGGGGCGTGGCTAAAAATCAGTGAACGAGGGGGAAGAACGCTGATGACTCAGCCGCCCGACCAGCCGCCGCAGGGTGGTTTCGGAGCACCGCAGGACCAGCCGCCGCACGCCGGCGGATTCGGGGCCCCGCCCACGCCTCCGCAGACGCCGCCCGCGCCCCCGGCCCAGCCGCCGCAGCCGGGCTACGGCTACCCCCAGCAGCCCGGCCCCTACGCCGCCCAGCCCGGCCCGTACGCCCAGCCGGGCCCGTACGGTCAGCCGCAGCAGTCCGGTCCGTACGGTCAGCCCCAGCAGCCCGGCCCGTACGGCCCGGGGCCCGGTTACGGCTACCCGCAGCAGCAGCCCCAGTACCCGGGCGCGCCCGGCACCCCGCCCGGCGGTCCTGCGGGCAAGAGGAAGACGGCCCTGATCATCGGTGCCGCGGTGGCCGCGCTGCTCGTCATCGGCGGCACCGTCTACGCGGTCACCAGCGGTGGCGACGACGGCGGCAAGAAGCCGGTCGCCGAGAAGAGCGACGACAACAAGCCGTCCACCGACGTGCCGGTCAACCCCGGTGACGGCAGCGGCGACGGCGGTTCGGACCCGGAGAACCTCAACGAGGGCCGCAAGCCCGGCGAGGCGAAGGTGCTCTGGTACAAGACGGCACCCGACGCCCCCGGTTCCGGCGCCGACGCGCCCGGCATGTGGGTCACCGGCAAGACGGTGGTGAAGGCCGCGTACAAGCAGGTCTTCGCCTACAACACCGGTAACGGCAACCCGACCTGGGACCCGATCTCGTTCCCGCAGAAGATCTGCTCGGTCACCCCGCAGCAGTCGGACGACGGCAAGGTCGTCATCGCCTACATGAGCGGGGTCAGCGACCGCGCCAAGTGCAACCAGCTCCAGCAGATCGACCTGGACACCGGCAAGAAGGGCTGGACCGGCCAGGTCGCCGACGGCGGGCTGTTCGACAGCGCGCTCAGCGTGGAGCTGTCCGTCAGCGGCAAGACCCTGATGGTGGGCCGTTCGCAGTCGGGCACGGCGTACGACATCGGCACCGGCCGCAAGATGTACGACAAGAAGAAGTACGGCAGCGACTGCTTCCCGACGGCGTTCGCCGGCGGCAGCGGCAAGCTGATCCAGGTGGCCACCTGCGACGCGGTCGGCAGCAACGAGCACGACGAGATCGCCGAACTCGACCCGGCCACCGGCAACGTCAAGTGGAAGCAGCCGCTCAAGAAGGGCTGGACGGTCGCGCGGACCTATTCCCTCGACCCGCTCGTGGTCTACATGACCAACGAGGACAAGAAGGCCTGGAACATCTCCACCATCACCGGGAACGGCACGTTCCGTTCGCAGGTCAAGGTGGACGAGAAGTTCTCCCCCAGCTGCGGCTGGGCGATCCTCGAACGCGACCTCCAGGGCTGCCAGGGCGTCGCCGTCGGCTCCGACACGCTCTTCCTGCCGACCGACAACACGAACGGCGCGAACGAGATCGTCGCGATCAGCCTCGCCACCGGCAAGGAGAGGTGGCGCGTCAAGTCCCCGACGGACGAGTCGATGGCGCCGGTGAAGGTCGAGAACGGCAACCTCATCGCCTATGTGCACCCGTCCTACGACGCCGGCGGCCAGATCGTGTCGATCCCGGTCGCGGGCGGTTCGCACACGCCGGCCAAGCTGCTGCAGAACCCCGCGGGCACGGCGCGGATCGAGGACACCTTCTTCGACAGCGACATCGACTGGGCCGACGGGCACTTCTACATCTCCACCTCCCGGCTGACCGGCAACGACGACACGAAGGAGAAGCTGATGATGGCCTTCGGCAAGTGAGCCCCGGCCCGTCGCCGTCATTCTCCCCGTCCCCCGTCGTTCCCGGGCCGCCCGGCCCCGAGTGCTTCTTCGAGGTACCTCCGTCATGACCCAGCCGCCTCCGCCGCCGCCCAACCAGCCCCCGCAGCAGGGTGGTTTCGGCCCGCCGCAGGACCAGCCGCCCGCGCCCCAGGCCCCCGCGACCCCGCCGCAGGCCCCCACCCCGCCGCCGAACCAGCCGCCGGGCTTCCAGAAGACCCCGCAGCCCGGCTACGGCTACCCGCAGCAGGCCCCGGCACCGCAGCAGCCCCCGACCCCGCCCCAGCCGCAGCCCGGCTTCGGCCAGCCCCAGCCGCCGGCGCCCCAGCCCGGCTACGGCTACCCGGGCGCCCAGCAGAACCCGTACAACCAGCCCACCCAGCCGCCCGGCGCCCCGTACGCTCCGCAGCAGGGCTACGGACAGCCGGCCTACGGACAGCCGGCCTACGGACAGCCGGGGTACGGACAGCCGGGATACGGCTATCCGGGCGGCCCCGGCATGCCGACGCAGCCGCAGCCCGCGCAGCCGTCCGGCGGCGGGAAGAACAACACCGCGCTCGTCATCATCGTCGCCGCGGTCGTCGTGATCGCGCTGATCGTCGGCGGCGGCATCTTGTACACCAAGTCCTCCGGGGGTGACGGCAACAAGCACGACACCGCCTCCTCCGCCGGCGCCACGGGCGGCTCGGGCGACACGGGCGGCAAGAACGGCACCACGGGCGGGTCCTCGGGCGGCAAGGAGAAGGCCCCGGCGGACCCGGCGAGCCACATGCTCTTCCAGGTCCCGCTGCCCAAGACGAAGGACACCGTCTCCACCGCGGGCTCCTGGCTGACCGACAAGGTGTACGCCAAGAGCGGGATCGGCGAGATCGTCGGCTACAACCCCGCCACCGGCGCCAAGATGTGGACGATCTCGCTGCCCGGCGCGGTCTGCGCCGCCACCAGGCACGTCACCGACGACAACAAGACCGCGATCGTCTACGAGCCGTCGAAGAGCGACACCGCGCGCTGCTCCGAGGTCGCGGTCATCGACCTCGACAAGGGCACCAAGCTGTGGTCGAAGTCGGTCGGCGGCGGTGACTACCCCATCAGCTGGGAGAACGTGACGGTCGCCCAGCACACCGTGGCGGTCGGCAGCACCGACGGCGGTGCCGCGCTCGACGTCGCCTCCGGCAAGGTGCTGTGGCAGCCCAAGACGACGGACGGCTGCTCCGACTCCGGGTACGGCGGCGGCGCCAAGCTCGTCGCGGTCCGCAAGTGCGGCAGCTTCGACGACCCCACGCTGCACATCCAGACCATCGACCCCGTCAGCGGCAAGGTGATCTCCGAGTACAAGATGGCCGCGGGCATCGAGTACGCGAGCGTCGTCTCCACCGACCCGCTGGTGGTGGCCGCCGACGTCGGCGACAGCGCGGGCGACGGCAGCGGCGTCTCGGACTACTTCTCGATCGACAACAAGACCGGGAAGCTCCTCACCCGCATCTCCGCCCCCCGTGACTCCTACGAGGGCCAGTGCGACGGCATCACCCGCGTCGAGAGCTGCAAGGAGATCGTCGCCGCCGACGGCAAGCTGTACCTGCCCACCGCGGAGCACGACGGCAGCAGCGAGCAGTACAGCAAGACCAACGAGATCGTCGCCTTCGACCTGACCACCGGCAAGCTGACCGGCCGGCGGGCCGAGGCCGGCGACGGCTACACGATCACCCCGGTGCGCATGGACGGCGGCAACCTGCTGGCCTACGAGCACCCGCCGTACGACAAGGGCGGCAAGGTCGTCAGCATCGACGGCTCCTCCTTCAAGGTCACCACCCTGCTGGAGAACCCCGCCGACCGGTCCGTGCGGGACGCGGAGACCACGATGCTCCCGGACTACGCGGAGATCCTGTTCGGGCAGGGCAGGCTGTACATGTCGTCGGTGTACGCGCACGAGGTCTCCTACGGCAAGGAGTACCTGGCGCTCGCGTTCGGCACGAGCGGCTGACACGCGAACGCCCTTGTCAGGCGCCTGATCAACTCTGATCGACAGAAGTGCCCCGGATTTTCATCGATCCGGGGCACTTCTGCG
Organism: Streptomyces sp. NPDC048297; assembly: GCF_043201585.1. NCBI lineage: Bacteria > Bacillati > Actinomycetota > Actinomycetes > Kitasatosporales > Streptomycetaceae > Streptomyces > Streptomyces sp. NPDC048297. The sequence continues at coordinate 125,909 of NZ_JBICZA010000006.1, forward strand.
CATAGGGGCAGCGCGACGTCGAACAAGCGTGTAGCTTCCGGGGGCATGAATGGGCGGAGGCGCCGGGGGGCCCTCTGTTCTCGCGGACCGGTGGGCGTCCATAGTGGGGGCATCCATGGGGGGACTGGGGGGTTGCTCTAATGGGAGTGCGGCTCATGGTCGTCGACGACCACCGCCTGCTCGCGGAGGCGTTGGCGTCGGCGCTGAAGCTGCGCGGGCACCGGGTGCTGGCGGCGGCGGCGCCGGCCGCGGGCGCGGCCGAGCTGGTCATCACCCGGGCCCCCGAGGTCTGCCTGCTGGGCACGGCGGCGCCGGCCGAGCCGGGTGCCTTCGACCCGGTGGTCCGCATCAAACGGGACCGCCCGCAGGTCGCGGTCCTCGTCCTCGGCCCCGTGCCCTCACCGCGCGGCATCGCCGCGGCCTTCGCCGCAGGCGCCTCCGGATACGTACGGCACGACGAACGCATCGAGGGCGTCGAACGCGCCATCATGAAGGCCCGCGCGGGCGAGGCCGCGGTCGCCCCGCAACTCCTCCAGGGCGCCTTCAGCGACCTCCTCAACCCCGCCGCCCAACCCGACGACGAAGGCCAGCGCCTCCTGCAGATGCTCACCCCGCGCGAGGTCGAGGTCCTGGTCCGGGTCGCCGACGGCGAGGACACCAGGCTGATCGCCGCCGGAATGGGCATCGCCCCCAGCACCGCCCGCACCCACGTCCAGCGCGTCCTGATGAAACTGGGCGTGGGCTCCCGCCTGGAGGCCGCCGCCCTGGCCGCCCGGACAGGCCTGCTGGACAGGGCGATCCCCTTGACGAATTCGGCGAACCCGGACCTGTAGCGCCCGAAGGGGCGCGGGGCTGTATCGATGTGCGGCTCCGCCGCGTGGGCGCGACAAGCCCCCACCTGCCCGCACCCGGCGAACAGCCCTACTCGGCATCCACGGGAGGCACCTGCTGAGCCGCCGCAGGCCTCAGCTTCAGCCACACCAGGAAGAAGACCCCGAGCACCAGCAAGCCGATGCCCGTCCACAGGTTGATGTTGACCCCCTCGGCCTTGTCGATCGCGGCCTGGGAGTCGGTGAGGCCGGTGATCGTGACGATGACGCCGTAGACCACGAACAGAGCGCCGATGATGCGGCGCAGGTCGAAGATGCGGGCGGCCGTCGCGGACCTGCCCTCCAGCTCGGTGACCTCCCGCTGGACGTCCCGCTCGGTGTAGTGGTCGGCGTGTCCGGGATCCTGCTCGGTCATGGTCTCCTCATCCTCCCGCGATCAGAACGAGAACGGGATGTAGCAGGCGGCGGCGAGAACGACCGCGCCCCACCCCAGCAGGGCCGGCTTGCGGTACCACGCCTCGTCACCGGGGGCGGGCGGCTCGGCCGTACCGGGGGAGGAGGTGCCGTGGACCAGCCCTTGCAGCTCCCGCGCCGGCTTCGGCTCCGTGAACAGGGACACCGCGACCATCACGACCGCACCGGCGACGAACCCGGCGATCGCGGAGACGAAGTTGGCGCCCTGGTCGGAGGGGATCGAGACGATGCCCTTCTTGTAGAGGACGAAGTAGTTGGTCATCGCCGTGACGGTGCCGGCGAGCAGACCCCAGAACCCGGATTTCGCGGACGCCCGCTTCCAGAACAGGCCGACGATGAAGACGACGAACATCGGCACGTTGAAGAAGGAGAACAGCGTCTGCAGGTAGCTCATGATGTTCGAGAACGAGGACGCGAGGAACGCGGTGCCGACGGAGGCGGCGACGCCGATGACGGTGATGAGCCGGCCGAAGCGGACGTAGTACGCGTCCTCGCGGTCCTTGACCACGTACCGCGCCCAGATGTCGTTGGTGAACACCGTGTTGAAGGACGACACGTTCGCCGCCATGCCCGCCATGAACGCGGCCAGCAGTCCGGTGACCGCGATGCCGAGGACGCCGTTGGGCAGCAGTTCCTGCATCAGGTAGGGGATGGCGTCGTTGTACTGGAGGCCGGAGCCGGGGGTGCCGATGCCCGGGACGAGGGCCGCGGCGACCAGACCCGGGATCATCACCAGGAAGACGATGAAGATCTTCGGGTAGGCGGCGATCAGCGGGGTCCGCTGCCCGGCGGAGAGGTTCTTCGCGGACAGCGCGCGCTGCACCTCGGCGAAGTTCGTCGTCCAGTAGCCGAAGGACAGCACGAAGCCGAGGCCGAGCACGATGGTCAGCCAGTTCGCGCCGAGCGGGTTGGCGTGGCCGATGCCGGTGCCGCCCCAGGCCGTGGTGAAGTCCGCGCCGTGCGTCGCGGTGAGCCTGTCGGTCAGCCCGCCCCAGCCGCCGGCCTTCTTCAGGCCGAGCACGGTGATCGGGATCAGCGCCGCGAGGATCACGAAGAACTGCAGCACCTCGTTGTAGATCGCGGAGGACAGTCCGCCCAGTGTGATGTACGCGAGCACGAACGCGCCGGCGACCACGATGGCCACCCACTGCGGCCAGCCCAGCAGGGCCTCGACGACGATCGCGAGGGCGTAGAGGTTGACGCCCGCGATCAGGATGGCGGCGAACGCGAACAGGGCCGAGCTGAGCAGATGGGCGGCCCGGTCGAAGCGCAGCAGCAGGAACTCGGGGACCGAGCGGACCTTGCTGCCGTAGTAGAACGGCATCATCACCAGGCCCAGGAAGACCATGGCGGGGATGGCGCCGATCCAGTACCAGTGCACGGTGTAGGCGCCGTACTGGGCGCTGTTCGCGGCCATGCCCAGGATCTCGGTGGCGGCGAGGTTCGCCGAGATGAAGGCGAGGCCGGTGATCCAGGCGGGCAGCGAGCGTCCGGAGAGGAAGAAGTCGAGGCTCGTCCTCACCGAGCGGCGGGCCGCGAACCCGATGCCGAGGACGACGACGAAGTAGATCGCCAGGATCGTGTAGTCCAGCCCGTTGGTGGGGAGCCGTAGCTCCGCCGCCGGCCGGACGGCGCCGATTGGGGGGGTTTGCATGAGAACTCGCTTCGTCGCGCGAACTGATCCAGGCGGAACCTGCGCCTCCGCGTTCAGTAATTGAACACTCCTGTTGGTGTTCTTTGTTTGATTGTGATCGTGCTGGGTGTTGTGGAGTTGTGGTTTGTTATGTTTGGTTGTGTTGAGAGAGGGGGGTCGTGGACCCCGGCCGCCCCCAGCGACCCTCGGCGCGGATGGAAGGCGACGTGTTGTGAAGAAGACCTCGACCCGGCTGGCCGACGGTCGTGAGCTGATCTACTACGACCTGCGGGACGACACCGTGCGGGACGCCGCCGACCGCCGCCCGCTGGAGCCCACGGTCACCACGGCCGAGATCCGCCACGACGTCCTGCTCGGCGACGCGGTCGCCGTCGCCTCCCACCGCCAGGGCCGCACCTACCACCCGCCGGCCGACGAGTGCCCGCTGTGCCCGACCCGCGGCGACAAGCTCAGCGAGATCCCCGACTCCTCCTACGACGTCGTCGTCTTCGAGAACCGCTTCCCCTCGCTCGCCGGCGACCTCGGCCGCTGCGAGGTCGTCTGCTTCACCTGCGACCACGACGCGTCCTTCGCCGACCTCACCGAGCGGCAGGCGCGGCTCGTGCTGGACGCGTGGACGGACCGGACGTCGGAGCTGTCCCATCTGCCCTCCGTCAAGCAGGTGTTCTGCTTCGAGAACCGGGGCCCGGAGATCGGCGTCACCCTCGGGCACCCGCACGGCCAGATCTACGCCTACCCCTTCGTCACCCCGCGCAGCGCGCTGATGCTCCGCTCGCTCGCCGCCCACCGGAAGGCGAGCGGCGGGGAGAACCTGTTCGACGCCGTCCTCACGCGTGAACTCGCCGGCGAGCGGGTCGTCCTTGAGGGTGAACACTGGGCGGCCTTCGTGCCGTACGCCGCGCACTGGCCGTACGAGGTCCACCTGTACCCGAAGCGCCGCGTGCCCGATCTGCTCGCGCTCGACGAGGTGGCACGCACAGAATTCCCGAAGGTCTATCTGGAACTCTTGAGGCGCTTCGACCGGATCTTCGACGGGCGGGACGGAGGGGAGAACTCCGCGGGTGAGCCTCCGACGCCGTACATCGCGGGCTGGCACCAGGCCCCGTTCGGCGGGCTGGAGGAGTTCGACGGTGTGGAGCGCGACGACTTCGCACTCCACCTCGAGCTTTTCACCATTCGCCGAACTTCCGGCAAGCTGAAGTTCCTCGCGGGTTCCGAGTCCGGCATGAGTGTGTTCATCAACGACGTGCCGCCGGAGCGCGCGGCAGAGCGACTGCGAGAGGTAGCGAGTTGATGAAGTACCTGGTGACGGGTGGCGCGGGTTACGTCGGCAGTGTCGTGGCACAGCACCTGCTGGAGGCCGGCCACGAGGTCACCGTCCTCGACAACCTCTCCACCGGCTTCAGCGAGGGCGTGCCCGCCGGTGCCGCGTTCATCGAGGGCGACATCCGCGACGCCGCCAAGTGGCTCGACTCCTCCTACGCCGGCGTGCTGCACTTCGCCGCGTCCTCGCAGGTCGGCGAGTCGGTGGTGAAGCCGGAGAAGTACTGGGAGAACAACGTCGGGGGCAGCATGGCGCTGCTCGGCGCGATGCGCGAGACGGGCGTGCGCACGCTCGTCTTCTCCTCCACGGCCGCCACCTACGGCGAGCCGGACCAGGTCCCGATCCAGGAGACCGCCCCCACCCGGCCCACCAACCCCTACGGCGCCACCAAGCTCGCCGTCGACCACATGATCACCAGCGAGGCGAACGCCCACGGCCTGGCCGCCGTCTCGCTGCGCTACTTCAACGTGGCCGGCGCCTACGGCGCCCACGGCGAGCGCCACGACCCCGAGTCGCACCTGATCCCGCTCGTCCTCCAGGTCGCCCAGGGCCGCCGCGACGCGATCTCCGTCTACGGCGACGACTACCCGACCCCGGACGGCACCTGCGTGCGCGACTACATCCACGTCGCGGACCTGGCCGAGGCCCACCTGCTGGCCCTGACGGCGGCGCGGCCCGGCGAGCACCTGATCTGCAACCTCGGAAACGGCAGCGGATTCTCCGTCCGCGAGGTCATCGAGACCGTCCGCGAGGTCACCGGCCACCCGATCCCCGAGGTCGTCGCGCCGCGCCGCGGCGGCGACCCCGCGGCCCTGGTCGCCTCGGCGGACACGGCCCGCGAGAAGCTGGGCTGGAACCCGTCCCGCGCGGACCTCGCCGGGATCGTGGCGGACGCGTGGGAGTTCACGCAGAGCATCGCGAAGGGGCACTAGTGGCACCGGTGGGGGCACAGCAGGCGCAGGTCCGGGACCGCTTCGCCGAACTGTACGGAGCCGAACCGGAGGGGGTGTGGGCGGCGCCGGGCCGGGTCAACCTGATCGGCGAACACACCGACTACAACGACGGCTTCGTCATGCCGTTCGCCCTCCCGCACCGGGTGACGGCGGCCGTCTCCCGGCGCACCGACGGCATCCTGCGCCTGCACTCGGCGGACGTCGACGGCGACGTCGTGGAACTGCGGCTCGACGCGCTCGCCCCGCAGAGCGACACGCACTGGACGGCGTACCCGGCGGGCGTCGTCTGGGCCCTGCGCGAGGCCGGCCACGAGATCACCGGCGCCGACATCCACCTCACCTCCACCGTCCCGACGGGCGCGGGCCTGTCCTCCTCGGCCGCCCTCGAAGTCGTCGTCGCGCTCGCCCTCGACGACCTCCACGGCCTCGGCCTGCCTCGCCGGCGGCTGGCCCGCCTGTGCCAGCGCGCCGAGAACGTGTACGTCGGCGCGCCCACCGGGATCATGGACCAGACGGCCTCCGCCTGCTGCGAGCCGGGGCACGCCCTCTTCCTCGACACCCGCGACCTGTCCCAGCGGCAGATCCCCTTCGACCTCGCGGCCGAGGGCCTGCGCCTGCTGGTCGTCGACACCCAGGTCAAGCACGCCCACAGCGGCGGCGAGTACGGCAGGCGCCGGGCCGGCTGCGAGAAGGGCGCCGCCCTGCTCGGCGTGGACGCCCTGCGCGACATCGCCTACGCCGACCTGGACGCCGCCCTCACCCGCCTCGGCGACGAGGAGGAAGTCGTCCGCCTGGTCCGCCACGTCGTCACGGAGAACCACCGCGTCGAACGCGTCGTCTCCCTCCTCCACGCCGGCGAGACCCGCGCCATCGGCCCCGTCCTCACCGAGGGCCACGCCTCCCTGCGCGACGACTTCCGCGTCTCCTGCCCGCAACTCGACCTCGTCGTCGACACGGCCCTGGAAACGGGAGCCCTGGGCGCCCGCATGACCGGCGGCGGCTTCGGCGGCTCCGCGATCGTCCTCACGGAAACCACCACCGTCGCCACCCTCACCAAAACCATCGAATCCGCCTTCACCACAGCCGCCTTCACACCCCCTCGCATCTTCGAGGCGGTGCCGGCGGCGGGGGCGGCGCGGGTCGGCTGACGTCCGCTGGTCAGGGGGCGGTGCCAGGTTTCAGAACGCGGTGCCGCCGCCCGCGAAGCGGACCGGCGACACGAGGGCGATGCGGATCAGTCCGGGCTCCGGTGGTGGGGCGTCGTAGACGTAGGTGACCGTGAGAGCCGGACGGCTGTCCGTGGCTTCGATGCGTGTCGTGTAGAGCTTCATGCCGCCGACGGCACCGCGTGCCTGCCGACCGAGCGTCGGGGTCTTCTCCAGTTCGGCGCGCAGAGCCTCGACGGCCTCGAAAGCTCCGTGGCCGATGGCCCGACAGCGGGCGAGGGCCTCATGGGTGATCTCGGCGATGACCGCTTGCTTGCCCTCGGTCAATGCTCGGTCCCTCGGACAGCCCGGATCTCGGCGGCGGCTGTGGCCACCGCGGCGTCGAAGCCGGGATCCTGCCGGGCGATGATCCGGCCGCGGAACTCCTCGACCAGACGGACGACGCCGCTGAGATCGGCGGGGTCGGCGTGGTTGATCTCGCGGGCCAGTTCGGCTTCGAATTCGTCGCTGTCGCCGGGGAAGCCGTAGCCCATGGTGAGCGCGGCACGGAGTTCGCCGATGGTCCGCACGGGGGGAAGGTGGGGCGTGCCGGAGTCTGCCAGTTCTGCGGTCATGGCGGACAGGGCTCCTTTCACGGGTGTGGGCTTCACGGTACCGGCAGCCGCTTCGTCAGGGTGTACTCCGTCACCCCCGGGGGATAGTCGGGGATCACGCACACCACGTCGTAGCCCTGGCGTCGGTAGAAGTCCGGGGCCTGGAAGTCCCAGGTCTCCAGGCGGGCGGAGGTGCAGGCGCGGTCCGTGTGGGCGAGGTGTTCGGCGTGGGAGAGCAGGTGGGAGCCGAGGCCCCGGCCGCGGTGGCGGGTGTCGACCCACAGGTAGGTGACGTGCAGCCAGGTCGTCCAGGTGTGGCCGACCAGGCCGCCGGCCAGATCGCCCGAGGAGTCCAGGGCCCAGACGTGCAGGGGGGCTTCGCGTTCGCCGGGCGTGCCGCGCAGTGCCGCCAGCACCGGGGAGGCCGCCGTGTTGGTGTTCCGGAGCCGGGCGCGCAGCAGATCACATCGGTCTTTGTCGACTTCCGCCTCAATACGAAACATGCGGCACACCATAAACGCCTGGGACGGCCAGTTCTGTAAATCGACTTCCGCTGCGTGCTCCCGTCCGTACTCTGAGGAGCAGCACCGGTGGGGGCCGGTGCCGATCAGGGGGCGAGACCGGCGGGTACGGCGCCCGCGGTGGGGGTAGCAGTTTCCGCGACGGCGGCGGCCGTGCGGTCGGCGTTCCCACCGCGGTTGTCGTACCTGTGCGCGTCGTCATGCTCCGACCTTTCCGGACGTCCTGCTGGGCGTCTTCCAGGCCTTTGGCCATCCCCTGCTCCGTGCGGAGCCCGGGGAAGGGGGTTTCGTTGGTTCGCATCCGAGTCCTGGTCGTCGACGACCACCGCATCTTCGCCGAGTCGCTCGCCGCCGCCCTGGCCGCCGAGCCCGACGTCGACGTCTCCGCCGCGGGCAGCGGCCCGGCCGCGCTGCGCTGCATGGACCGCGCGGTCGCCGAGGGCCGCCGCTACGACGTGCTCCTCGTCGACGCCGATCTCGGCGGCACCCTGCCCGGCATACGCCCGGCCGTGCCCGTCCGGGGTGGCGACGAGGACGGTCTGGTCGACGGGATCTCGCTGGTCGCGGGCGTCCGCGCGGCCCAGTCCGGGGTGCGGATCGTGGTGCTCGCCGAGAAGGACGACCCCCGGCGTGCGGCGCTCGCCCTGGGCGCCGGCGCCTCCGGCTGGGTCGCCAAGGACTGCTCCCTGTCCCGGCTGCTGACGGTGGTCCGGGGCGTGCTGCGCGACGAGACGCATCTGCCGCCCGCGCTGCTCACCGGTGTCCTCAAGGAACTGACCGTCGCGCGCAAGCACCGCACCGAGAGCGAGCGGCTGGTGGAGGCGCTGACCCCGCGCGAGCTGGAGGTGCTGCGCTGCATGGTCGCGGGCCTGGGCCGCAAGGCCGTGGCGGAACGGCTGTTCCTGTCCCCGCACACCGTGCGCACCCATATGCAGAACGTCCTCGGCAAGCTGGGCGTGCACTCCACCCTGGCGGCTGTGGCGCTCGCCCGGCGGGCCGGGGTGGGCCCGGCGGAGCTTCGGTCAGCCGGGGACGTTGTCGAACGGGGCGGTCAACTGGCGTAGCAGCCCGGCCAGTTCGCCCCGCTGGGAGCGGGACAGCTCACCGAGGATCGCCCGCTCCTGGTCCAGCAGACCGGACAGTGCCTGGTCGGCGCGGTCCCGGCCGGTGTCGGTGAGCCGGACCAGCACGCCACGCCGGTCGCTCGGGTCGGGCAGCCGCTCCACCAGGCCCTTCTTCGCGAGCCGGTCGATCCGGTTGGTCATCGTGCCCGAGGTGACCAGGGTCTGGGTGAGCAGCTGTCCGGGGGAGAGCTGGTACGGCGTTCCCGCGCGCCGCAGCGCGGTCAGCACGTCGAACTCCCACGGCTCCAGGTGGTGCTCGGAGAAGGCCAGCCGGCGTGCGCGGTCCAGGTGCCGGGCCAGTCTGCTCACCCGGCTGAGCACTTCGAGCGGCTCCACGTCGAGGTCCGGGCGCTCCCGGCGCCATGCTGCGACCAGCCGATCGACCTCGTCCTCCATGGAGATCAGTGTAGTGGTTGTGTCGACATGGAGTCTCTTGATTTCAAGTCTCTTGACATCAAGAGAAGTCCGCCGGGACAGTGGAGCCATGACGACACCCACCTGGGACCCCGCCCAGTACCTCCGTCACGCCGGCCACCGCGCCCGACCCTTCCTCGACCTCCTCGCCCGCGTCCCCGCCCTCCCGGCGAAGCCGCCCGCGGGACGCCCCCGCATCGCCGACCTCGGCTGCGGCCCCGGCAACGCCACCGCCCTGCTCGCACAGCGCTGGCCCACCGCCCGCATCACCGGCTACGACAACTCGCCCGAGATGCTCGACAAGGCCCACGCCGACCACGCGGGCCCCACGGCGGACGGCGCGATCCTCGACTTCGCCCACGCCGACGCCCGGACCTGGACACCCGAGGAGCCCTTCGACCTGATCGTCTCCAACGCCACCCTGCAGTGGGTGCCGCGCCACGCCGAGCGCTTCGCCGACTGGATCGCCGGCCTCACCCCCGGCGGCACCTTCGCCTTCCAGGTCCCCGACAACATCGACGCCCCGCTGCACGCCCTGATGCGCGAACTCGCGGCCACCCCGCGCTGGAAGTCCCGCCTCGCCGACGTCCTGCGCCACACGGACTCCGTCCACACCCCCGGCGCCTACCTGGACCGCCTCGCCCGCCTCCGCTGCGCGACCGACGTCTGGCAGACCACGTACTTCCACGTCCTTCAGGGCGAGGACCCCGTCCTGGACTGGGTCAAGGGCACCGGACTGCGCCCCGCCCTGACCGCCCTCGCCGACGACCCGGAAGCCCGGGACGCCTTCCTCACCGAATACCGCTCCCTGCTCCGCACGGCCTACCCGACCGAGCCCTACGGCACGGTCATGCCCTTCCGCCGCCTGTTCGCGGTCGCCGTGAAGCAGGCGTGAGCGTGATCGTCGCCGTGAAGCAGGCGTGAGCGTGATCGTCGCCGTGAAGCAGGCGTGAGCATGATCGTCGCCGTGACGGGGGCACCCCGTCGGCAACCGTCTGGAGTTCCTCGAACCCCTCGGCCAGAAGCTGGACGCTAGGCCTTGCGGTGCCCTATCAGGCGTGGCTTCTGCTCCAGGCCGTCCAGGCCGTGCCAGGCCAGGTTCACCAGGTGCGCGGCGACCTCCGCCTTCTTCGGGCGGCGCACGTCCAGCCACCACTGGCCGGTCAGGGCGACCATGCCGACCAGCGCCTGGGCGTAGAGCGGGGCGAGCTTCGGTTCGAAGCCGCGGGACTTGAACTCGCGGCCCAGGATGTCCTCCACCTGGGTGGCGATGTCGGAGATCAGCGACGCGAACGAACCCGTCGACTGCGGGATGGGGGAGTCACGGACCAGGATGCGGAAACCGTCCGTGTACTCCTCGATGTAGTCGAGCAGCGCGAAGGCCGCCTGCTCGCACAGCTCACGCGGATGACCGGCGGTCAGCGAGCCGGTCACCATGTCCAGCAGCCGCCGCATCTCACGGTCCACGACCACCGCGTACAGCCCCTCCTTGCCGCCGAAGTGCTCGTACACCACCGGCTTGGACACCCCGGCCTTCGCCGCGATCTCCTCCACCGAGGTGCCCTCGAAACCCTTCGCCGCGAAAAGGGTGCGACCGATCTCCAGCAACTGCTGGCGGCGCTCGGCACCGGTCATACGGGTCCGGCGGGTACGCCGCTGCTTGTCGTTGCTGGGAGTGCTGCTGGAGTCGGTCGCCACGGCTTCCATCATGCCGCCTCGGCGGTCGCCTTCCCGCTCCGGGCGCCGCCCTCACCGCTGTTGCGCCGCGAATCGATACGTGAGCGTGACGGCCAGCGCACGTCGTACGCCCAGCCCAGCTTCTCGAACCAGCGGATGAACCGCGCCGAGGAGTCGATCTGCCCGCGCATCACACCGTGCCGCGCCGACGTCGGGTCGGCGTGGTGCAGGTTGTGCCAGGACTCCCCGCACGACAGCACCGCCAGCCACCACACGTTGCCCGAACGGTCCCGCGACTTGAACGGCCGCTTGCCCACCGCGTGACAGATCGAGTTGATCGACCACGTCACGTGATGCAGCAGGGCCACCCGTACGAGTGATCCCCAGAAGAACGCGGTGAACGCGCCCCACCAGGACATCGTCACCAGACCGCCGATCAGCGGGGGCAGGAACAGGGAGAGGGCCGTCCAGTAGACGAACTGGCGGGAGATCGCCCGGATCGCCGGGTCCTTGACCAGGTCCGGCGCGTACTTCTCCTGCGGAGTCCGCTCCTCGTCGAACATCCAGCCGATATGGGCCCACCACAGGCCCTTCATCAGCGCCGGGACCGTCTCCCCGTACCGCCAGGGCGAGTGGGGGTCGCCGTCCGCGTCGGAGAACTTGTGGTGCCTTCGGTGATCGGCCACCCACCGCACCAGCGGGCCCTCGACCGCCAGCGACCCCATGATCGCCAGCGCGATCCTGAGCGGCCGCTTCGCCTTGAACGAGCCGTGCGTGAAATACCGGTGGAAACCGATCGTGATGCCGTGGCAGCCGAGGTAGTAGAAGAACACCAGCAGGCCCACATCGAGCCAGCTCACCCCCCAGCCCCAGGCCAGCGGCACGGCCGCCACCAGTGCCAGGAACGGCACGACGATGAACAGGAGCAGGGTGATCTGCTCGATCGAACCCTTCTGCTCGCCGCCCAGCGTGGCGGAGGAGACAGGTGTGTCGGGGGCCTTATGGGCTTCGTCGATCACATCGGAACTGGAGGTCATGCGCGTCCCCTGTGGGGTCGAGGGTCGGGGCAGGTGCCGGGAAGCCGGGACCGGGCGGGAGTCGAACGGTACTGCCCTACGGCTCCGTAACCTACGGCGTCGTAAGTATGGCAGCGTGTCGTGCGGCGGCAAGGGCCCCTAGAACCAGCGCGTCCGCGGCGGCACCTATCCTTTGAGTCGGTCGGACAGCGCGGTCCGCTCTGAACCCTTCCCGGACGTTCCGGCCCGTACGCGGCACCCGCCGCATGGTGCACGGTGCCCCGGGTTCCCTCCCGGACGAGCTTCAACACTGCAAGGAGCCGCACCTGTGAGCAGTGCCGACGACCAGACCACCACGACCAGCAGCGAGCTGCGCGCCGACATCCGGCGCCTCGGCGACCTCCTGGGCGAGACCCTCGTACGACAGGAGGGCCCCGAACTCCTCGAACTGGTCGAGAAGGTCCGCCGCCTGACCCGAGAGGACGGCGAGGCAGCCGCCGAACTGCTGCGCGGCACCGAACTCGACACCGCCGCCAAGCTGGTCCGCGCGTTCTCCACCTACTTCCACCTGGCCAACGTCACCGAACAGGTGCACCGGGGCCGCGAGCTGCGCGCCCGCCGCGCCGCCGAGGGCGGCCTGCTGGCCCGCACCGCCGACCGCCTCAAGGACGCCGACCCCGAGCACCTGCGCCAGGCCGTCGAGCACCTCAATGTTCGCCCCGTGTTCACGGCACACCCCACCGAGGCCGCGCGCCGTTCGGTCCTCAACAAGCTCCGGCGCATCGCCGCGCTCCTCGAAGCACCCGTGCTCCCCTCCGACCGCCGCCGCCACGACGTCCGCCTCGCCGAGAACATCGACCTCGTCTGGCAGACCGACGAACTGCGCGTCGTACGTCCCGAGCCCGCCGACGAGGCCCGCAACGCCATCTACTACCTCGACGAACTGCACGCCGAAGCCGTCGGCGACGTCCTGGAGGACCTCACCGCCGAACTGCGGCGCGCCGGCGTCGACCTCCCCGACGACACCCGCCCCCTCACCTTCGGCACCTGGATCGGCGGCGACCGCGACGGCAACCCCAACGTCACCCCCCAGGTCACCTGGGACGTCCTCATCCTCCAGCACGAACACGGCATCAACGACGCCCTGGAGATGATCGACGAACTGCGCGGACTGCTCTCCAACTCCATCCGCTACACCGGCGCCACCGACGAACTCCTGACCTCCCTCGACGCCGACCTGGACCGGCTGCCCGAGATCAGCCCCCGCTACAAGCGCCTCAACGCGGAGGAGCCCTACCGGCTCAAGGCCACCTGCATCCGGCAGAAGCTGGTCAACACCAAGCAGCGCCTCGCCACCGGCACCCCCCACGAAGACGGCCACGACTACCTCGGCACCAGCGAACTCCTCGCCGACCTGCGGATCATCCAGACCTCCCTGCGCGCACACCGCGGCGCCCTCCTCGCCGACGGCCGCGTCGCCCGCACCATCCGCACCCTCGCCGCCTTCGGCCTCCAGCTCGCCACCATGGACGTCCGCGAACACGCCGACGCCCACCACCACGCCCTCGGCCAGCTCTTCGACCGCCTCGGCGAGGAATCCTGGCGCTACGCCGACATGCCCCGCGACTACCGCGGCAGGCTCCTCGCCAAGGAACTGCGCTCCCGCAGGCCGCTCGCCCCCACCCCGGCACCCGTCGACGCGGCCGGCGCCAAGACCCTCGGCGTCTTCCAGACCGTCAAGAAGGCCCTGGAGGTCTTCGGCCCCGAGGTCATCGAGTCCTACATCATCTCCATGTGCCAGGGCGCCGACGACGTCTTCGCCGCCACCGTCCTCGCCCGCGAAGCAGGCCTCCTCGACCTCCACGCCGGCTGGGCGAAGATCGGCATCGTCCCCCTCCTGGAGACCACCGACGAGCTCAGGGCCGCCGACACCATCCTGGAGGACATGCTCTCCGACCCGTCCTACCGGCGCCTGGTCGCGCTGCGCGGCGACGTCCAGGAGGTCATGCTCGGCTACAGCGACTCCTCCAAGTTCGGCGGCATCACCACCAGCCAGTGGGAGATCCACCGCGCCCAGCGCCGGCTGCGCGACGTCGCTCACCGCTACGGCGTCCGCCTGCGCCTCTTCCACGGCCGCGGCGGCACCGTCGGCCGCGGCGGCGGCCCCTCCCACGACGCCATCCTCGCCCAGCCCTGGGGCACCCTCGAAGGCGAGATCAAGGTCACCGAGCAGGGCGAGGTCATCTCCGACAAGTACCTCATCCCCTCCCTCGCCCGGGAGAACCTCGAACTGACCGTCGCGGCCACCCTCCAGGCCTCCGCCCTGCACACCGCGCCCCGCCAGTCCTCCGAGGCCCTCGCCCGCTGGGACGCCGCCATGGACGTCGTCTCCGAGGCCGCCCACGGCGCCTACCGGCGGCTCGTCGAGGACCCCGACCTGCCCGCCTACTTCTTCGCCTCCACCCCCGTCGACCAGCTCGCCGACCTCCACCTCGGCTCCCGGCCCTCCCGCCGGCCCGACTCCGGCGCCGGACTCGACGGCCTGCGCGCCATCCCCTGGGTGTTCGGCTGGACCCAGTCCCGGCAGATCGTCCCCGGCTGGTTCGGCGTCGGCTCCGGCCTCAAGGCCCTGCGCGAGGCGGGCCTGCGGCAGGAAGGGGACACCGTCCTCGCCGAGATGCACGAACAGTGGCACTTCTTCCGCAACTTCGTCTCCAACGTCGAGATGACCCTCGCCAAGACCGACCTGCGCATCGCCCAGCACTACGTCGACACCCTCGTCCCCGACGACCTCAAGCACGTCTTCGACACCATCAGGGCCGAACACGAGCTGACCGTCCAGGAGATCCTTCGCGTCACCGGCGCCGGCGGACTCCTCGACGCCCAGCCCGACCTCAAGCAGACCTTCGGCATCCGCGACGCCTACCTGGACCCCATCTCCTACCTCCAGGTCGCCCTCCTCAAGCGCCAGCGCGACGAGGCCGCCGCCGGCACAGCCCCCGACCCGCTGCTCGGCCGCGCCCTGCTCCTCACCGTCAACGGCGTGGCGGCCGGCCTGCGCAACACCGGCTGACCCACCCACCGCACACGACAGTGCCCCCGGGCTCGTACGAACCCGGGGGCACCCCCATGTCCTGCATGTCCTTCGTCCTTGCGCGCGGTACGACCGCTACGGCACGCGCACACGGACCCGCACCCGCCTCACTGCAACGCCACGAACGCCGACGTCAGCAACAGCACACCCGCACCGCCCAGCACCCACGCCGCCCGCATCAGCCGCATCCCGCCCGCGACCACCACCGACGCCAGCAGCAGCGCACCACCCAGCGGCAACCAGGCGTACAGGATCCCCGCCGGCCCCGACCGCACCGCGTCCGTCGAACCGGGCTTCAGGACGACGTCGTACGTCTGCCCCTTGCGCACCGCGACCGACTCCGCCAGCTTCACCCGCCCCCGCACCCCGGCACCCCCCGACGCCGGCGTGAACGGCCCGCCGCACACCCCGTGCGCGCAACCCGTCACCCGCACCGTGCCGCGCTCGCGCCCCTTCGTCAGCAGCACGTGCTGCGCGGTCCCCCAGGAACCCCACACCCCGGCGATCAGAATCAGCACGGCGACGGCACCCATCACCGCGACCCTCCCGAACCGCAGAGCGGTCCCCGAGGCCTGGCGGGCAGTGGTGGCTGAGGCAGGCATGGCCGGGATCATTGGCCATACCCGCGCGACCGGTCAACTCCGGTGCGCGACAAGCACGGACAAGTCAGGAGTTGTACGCGCTCTGCGCCCGCTCCAGACCCTCCGTCACCAGACACTCCACCGCGTCCGCCGCACGGTCCACGAAGTAGTCCAGCTCCTTGCGCTCCGCGGACGCGAAGTCCTTCAGCACGAAATCCGCCACCTGCATACGACCCGGAGGACGCCCGATCCCGAACCGCACCCGGTGATAGTCCGCGCCCATCGCCTTCGTCATCGACTTCAGGCCGTTGTGCCCGTTGTCCCCGCCGCCCAGCTTCAGCCGCAACGTGCCGTAGTCGATGTCCAGCTCGTCATGGACCGCCACGATGTTCGCCACCGGCACCTTGTAGAAGTCCCGCAACGCGTTCACCGGACCCCCCGACAGGTTCATGTACGACATCGGCTTCGCCAGGATCACCCGCCGGTTTGCCGGCCCCACCGGACCGATCCGGCCCTCCAGCACCTGCGCCTGCGCCTTCCCGGCCCGCTTGAACTTCCCCCCGATCCGCTCCGCGAGCAGATCCGCCACCATGAACCCGACGTTGTGCCGGTTCATCGCGTACTCCGGCCCAGGGTTCCCGAGCCCGACGATCAGCCAGGGGCCACTTGCGGGGGTACTCACGTCCATCTCTCCTTGATACGCCCTCACCGGCGTCCTCGATACGCGCCAGCCGCCGCCCCCACGAAGGAGAGCGGCGGCTGACCCAGCGATGACTACGAGGCTCAGGCCTCGGCGACCTCTTCGCCGCCCGCGGCACCCTCGCCCTCGGCGGACTCCTCGGCCTGCGCCTGCAGGACCTGCAGGACCACGGCGTCGTCCTCGACGGCCAGCGAGACGCCCGACGGCAGCTTGATGTCCTTGGCGTGGACGGAGGCACCGGCCTCCAGGCCCTCGATGGACACGGTGACGGCCTCGGGGATGTGCGTGGCCTCGGCCTCGACCGGCAGCGCGTTCAGCACGTGCTCGAGCAGGTTGCCACCCGGGGCCAGCTCGCCCTCGGTGTGGACCGGGATCTCGACCTGGACCTTCTCGCCACGCTTGACCAGCAGCAGGTCGACGTGCTCCAGGAAGCCCTTCAGCGCGTCACGCTGCACGGCCTTCGGGATCGCCAGCTCGTTGGTCTTGCCGTCGATGTCCAGGGAGATCAGGACGTTCGGCGTACGCAGGGCGAGCTGAAGCTCGTGGCCCGGCAGGGTCAGGTGCAGCGGGTCGGAACCGTGGCCGTACAGCACACCGGGAACCTTGCCCTCACGACGGATACGGCGGGCGGCACCCTTGCCGAACTCGCTGCGGGTCTCGCTGGCGATCTTCACCTCGGACATGCGGATCACTCCTCGTAAAAACAGAACGGACGTGGTCACCCGGCCACGAACGGCCTGCTACGAAGAGCGCGTCGATAACGGACCACCGCGAACCGCCGAAACGGCCACGGCCTCCCTCGCCGAGCAACTGCAGCAGTCTACTCGGCAAGGGAGGCCGCACCCAAAAGGATCTTCAAGCGGCGTCAGTGGCTCACTGCTCGTCGAACAGGCTCGTCACCGAACCGTCCTCGAACACCTCACGCACGGCACTCGCGATCGTCGGAGCGATCGACAGCACCTTGATCTTGTCCAGATCCGCGCTCAGCTCACCCGGCGTCGGCAGCGTGTTCGTGAACACGAACTCACTCACCCGCGAGTTCTTCAGCCGGTCCGCCGCCGGACCCGACAGCACACCGTGCGTCGCCGTCACGATGACGTCCTCCGCACCGTGCGCGAACAGCGCGTCCGCGGCCGCACAGATCGTGCCACCCGTGTCGATCATGTCGTCGACCAGGACACACACCCGGCCCTCGACCTCACCCACGACCTCGTGGACCGTCACCTGGTTCGCCACGTCCTTGTCACGACGCTTGTGCACGATCGCCAGCGGCGCACCCAGACGGTCGCACCAGCGGTCCGCCACCCGCACCCGGCCGGCGTCCGGGGACACCACCGTCAGCTTGCCCCGGTCCACCTTCTCGGCCACGTAGTCCGCCAGCAGCGGCAGCGCGAACAGATGGTCCACCGGACCGTCGAAGAAGCCCTGGATCTGGTCCGTGTGCAGATCCATCGTCAGAATCCGGTCCGCACCCGCGGTCTTCATCAGATCCGCGATCAGACGCGCCGAGATCGGCTCACGCCCACGGTGCTTCTTGTCCTGCCGCGCATAACCGTAGAACGGCACGATCACCGTGATCGAACGCGCCGACGCACGCTTCAGCGCGTCGATCATGATCAACTGCTCCATGATCCACTTGTTGATCGGAGCCGTGTGGCTCTGGATCAGGAAGCAGTCCGCACCACGCGCCGACTCCTGGTAGCGGACATAGATCTCGCCGTTCGCGAAGTCGAAGGCCTTCGTCGGGACGACCCCGACACCCAGCTGGTGGGCGACCTCCTCGGCAAGCTCGGGGT
Source organism: Streptomyces sp. NPDC048297 (assembly GCF_043201585.1). Taxonomy (NCBI): domain Bacteria; kingdom Bacillati; phylum Actinomycetota; class Actinomycetes; order Kitasatosporales; family Streptomycetaceae; genus Streptomyces; species Streptomyces sp. NPDC048297. Next base: position 143,826 of record NZ_JBICZA010000006.1, read on the forward strand.
GGGCGCGGCCGGAGAAGAACATCATCTTCTTCTCGCCGGTCGTCTTGATCCCGGTCACAGCACTGTCTCCTCAGAGGTGTCTCAGCCAAGCCGGCTGCTCGGCGACCTCTCGGCTGGGCAAGAGAGGGCGCTTCAGCTGGTAAGGGTGCGGGTGTGCACTTATCACGGTACGCCGTGTTTGACGCACCGGTTTCCGGTCAGTCCTCGCTCACGCCCCGCCCGGACGCCGCCTCGGCCGCCTTCGCGGCCGCACTCCCCGGACGCTTACGAGCCACCCAACCCTCGATATTCCGCTGCTGACCGCGGGCCACGGCCAGCGAACCGGGCGGCACGTCCTTCGTGATCACAGACCCGGCGGCGGTGTACGCACCGTCCCCGACCGTGACAGGAGCCACAAACATGTTGTCCGAACCGGTCCGACAATGCGACCCCACCGTCGTGTGGTGCTTCTCCTGACCGTCATAGTTCACGAACACACTGGCAGCGCCGATGTTCGTGAAATCACCGATCGTCGCGTCCCCCACATACGACAGATGCGGAATCTTCGTCCCCGCACCGATCGCCGCGTTCTTCGTCTCCACGTACGTACCGATCTTCGCCTTCTCGCCCAGCCGCGTCCCCGGACGCAGATACGCGAACGGCCCCACGGACGCACCCTCCCCGATCCGCGCCCCGTCCGACACCGTGTTGTCCACCCGAGCCCCCGCACCCACCCGCGTGTCCCTGAGCCGCGAGTTCGGCCCGACCTCCGCACCCTCACCCAGATGCGTCGACCCCGTCAGCTGCGTCCCCGGATACACCACCGCGTCCCGCTCGAACGTCACGGTCACATCCACCCAGGTCGTCGCCGGATCCACCACCGTCACCCCGTCGAGCATCGCCCGCGCCAGCAACCGCTCGTTCAGGGACCGCCGAGCCTGCGCCAGCTGCACCCGGTTGTTGATCCCCGCGATCTCCTCATGATCACCGGCAACCGACGCACCCACCCGGTGCCCCGCCTCCCGCAGGATCCCGAGCACATCCGTCAGGTACTCCTCGCCCTGACTGTTGTCCGTACGCACCTTCTTCAACGCGTCCGCCAGCAACTCCCCGTCGAACGCGAACACCCCGCTGTTGATCTCCCGGATCGCACGCTGCGCCGCCGAGGCGTCCTTGTGCTCCACGATCCCGGTCACCGCGCCCGACGCCTCGTCCCGCACGATCCGCCCGTACCCGGTCGCGTCCGGGACCTCCGCCGTCAGCACCGTCACGGCGTTGCCGTCCGCCTGATGCGTCGCGGCCAGCCGCTTCAGCGTCTCGCCGGTCAGCAGCGGAGTGTCCCCGCAGACGACGACCACCGTCCCGTCGACCGTCCCCCCCAGCTCCTCCAGCCCCATCCGTACGGCGTGCCCCGTCCCGTTCTGCTCCGCCTGCACGGCCGTGCGCACACCGCGGTCGATCTCCGTCAGATGCGCGGTGACCTGCTCACGGGCGTGACCCACGACGACGACCAGGTTCGCGGGGTCCAACTCACGGGCCGAGGCCAGCACATGACCGACCAGGGAACGGCCACAGATCTCGTGCAGGACCTTCGGTGTGGCCGACTTCATACGGGTGCCCTCACCCGCTGCGAGAACGACGACGGCTGCCGGGCGAATGGCGCTCACGGAGTTGCCCTTCGGCTGAGGGTGGGTGGGGGTGACAGCCGCAGGATACCGGGGTGGGGTTGGGCGGATATGAGTGCGGGCCCTGACGGTGGTGTCACCGGTCAGGACCCGAACCGAGTATGTGCTCCCGGGGGAGGACTCGAACCCCCATGATCAGAACCAAAATCTGACGTCTTGCCCTTAGACGACCCGGGATTACCGCTATGTCCGATTTGGAAGATCGGCCGCGGTGACAGCCCCTACTATGCCGTACCACCAGCCTTCGATGCGACGGTACAACTCGGCTCCGTCCCTCACGTCCACGCGGAGGCAACCGTAGTAGCTCTCGGCGGTGTTCTTCCGGTTGGTACTGGGGTTGTGCTTCTTGAGCGTGGTCTTCAGGAGCTCGGTCGTTTCGATGCCGACATGGTCGGCCCAGAATTTCTCGGCGCCCGTCACGTTCGCCGTCTCATGGATCTGTACGGCGAACCTGAGGGTGCCCGGATCGGTGCGCAGCAGCTTCAGCCAGGCCAGGAAAACCGTGATCATGTCCGGATCGCTGTTCACGAAGGTCACGCGTTCCCGTCGGCTGTACGGCTTGCTCTTGGAGCCCTCGGCCCAGTACAGGCCCACGCCGATCAGGAACAGTTCGCGGTCGGTCAGCCGATCCACCTCTGCCGCCGCTGTCTGCTTGGTGCGCCGGCGCTCCTCGTCGCGTAGCCGAAGCCGGGCTTCCCAGCCCCGCTTCGCGGTCGCCGAGGCCTCCTCGCGGGTTCGTTTCCGGCGCTCCGGTTTTGGCAGGTCCCGCACCCACAGCGAGATCGAACTCTTCGAGCGGCCCAGCTCGACCTGGATCTGGTCGTACGTCCGCCCCTGGAGTCGCAGCTCTCGCGCCCTGTCCCGGAGGTCGTCCTTCGCGTGCGGGCGCTTCGCCCGCCGCAAGGCGATCGCCCGCTCGCGCAGCCCCTCGAAGTCGGCGTACTTGCCAGGTGTCTGTGTCATAGGCATACCGTCCGGCCGGAATGTGATGTTCCGGGGTCGAACGGCAGGAGTTCACCAGTTCGAGGGATATCGGAAGGTTTCGAGGTCGCTCGGTTACGGAGTGTGGACCCGGGCGGGAGGTGAAACTCACCGGAAAACCTGTGGTCTACGCCCGTAGGCTGGAGGCATGACCGCGACGGGGGAAGAGCACACCCGGGCCCTGGCCGGCCCGTGGTGGTGGGGGAGGTGGCGCAGTGCGGTGCTCGACGGGTGTCTCGCGCTGGTGTCCGCCGTGGAATGCGGTGCGGAGGGGATCCCGTTCGCGCGGGACGCGGGGATCCCGGCGTCCCTGGGGATCGTCTTCGGGCTGATCGCCGGTTCGGTGCTGCTGGTGCGCAGGAAGTGGCCGATCGCCGTCGTGCTGGTGGCGATCGCGGTCACGCCGGCCCAGATGGGTTTCCTGATGGGCATCGTCGGCCTGTACACGCTGGCCGCGGCGGAGCTGCCGCGGCGGATCATCGTGGCGCTGGCGGGCATGTCGTTGCTGGGCACGATGATCGTGACGTTCGTGCGGGTCCGGCAGGACATGGCGCAGGGCGATCTGACCCTGGGTGACTGGTTCGTTCCGTTCGCTTCGATCACGACGTCGCTGGGGCTGACGGCCCCGCCGTTGCTGCTCGGGTTGTACGTGGGTGCGCGGCGCCGGCTGATGGAGTCTCTGCGGGAGCGGGCGGACAGTCTGGAGCGGGAGCTGCAGTTGCTGGCGGAGCGCGCGGAGGAGCGGGCCGAGTGGGCGCGGGGCGAGGAGCGGACGCGGATCGCGCGGGAGATGCATGACGTGGTCGCGCACCGGGTGAGTCTGATGGTGGTGCACGCGGCGGCGTTGCAGGCGGTGGCCCGCAAGGATCCGGAGAAGGCCGTGCGGAACGCGGCGCTGGTGGGGGACATGGGCCGGCAGGCGCTCACCGAGTTGCGGGAGATGCTCGGTGTGCTGCGTGCGGGGGAGGCGGCGGGTGGTGGGGAGCGGCGTTCGGCGTCGGTGCCGCTCGCCGCGGTGCGGGTGGCGGCGGCCGAGGCGGCGTCGCGGGCGGGGGCCGAGCAGGCGGTCGAGGCGGGTGCCGAGGGGCCGTGTCTGTCGGAGCTGGAGGAGCTGATCGGGCAGTCGGCGGCCACGGGGATGGTGGTGCGTCTGACGGTGGAGGGGGAGGTGCGCGTGTATGCGGCGCAGGTCGAGCAGACGGCGTACCGGGTGGTGCAGGAGGCGCTGACGAACGTCCACAAGCACGCGGCGGGTGCGCGGACCCATGTGCGGCTGGCGCATCGCCGGGCGGAGATCGCGATGCAGGTGGAGAACGAGTGTCCGCCGGAGCTGGGGCCGGCGTCGGCCGCGGGGCTGCCGTCGGGCGGTAACGGTCTGCTGGGGATGCGGGAGCGGGTCGTGGCGCTGGGCGGTGTGTTCGTGTCGGGGCCGACGGACGCGGGGGGCTTCCGCGTGTCGGCGGTGATTCCGGCCGCGTAGGCGGTGCGGCGGTGCGGGGGTCAGCCGGTGGTGAGGCGGGTGGGTTCCGTGCCGGCGATGAGGCTGGTCAGGGCGTGGTCGATGTCGGGGCCGACGTACCAGTCGCCGGTGTGGTCGATGGTGTAGACGCGGCCCTGTGTGTCGATGGCGAGGAGGGCGGCGGTGTCGGTCTCCTCGCCGAGTGGGCTGATCTCGGTGCCGAGGGCGCGGCCGAGGTCGCCGAGGGTGCGGGCGTGGTGGAGGCCGTGGAGCGGGTCGAGGTGGAAGGTGGCGGGGGCGACCTGGCGGCCGGGCCCGCCGGGGGTGACGCGCAGGCCGCCGAATTCGGCCCAGGCCTCGACGGCGGCGGGGAAGACGGTATGCCGGTGTCCGGCCGGTGAGGTGTGTTCGCGCAGGGTGTCGGCCCAGATTTCGGCCTGCCTCATGTCCCAGCGTCCTGGCTGCCAGCCGGCCGCGCGCAGGGCGACGTCGACGGTGACGGGGAAGCGGGTGGTCGAGGTGCGGTCGGTGTGCATCGGCCCTTCGATCGTCGTGATGGGTGGGTGGTTCTGGCGTGCGTGTGCGTGTGTGCGTGTGCGTGTGCGTGTGCGTCAGTACGTGCGTGTGGGTGGGGCGGGCCGGGGGTGAGTGGGGTGGAGCGGAGTGGATCGGGGTGGGGGGATCAGGCGTCGGCGGTGGCGGGGTCGACGATGCGGACGCCGAAGTGGGCGCTGAGGGCCGTGCAGGCGCGGCAGGGGGTGGCGAAGCCGCCGTGCAGCGGGTCGCCGTCCTCGCGTATGCGGCGGGCGGTCAGTTTGGCCTGCTTGAGGGCCTTGCGTGCCTCGCCGTTGGTCATCGGCTTGCGGGCGGCGCGTTTGCTGCGGGTGGCGTCGGCGGCGGTGATGTGCCGGGAGATGAGGATGGTCTCGGCGCAGCGGCCGGTGAAGCGGTCGCGCTGGGCGCTGGTGAGGGTGTCGAGGAAGTCCTGGACCAGCGGGTGCAGGGGTGGGGCGTGGTCTCCGCGGGCGGCGGTGCCGGTGAGGGTGGCGCCGCGCACGGAGAGGGCGGCGGCGACGGTGGGGAGGATGCCGTCGCGCCGGTGCAGCAGGGTGGGGGCGGGGGCCGTGTCGGTGCCGCTCCAGCCGATGCGTGGGTCGCCGGACCGCACGTCGCCACCTCCGGTCTGCATCGTATTCATGATCGTCTTTCCCTCCCGGGCATCCCCCCTGAAGGACACAGAGTGCCAAATGCCGTGGCTGGTGCGGAAGCTGGGGCCGTGCGACACGCCAGGGTTCGTGCCGGCCGTCACGGTGGGGTGACGGCTGGTCACGGAAGGGGGCGGGGTGGAGAGGGGCGGAGGAGAGGGACGGAGAGGGGTGGAGGTGGGGCGGACGTGGGGAGGGGGCCGGTGGGCCGGTGACCGGGGTGCGCGTACCGCATAGGCTGTCGGCACCGCGATGGGCGCGGTCGATGCGTCCGTGACGTTGGAGAGACAAGTCGGATACGGGTCGGGGCGCACCAAAGAGGGTGCGGTGCCGGCCCGTACAGATGCCGCAGGGGGCAACCGCCATGACGACAGGTCGGCTCGGGCAGCAAGCCGCGCCGCCGAACGCGGCCTATGCCGGGCAGGTCGTGCATTTCCCGGATCCGGTGCGGGCGGCGCGTCACCCCAGAGGAGTACGGGTCGACGAGCACGGTTACCCCGATTTCGGGCCCTACGCGCGCGCGGCGGCGGAGATCGCCGAGCCGCCGGAGGGTTTCGGTGTCGACGAGCTGCGGCTGACGGACTTCGTGTCGGCGAACGCGGCGCTCGCGACCTCGGGCCATGAGCTGTGGGACACGGTGCCCGCCGTGGCGACGCCGCACGGCTGGACGTGGCACCACGTCGCGGGTACGCGGCGCCTGGAGCTCGTCCCGGTCGAGGTGAAGGCGCTGCTGCGGCATCACGGCGGGCTGGCGACGACCGCGGTGGACCACGCCAAGCGGGGCACGCGGCCGCTCAACGAGACGCGTCCGGCGCACTTCGGGCTGCCGAAGTCGGGCGTGGCGGTGACGGAGTCGCAGGTGCAGGGGGTCGAGGAGGATCTCGGCTACCGGTTGCCCGGCGCGTACCGCTCGTTCCTGAAGGCGGCGGGCGGGTGCGCCCCGGTGGGCGCGGCGCTCGACGCCCAGTTGGGGCTGCTGCTGGACCAGCCGTTCTTCACGGTGCGCGACGAGGCCGCGGTGAACGACCTCGTGTATGTGAACAAGTGCCTGCGGGACCATCTGACCAAGGACTACCTGGGTGTCGGGTTCGTCCAGGGCGGTCTGCTCGCGGTGAAGGCGAAGGGCGAGCGGATCGGTTCGGTCTGGTTCTGCGCGTACGACGACGTGCGGGACGTGGATCCGTCGTGGCCGCCGGCCGAGCGGGTGGAGCGGCTGCTGCTGCCGTGCGGTGACGACTTCGACGCGTTCCTGTCGCGGCTGGCCGGCAATCCGCCGGAGCTGGAGACAGTGGCGAACCTGATGGTGGACGGCGGTTTCGCGCGTGCCGTCCCGGTGTCCTCGGCGTCGGTGGGGGAGTGAGGTCCGGACGATGGTGACGTTTGCGCAGGCGCAGGAGCGCGCCGAGGAGTGGATCAACGGGGACGTTCCCGCGTACCAGCATCGTGAGGTGCGGGTGCGGGAGTTCGAGCTGGGCTTCGTCGTGTGGGGCGAGGACCGCGCGGAGGGCCCGCGTTCGGACGCGGGCGGCCAGCGGCTGGTGATCGCCCAGGACGGGACGGCCACGCTGTGGCCGTCGCTGCCGGTGGGCGAGGTGATCCGCCGGTACGAGGAGGAGTACGGCCGTCCCGACGAGGCCGAGGCCGCGACGCCGGCACCGGCGCCGGCGCGGGTGGACCTGAACCAGACGTCGTTCCTGATCAGTCCGCCGGAGTGGTTGCAGGAGGCGGCGGACAAGCTGGGGATTCCGGACCGGCGGGGCGAGAGTTCGGGCTCGGGTGCGAGCGTGGGCGTGGCGGGTGCGGGTGCGTCCGGTGCCGGTGCCGGTGCTGGTGCTGGTGCCAGTTCCGGTGCTGGTGCTGGTGCTGGTTCCGGTTCGGGTTCCGTGGGTGTCGCCGATGGTCTTGCCGAGACGCAGGCCGTGGCTCCGGTGACCGCGGGAACCGGCGGCGCGGGTACGGGCGGTGGCGCCGGGAGCGGTACGGCGTGGCCGGCGCCGGGTGCCGGTGCGCCGGAGGCGCCTGCCGGTGCCACCCCGTGGGCCGGTACGGACACCAACGGGGATTCGGGCGAGGACCGTTCGGTTCCGCTGCCCGCGACGGTGTTCGCGCCGCCGCTGAGCGGGACGGACGATGCGCCGCGGCGCCCGCCGGCGGCCGCTCCGGACGCGAAGACGGCGCTGATGTCGGGCGGCAGCCAACTGCCGCGCACGACGGTCGCGCCCGCGCTCGACGGCTCGAACGTCCCGGGCATGTCCGGGACGCCCGCCGCACCTGCCGCCCCCGGAACACCTCCCCCCGGAACGCCCGCTCCGGGCACGCCGGTTCCCGGCATCCCTGCCCCGGGTACCCCCGCCCCGGGTACCCCCGTGCCGCAGGGCGGCACGCCTCCGCCTCCGCCGGCGCCCGGTGGGCCGACGTACGGCTACCCGCAGGGCCCCGGTTCTCAGCCGGGTGTCCCCGGTGGTCCGCAGGGTGCTTCCGGGTACGGCTATCCGTCCGGGCCGGGCGGTGCGCCGGACGCGTCGCAGACTCCGGCCGGGCCGGGTGCCGGGCGGCCGCTCGCGCCGAACGCCGGTGACATCGCCGACGCCGCGACGAGCAAGGCCGCGCCGCCGCCCCGCAAGGGGCGCGGTGGGACGGGTACGCCGCCGCCTCCGCCGGGCGCCCCGGGTGCACCGGGCGCGCGTCCGGGGAGCACGCCGCCTCCGCCCGGCGCGCCGGGTACTCCGGGCGCGCCCGCGGGCGGCTATGTGCCGACCCAGCTGATGCAGCCCGTCGGCCCTGGCGGGCCCGGCGCTCCGGCCGCGCCCGGCGCGCCTGGTGCTCCCGGCGCTCCGGGTGCCCCGGGTGCTCCTGGCGCTCCGGGTGCCCCCAACTCGCCCGGTGCCCCGGGTGGTTCCGGTGGTACGCCGCCGGGCAACGTGCACCACGCGGCGACGATGCTGGCCGACCCGAGTCAGCTGGGAGGCGGCGTGCCGCAGCCTCCCGCGCCCCCGGGGATGGCGAACCCGCCCGGCGCCCCCGGCATGCCCCCCGTGCCCGGCGCTCCGCAGCCTCCGGGCGCCCCTGGTATGCCGCCAGGTGCTCCAGGTGCTCCAGGCATGTCTGCCGCCCCCGGTGCCGTGCATCAGGCGGAGACCATGCTGGCCGCGCCTCCCGTGGGCGGTCCGGGCGCGCCGCCGCCCCCACCGCCGCCCGCCCCGGGCGCTCTCGGCGCTCCGGGCGCCCCCGGCATGCCGCCCGGTGTCCCGGGTGCCCCGCAGCCGATGCCGCCGGGTGCGATGCCGCCGCCGGGCGGCCCGATGCAGGGTCCGCCGCCGGCGTACGGCTACCCGCCGCAGGGGCGGCCGACGGTGGGACCGGGCTATCAGGCCGTCCTGCGCTACCGCGCGCAGGACGGCTCGGAGCAGCAGCTGATCCGGCGTTCGGCGCCGGGCACGCCGCACCCGGAGTGGCAGATCTTCCACGAGCTGCGCTCGATGAACGTGCCGCCGGACCAGGTGCTGGAGCTGCACACGGAGCTGGAGTCCTGCGAGCTGCCGGGCGCGTACTGCGCGCGGATGATCCGCGAGCAGTGGCCGCAGGCGCGCATCACGTCCATCGCGCCGTACGGCACGGACCACACGAGCCGGCAGCAGGGCATGCAGCAACTGCTGGCGCACCAGGGTGAGTTGCACCAGGTGGCGGACGGCCCCGCGCGGCCCGCGCCGGTGCGGGCTCCGCTGCCGCCGGTGCAGGTGGCGCCGCCGATCCCGCCGGAGGGCATCGGGCAGGAGCTGGCCGCGGCGTTCGGGCCGGGGGTCTTCCGGTTCGACCAGCAGGCGGTGTCGCGTCAGGGCGTGCCGCCGGTCGTGGCGCACACGCTGCTGGTGGCGGGTCTTCCGATGGACATGAGCCCGTTCTTCTGGGCGCAGGCACAGCCGGGCCGCCCGGTGCCGACGCTGGCCGAGCTGGCGGCGGAGCGCGGTGTGCAGCCGGCCTCGGACGCGGGTTCGTACCTCGTCATGGGTACGGACTTCGGCCGGGCGATCTGTGTGCAGTACGGCACCGCGAACATCGTGGCCGTACCGGTGGAGGCGGGTCCGGGCGGTGCTCCGGTGCCGCCGCAGTTCGTGAACACCGGACTGCCGGAGTTCGCGCGCTCGCTCGCGCTGCTGGGCCGGATGTGGCGGCTGCGGTACGGGCTGAACCAGGAGCAGGCGGGCCGCTGGACCGTCGACTTCCAGGCGCAGCTGTCCGCACTGGACCCGGCGGCGCTCGGTTCGCCGGAGAGCTGGTGGTCGGTGCTGCTGGAGCAGATGTGGGACGGCCTCCTGTGACGGCCTGACGGCCTGACGGCCTGACGCTGACGGCCTGACGGCCTGACGGCCTGACGGCCTGACGGCCTGACGGCCTGACGGCCTGACGGCCTGACGGCCTGACGCTGACGGCCTGACGGCCTGACGGCCTGACGGCTGACGGCCTGACGGGCTGACTGAGGTCCGGGACGGGGGCTCCTCCACTCGCAGTAGGCCCTTCACGCGTACGCGTGAAGGGCCTACTGCTTTGTCCGGCCGCTTCGTTCGGCGCCTTTCCCGGTGCCTGTGCCGGGCTCGGACCCATTTCTGAACGTGTCGTGGCCGCGGAGTGTCGCGTTATGAGCGCTTATGTCTGATCCCTCAAGATGTGCGCGACATCGTCCTGTCGTGTAAATCCGCGGAGAGGGTTCCCAGGGTGAGCAGCGCATCGAAGACGCCGCACGGCTACGTGACCGTACGGGGGCGCGGCTACCGCCCCGACCAGGTCGACGCGTACACGGAGGTCCTGGCGTACGACCGGGACGCGGCGTGGGAGCGCGCCGCGCGGCTGACCGTGCTCGCCAAGGACATGGAGGCGCGGGCCGCGCGGTTGCGCGAGGTCGTCGCGCACCTCGCCCCGCAGACGTACGAGTCGCTCGGGGAGGGTGCGCGGCAGCTGTTCCGCAGCGCGCTCCAGGAGGCGGAACGGGTGCGGGAGAGCGCGCGGCGCGCGGCGCGGGAGCAGGTGGCGCAGGCACAGGCGGATGCTCACAGCGTGCGCGGAGCGGCGCGGGAAGCGGCGGACGCGCTGCGCGCGGAGGCCGAGGAGCACGCCCGCGGGCGGCTGCTCGCCGCTCGCGCCGAGGCCGACGCCCTGCGCATCGGCGCCCGGCGCGAGGTGAAGGAGGGGCGCGGGAAGACGCTCGCCGCCCTGCGCGAGACGCGGCAGCGCACCACCGGCCTCCTCGACGAGCGGGCCAGGGACGAGGCCGGTGGCCGGGCCGCGCTGGAGCGGGAGGAGGCCGACCGGCAGGCCGCGTTCGAGGCCGGGTACGCCGAGCGCCTCTCCCGCGCGCAGGCCGCCCTGGCGGAGGCGGAACGGGCCTACGGCGAGGCCGGGGAGGCGGCGCGCCGCTCGCGGGAGGAGGCACGCGCGCGTGCCGCCGAGATCGTCGCCGAGGCCCGCGTGCACGCGGACCGCATCGCCCGCCGGACGGAACGCGTGCTGCGCGCGCACGGCGCGGCCTGGGACGACGTACAGGCGCAGACGGACCGGGTACGCGACCGGCTCGGCATGCTGACCGGCGGGGCGGCGGCACCGGAGTGAGCGCCGGGCACCGCTCTCAACGCCCTCTGCGTACCGCCCTCAACGCCCTCTGCGTACCGCCCTCAACACCCCCCACGTACCGCCCTCAACGCTCCCTGCGTACCGCCCCCGCCAGGATCCAGCCCTCCACCGCCTCGTACTGGCGCCGCTGTTCCTCCGCCTCGCGGCGGTCGGAGAGGACCGTGCCGAGCCAGCCGAAGAAGAAGCCGGCCGGGATGGAGACGATGCCGGTGGTGGTGAACGGGAACCAGTTGAAGTCGGCCAGCGGGAAGGCCGAAGCCGGCGAGCCGGAGACGAGATCGGTGCCCGGCATGAGCAGCAGCACGGTCAGCGAGCCCCCGAGCAGCGTGCCCATCAGCCCGCCGCGCGTGTAGCGGCGCCAGAAGAGGCCGTACACCAGGGCGGGCGCCAGCGCGGAGGCGCCCAGGCAGAAGGAGAGGGTCACCAGCGGCTGCAGGCTGTGCCGCTGCACCAGGATGGCCAGCAGGATCGTCGGCACGCCGACGGCGAGCGCCGACGCGCGCGCCAGGGCCATCTCCCGGCGGGCCGGCATCGTGGGCGACCGTGCGGCGAACACGTCGTGGGCAAGGGAGTTGGCGCAGGCGAGGATCATCCCGGCCACCGAGGCGAGCATGGTCAGGAAGACCGCGGTGGTGACCAGGGTGAACAGGAACGTCTCCGCGGTCGACACCTCGGCGCCGAACACCGCCCGCGAGCCCAGCAGATAGGCCGTGTTGCCCTGCGGGTCGGCCGCCGCGATCGCCGTACGGCCGAGCAGCGCCGTGGCACCGAACCCCACCACGGTGACGACCAGCACGAACAGGGCGACGACCGACACCGCCCACGACATCGAGCGGCGCACCTGGCGGGCGCTGGAGGCGGTGTACATGCGCATGGTGACGTGCGGCAGACAGGCGCCGCCGAGTACGACGGTCAGCTCCGAGGCGATCATGTCCACGCGGGAGCGGGTTCCGGTGCCGAACTGCAGCCCGGAGTGCAGGAAGGCCGTACCGGCACCGCTGCGCCGGGCCGCCGCGGTGAACAGGGCGCCCGGGTCCCAGTCGAAGCGGCTCAGCATCAGGGCGGCGACCAGCGCGCCCGAACCGAGCAGCATCACGATCTTCAGGATCTGGATGAGCGCGGTGCCCTTCATGCCGCCGATCGCCGCGTAACTGATCATCAGCACGCCGAGTGAGACGACGCAGCCGGCCTTCAGGGACGCGCTGGAGAAGCCGAGGACGAACGCCATCAGCTGCCCGGTGGCGGCCAGTTGGACCAGCATCAACGGCAGCAGCGCGGCGATCGTCACCACGCACGCGGCGATGCGCACCCCGCGGCCCGGCAGCCGGCGCGCGAGCGCGTCGCCCATGGTGAACCGGCCCGCGTTGCGCAGCGGTTCGGCCAGCAGGAACATCAGCAGCATCAGCGACAGGGTCGTACTGAGGGCGAGTACGACACCGTCGTAGCCGCACAGGGCGATCACCCCGCCCGTGCCGAGGACGCTCGCCGCGGAGATGTAGTCGCCGGCGATGGCGAGGCCGTTGCGCAGCGGGGACAGGGTGCCGTAGCCGGTGTAGAACTCGTCGAGGTCGTCGCGGTCCGGGCCCGTCATCACGCACAGCAGCAGGGTGAGGGTGGCGACGGTGGAGAAGGCGACCAGGGACATCGTCTGGGCCGAGCCGGTGAAGCCGCTCATCGGGCCGCTCCTCGTCGTGCGTCCAGTTCGGCTTCCTTGCGGATGCGGTCCGCGAGCGGGTCGACACGGCGGCGCGCGGTGTGCTCGTACAGGGCGATCGCCAGCCAGGTGACCGGGAGTTGGAGCAGGGCCAGCAGCAGGCCGGCGGGGATGCCGTCGGTGACCGTGCGGGTCATGACCTGCGGGGCGAACGCGGACAGCACCAGGAACAGCGTGAAGTAGCCGAGCGCGGTGAGTGACGCGGTGCGCCGCTGCCGGCCGTAGGCGCGGCGCAGCAGGCGCAGGTCGCGGTGGCGGCCGAGGGGTTCGCGCGGCGGCGCGGGGCGCGGTCGCGGCGGCTGCGGGGGAGGCGGCTGCCAGGGGTAGGTGGGGTACGACGGTGGCCGTGCGGACTGTGGCTGTGCGGACTGTGGGTACGGGGGCTGCGGGTACGGGGGCTGTGGGTGTGGGGACTGTTGTGGGGGTTGCCGCGGCGGGTCGTCATGGGAGTCGTAGGGCGCGTCGAAGGCCATCCCGGGGCTCCTTGCGTGGCTCGGGTCCGTGGCGGCGGACCGCAGGGAGGTGGGTGGGGGCGAGCGGAGTCACGCACGTTACTCGCGAGTTAAGGTTCCGCGCGGCGTTTTCGTCCAACTGGACAGTCGGTATGCGCGTGCCGCCCGTGACCGGGGCTGACCGGGGTCCGTCCCGCTACTCCTCGCGCACCGGGAACCTCCGCGGTGCCACCAGCAGCAGCACCAGGAAGGCCACCGCCGCCGCGCACGCCGCGCCGAAGTACACCGCGTGCACCGCCGCGGCGATCGCCCGTCGCGTCGCCTCCGGGGCCGTACCGGCGTCCAGCGCGCGCGTGACGGACTCCAGGTCGCCCGCGCCGCCCAGCCGTGCGGCGAGCACCCCGTTGGCGACGGCGCCGAACAGGGAGGCGCCCACGGTCTGTCCGGTCTGCCGGCAGAACAGCACCGACGCGGTCGCCGTACCGCGCTCGGCCCAGCCCACCGACGACTGCACCCCGATGATCAGCGGCAGCTGGAACAGCCCCAGTGCCCCGCCCAGCACCAGCATCAGCAGCGTCGGCTGCCACCAGGACCCGGGATACGGCAGGAACGGGAACGCGAGCAGGATCAGCGTGCCCAGGCCGATGCCGATCAGCGCGGTGTCGCGGAAGCCGATGCGCCGGTACACGTGCTGGCTGAGCGCCGCCGAACCCGACCAGGTCAACGTCCAGACGCACAGCACCAGGCCGGCGGCCACGGGCGCGAGCCCGAGCACCGACTGCGCGTACGTCGGCAGGAACACCGTGGGCGCCACCATCAGCAGCCCCAGCGAGCCGCACGCCAGGTTGACGGCCGCGATCGTACGCCGCCGCCACACCCACCCCGGCATGATCGGCTGCTCCGCCCGCCGCTCCACCCACACCACCGCGCCGGCCAGGGCGAGCCCCGTGCCGAACAGGGCGAGCGAGGGCGCCGACAGCCACGGCCAGACGACCCCGCCCTGCACCAGGGCGGTCAGCAGCACCCCGCCGCACGCGAACACCGCGAGCGCGCCCGCCCAGTCCACGCGCGCACGGGCGGCCTTCTCCCGCTCCGGCTCGTGCAGATGACGGACGACCAGCCACAGTGCCGCCGCGCCGATCGGCAGGTTGACGAGGAAGATCCAGCGCCAGTCGGCGTACGCGACGAGCAGTCCGCCGAGCCCCGGGCCGGCCACCGACGACAGCGCCCACACCGAGGACAGCCTGGCCTGGATCCTGGGGCGTTCCGCCAGCGGGTACAGGTCGGCGGCCAGGGTCTGCACGGTGCCCTGCAACGCCCCGCCGCCCAGGCCCTGCACGATCCGGAACGCGATCAGCGCCCCCATGTTCCAGGCGGACGCGCACAGCAGCGAGCCCAGCAGGAACACGCTCGCGCCCACGACCAGGACCGGCTTGCGGCCGAAGGTGTCGGACAGGCGGCCGTAGACGGGGAGGGTGACGGTGACGGCGAGGAGATAGCCGGAGAACAGCCAGGAGAAGTACGAGAACCCGCCGAGGTCCCCGACGATCTGGGGTACGGCGGTGGAGACGGCGGTCGCGTCGAGCGCGGCCAGCGCCATCGAGAGCATCAGCGCGGCGACCACCGCGCCTCTCCTGCGGTCGTCCCGACGTGCCGTGGCGCCGCCGCGTATCGCGGGTGTCGTGCTCCCCACCGCAAACCCCTCCCCTGCTTCCTGTGCTTCCCGCACCCGTCCGGCCCGTGCTCCCCGCACCCGTCCAGGCACGTGCCCTGTGCACCCGTACGTCCCGTGCCCGTGCACCCGTCCAGCCCGTGCCCTATGCACCTATCCCGGTACGACAGCTTGCCACGTGAGGGGTGAGTCGGCCCCGGCGCGGCCGGAGGGTGGACGCCGACTGGGCCGGTGGGTGGAGCCGACCCCGAGAAGGAGTCCACCCGGCGGTGGACCACCCCTAGGGGTATCTCCGTACCAGAGGTCGGGGAGGGTTCGTACCCGCGGAGGACGAGAAGGCCAAGGGGTCGTCCTTAACCTGGCTTTACGCCGCTGGGGGGCGGCTTGCGGCACCGGCGGGGGTGGGGTTTACCCCCCTGCGAGAGGGGGCTTCGCACCAGCGCGCGGCACCCTCCGCCCCCGCCAGACTCATCGACGCACCCAACGCACCCAACGCACCCGAAGCATCCGAACGAACGCACCCGCAGAACTGTCAACCGATATAGGAGACATACCGTGACATCGGCTGTGACCATTCCCAGGCACGGGGGTACTGGAGGGCCTACGGCCGTTGCCGCGCGAGCGCGGCAGGTCGTGAAGGCGTACGGGTCCGGGGAGACCCGTGTCGTCGCCCTCGACCACGTCGACGTGGACATCGCACGCGGCCAGTTCACCGCGATCATGGGCCCCTCGGGGTCCGGCAAGTCCACCCTGATGCACTGCCTCGCCGGGCTCGACACCGTGACCAGCGGCCAGATCTACCTGGACGAGACCGAGATCACCGGCCTGAAGGACAAGAAGCTCACGCAGCTGCGCCGGGACCGGATCGGCTTCATCTTCCAGGCGTTCAACCTGCTCCCGACGCTGAACGCGCTCGAGAACATCACGCTGCCCATGGATATCGCCGGGCGCAGGCCCGACAAGGCGTGGCTGGACCGGGTCGTGGAGACCGTAGGGCTCGCCGGCCGGCTCAAGCACCGCCCCACCCAGCTCTCCGGCGGCCAGCAGCAGCGCGTCGCCGTGGCCCGCGCGCTCGCAGCCCGCCCGGAGATCATCTTCGGTGACGAGCCGACCGGAAACCTCGACTCCCGCGCGGGAGCCGAGGTGCTGAGCTTCCTGCGCCGCTCGGTGGACGAACTGGGCCAGACCATCGTGATGGTCACCCACGACCCGGTCGCCGCCTCCTACGCGGACCGCGTCCTCTACCTCGCCGACGGCCGGATTGTCGACGAGATGTACAAGCCGACCGCGGACACCGTCCTCGACCGCATGCTGCGCTTTTCTGGGGGACACCCCCAGACCCCCGACTTCGACGCGCGGGGGCGTACGTCATGACCGTCCTGAAGACCTCGATGCGCAACTTCTTCGCGCACAAGGGACGCATGGCGCTGTCGGCGATCGCCGTGCTGCTGTCGGTGGCGTTCGTGTGCGGCACGCTCGTGTTCACCGACACGATGAACACGACGTTCGACCGGCTGTTCTCCGTGACCGCGTCGGACGTCACCGTCTCGCCGAAGAGCGCCAAGACCGACGAGACCCCGCAGAACGGCGTCCCGCTGTCACTGCCCGCCGCCGCCCTGAAGCGCGTCGAGGCCGCGGACGGCGTCAAGTCGGCCGAGGGCGCCGTCAGTTCGATGAACGTCACCGTCGTCGACAGCCACAACGACAACATGGGCTCCAGCACCGGCGCGCCGACCATCGCCGGCAACTGGACCGGCAACGACCTGCGGTCCATGGAGATCACCTCCGGGCACGCCCCGCGGGGGCCGACCGAGGTGATGGTCGACGCCGACACCGCCGGCAAGCACCATCTGAAGATGGGCGACGAACTGCGCACCATCGCCCAGACCGGTGACTTCACGGCCCGCATCGTCGGCATCGCCACGTTCAAGGTCACCAACCCCGGTGCCGCGATCGTCTGGTTCGACACCCCCACCGCCCAGCGCGAACTGCTCGGCGCCACCGGCCGGTTCACCCAGATCAACGTCACCGCGACCGCCGGCGTCTCCGACGAGCACCTCAAGCGGAACGTCGCTAAGACGCTCGGCGCGGGGACGTACAAGCTGCAGACCGCCAAGGAGAACGCCGACGAGAACCGCAAGGGCGTCGGCGAGTTCATGAACGTCATCAAGTACGCCATGCTCGGCTTCGCCGGGATCGCGTTCCTGGTGGGCATCTTCCTGATCATCAACACGTTCTCGATGCTGGTCGCCCAGCGCACCCGCGAGATCGGCCTGATGCGGGCGATCGGCTCCTCGCGCGGCCAGGTCAACCGGTCGGTGCTGCTGGAGGCCCTGCTGCTCGGCGTCGTCGGTTCGGCCCTCGGCGTCGGCGCCGGTGTCGGCATCGCGATCGGCCTGATGAAGCTCATGGGCGCGGCGGGCATGGACCTGTCGACCCGCGACCTGACCATCAAGGCGACCACCCCGGTCGTGGGCGTGCTGCTCGGTGTCATCGTCACCGTCCTCGCCGCCTACCTCCCGGCCCGCCGCGCCGGCAAGGTCTCCCCGATGGCCGCGCTGCGCGACGCCGGCACCCCGGCCGACGGCAGGGCGGGCCTGGTCCGGGCGCTGATCGGCCTGGTCCTCACCGGCGCCGGCGCCGCCGCCCTGTACGCCGCGGCCACGGCCACGAAGGCGAGCGAGGGCTCGCTCGTCCTCGGCGCGGGCATCGTGCTCACCCTGATCGGCTTCGTCGTCATCGGCCCGCTGCTGGCCGGCGGCGTGGTCCGGGTGATCAGCGCGGTGCTGCTGCGTGCCTTCGGACCCGTCGGCCGCATGGCCGAGCGCAACGCCCTGCGCAACCCGCGCCGCACGGGCGCCACCGGCGCGGCCCTCATGATCGGCCTCGCGCTGGTCGCCTGCCTGTCCGTGGTCGGCTCCTCCATGGTCGCCTCCGCCACCAGCGAGCTGGACAAGTCGGTCGGCGCGGACTTCATCGTCGAGGGCAACCAGCGCATCGTCCCGAAGGCCGAACAGGCCATGGAGCACTCGCCCGGCCTGGCCCACGTCACCCGCTACAAGATGCTCGACGCCACCCTGACCTCGCCCGACGGCAGGGCCAAGGACTGGCCGGTCACGGCGGCCGACCCGTCGTACGCCCAGGACCTGCGCCGTACGACCACGCAGGGCACGCTCTCGGCCGCCTACGGCGACGACGCCATGTCGGTCGGCACCGACTACGCCAAGAAGTACGGCGTCCACGTCGGCGACACCCTCACCGTGGCCTTCAAGGGCGGCCGGACGGCGAAGCTCAAGGTGGCGGCCGTCACGGACGACTCCACCGCGATCGACCAGGGCGCGCACTACATGAGCATCACGACCATGGAGAAGTACGTTCCCGCGGACCGGATCCCGCCGAACGTGATCATGTTCGCCAAGGCCAGGGACGGCCAGGAGAAGCAGGCGTACGCGGCACTGAAGAAGGCCATGGCGCCCTACCCGCAGTACCAGGTCCGCGACCAGACCGACTACAAGCAGGAACTGAAGGACCAGATCGGACAGCTCCTGAACATGGTCTACGGCCTGCTCGCCCTGGCGATCATCGTCGCGGTCCTCGGTGTCGTGAACACCCTCGCCCTGTCGGTCGTCGAGCGCACCCGCGAGATCGGCCTCATGCGGGCGATCGGCCTCTCCCGCCGCCAGCTGCGCCGCATGATCCGCCTGGAGTCCGTGGTCATCGCCCTCTTCGGCGCCCTCCTCGGCCTCGGCCTGGGCATGGGCTGGGGCGCCACCGCACAGAAACTCCTCGCACTGGAGGGCCTGGGAGTCCTGGACATCCCCTGGCCGACGATCATCGGCGTGTTCATCGGCTCGGCCTTCGTGGGCCTGTTCGCCGCCCTGATCCCGGCGTTCCGCGCGGGCCGGATGAACGTCCTGACCGCCATCGCGACCGACTGACCGGGCCGAGGGAGAACGCCCCCGCACACGGGGGTTGCGGGGAAAAGAGCCGGGCCCGACGGAACCGCCGTCGGGCCCGGCCACGCTCATCAGCGGGATCGCGGGGATCGCGGGATCGCGGGACTGCGGCACCACGGGACTGCCGGACTGCGGCACCGCGGCACCGCGGGAGAGCGGAACTGCGGGATGCGCTCCAGCGACCTCGCTGCGCGTACGGCCCGGCGCGCAAGGTCACCCACCCCCCGGACCAGGCATCCGCCGGACCTCTTCCTGCGGAACCCCGACGAACGTGCCGTTCGCCATGTACGGAACCGCACGGTCCGTGCCGCGACGGAGTCGATCGCTCTCACGGGTGAACGCCTCCCGTCCGTCGTACGCTGGACACCCCGGCTGCTCGACGCGTCGGGCTCTTCGCGTTGCCCACTTCGGACGGAAAGTCTTTCCATGAGCCTGCACGGTCTGCTCGACGCCGTCGTCAAGGACCCCGCCCTCGCGGAAGCGATCACCGCCGCCGCGGACGGCAACCGCATGCACGTCGACCTCGTCGGCCCCCCGGCCGTCCGTCCCCTCGCCGTCGCCGCCCTGGCCCGCGAGGCCGGCCGCACGGTGCTCGCGGTCACGGCGACGGGCCGCGAGGCCGAGGACCTGGCGGCGGCCCTGCGCTCGCTGCTGCCCCCGGAGGGCATCGTGGAGTACCCCTCCTGGGAGACCCTCCCGCACGAGCGCCTCAGCCCGCGCAGCGACACCGTCGGCCGGCGCCTCGCCGTCCTGCGCCGCCTCGCCCACCCCCGCCCCGACGACCCCGAGACCGGCCCGGTCTCCGTCGTCGTCGCCCCCATCCGCTCCGTCCTCCAGCCGCAGGTCAAGGGCCTCGGCGACCTGGAACCGGTGTCCCTGAGGACCGGCCAGACCGCCGACCTGAACGAGATCGTGACGGCTCTCGCGGCGGCCGCCTACGCGCGCGTGGAGCTGGTGGAGAAGCGCGGCGAGTTCGCCGTGCGCGGCGGCATCCTCGACGTGTTCCCGCCTACCGAGGAACACCCCCTGCGCATCGAGTTCTGGGGCGACGACGTCGAGGAGGTCCGCTACTTCAAGGTCGCCGACCAGCGCTCCCTCGAAGTCGCCGAACACGGCCTGTGGGCCCCGCCCTGCCGCGAACTCCTCCTCACCGACGACGTCCGCACCCGCGCGCGCACCCTCGCCGAACAGCACCCCGAGCTGGGCGAACTGCTCGGCAAGATCGCCGAGGGCATCGCCGTCGAGGGCATGGAATCCCTCGCCCCGGTCCTCGTGGACGACATGGAACTGCTGCTCGACGTGCTGCCCAAGGGCGCCATGGCCGTCGTGTGCGACCCGGAGCGCGTCCGCACGCGTGCCGCCGACCTGGTGGCCACCTCCCAGGAGTTCCTCCAGGCGTCCTGGGCGGCCACCGCGGGCGGCGGCGAGGCCCCCATCGACGTCGGCGCCGCCTCCCTGCGGTCCATCGCCGACGTCCGCGACCACGCGCGCGAGCTGGACATGATGTGGTGGTCCGTCTCGCCGTTCGCCGCCGACGAAGAGCTGGACTCAGACACCCTCAAGCTCGGCATGCACGCCCCCGAGACGTACCGCGGCGACACCGCGCGGGCCCTCGCCGACACCAAGGGCTGGCTCGCCGACGGCTGGCGCACCGTCTACGTCACCGAGGCCCACGGCCCCGCCAGCCGCACCGTCGAGGTCCTCGGCGGCGAGGGCATCGCCGCCCGCCTGGACGCCGACCTCACCGAGCTGAGCCCCTCCGTCGTACACGTCTCCTGCGGCTCGATCGACTACGGCTTCGTCGACCCGGCACTCAGGCTCGCCGTCCTCACCGAGACCGACCTGACCGGCCAGAAGGCCGCCGGCAAGGACGGCGCCCGGATGCCGGCCCGCCGCCGCAAGACCATCGACCCGCTCACCCTGGAGCAGGGCGACTACATCGTCCACGAACAGCACGGCGTCGGCCGCTACATCGAGATGGTGCAGCGCACCGTCCAGGGCGCCACCCGCGAGTACCTCGTCGTCGAGTACGCCCCCGCCAAGCGCGGCCAGCCCGGCGACCGCCTCTACATCCCCACCGACCAGCTGGAGCAGATCACCAAGTACGTCGGCGGCGAGGCCCCCACCCTGCACCGGCTCGGCGGCGCCGACTGGACGAAGACCAAGGCGCGCGCGAAGAAGGCCGTCAAGGAGATCGCCGCCGACCTGATCAAGCTCTACAGCGCCCGCATGGCCGCCCCCGGCCACTCCTTCGGCGCCGACACCCCCTGGCAGCGCGAGCTGGAGGACGCCTTCCCGTACGTGGAGACCCCCGACCAGCTCACCACCATCGCCGAGGTCAAGGAGGACATGGAGAAGTCGATCCCCATGGACCGCCTGATCTGCGGCGACGTCGGCTACGGCAAGACCGAGATCGCCGTCCGCGCCGCCTTCAAGGCCGTACAGGACGGCAAGCAGGTCGCCGTCCTCGTCCCCACGACCCTGCTGGTGCAGCAGCACTTCGGCACGTTCTCCGAGCGGTACGGCCAGTTCCCCGTCAACGTGAAGGCCCTGTCCCGCTTCCAGACCGACACCGAGGCGAAGGCCGTCCTGGAGGGCCTGAAGGAAGGCGCGGTGGACGTCGTCATCGGCACCCACCGCCTGTTCTCCTCCGAGACGAAGTTCAAGGACCTCGGCCTCGTCATCGTCGACGAGGAGCAGCGCTTCGGCGTCGAGCACAAGGAGCAGCTGAAGAAGCTCCGCGCCAACGTCGACGTGCTCACCATGTCGGCCACCCCGATCCCGCGCACCCTGGAGATGGCGGTCACCGGCATCCGCGAGATGTCCACCATCACCACCCCGCCGGAGGAACGGCACCCCGTGCTGACCTTCGTCGGCCCGTACGAGGAGAAGCAGATCGGCGCCGCCATCCGCCGCGAACTGCTGCGCGAGGGCCAGGTCTTCTACATCCACAACCGCGTCGAGTCCATCGACCGCGCCGCCGCCCGGCTGCGCGAGATCGTCCCCGAGGCACGCATCGCCACCGCGCACGGCCAGATGTCCGAACAGGCCCTGGAACAGGTCGTCGTGGACTTCTGGGAGAAGAAGTTCGACGTCCTCGTCTCCACGACGATCGTCGAGTCCGGCATCGACATCTCCAACGCCAACACCCTGATCGTGGAGCGCGGCGACAACTTCGGCCTCTCCCAGCTGCACCAGCTGCGCGGCCGCGTGGGCCGTGGCCGCGAGCGCGGGTACGCGTACTTCCTGTACCCGCCGGAGAAGCCGCTGACCGAGACCGCCCACGAGCGCCTCGCCACCATCGCCCAGCACACCGAGATGGGCGCGGGCATGTACGTCGCCATGAAGGACCTGGAGATCCGCGGCGCCGGAAACCTCCTGGGCGGCGAGCAGTCCGGCCACATCGCGGGCGTCGGCTTCGACCTGTACGTCCGCATGGTCGGCGAGGCCGTCGCCGACTACCGGCGCCAGCTGGAGACCGGCGGGATCGAGGAGGAGCCGCCGCTCGAGGTCAAGATCGAGCTGCCCGTCGACGCGCACGTCCCGCACGACTACGCGCCCGGCGAGCGCCTGCGCCTCCAGGCCTACCGGTCCATCGCCTCCGCCAACTCGGAACAGGACATCAAGGCCGTCCGCGAGGAACTCACCGACCGCTACGGCAAGTTGCCCGAGCCTGTGGAGAACCTGCTGCTGGTGGCCGGCCTGCGCATGCTCGCGCGCGCGTGCGGCGTCGGCGAGATCGTCCTGCAGGGCACCAACATCCGCTTCGCCCCGGTGGAGTTGCGCGAGTCGCAGGAGCTGCGGGTCAAGCGGCTCTACCCGGGCACGGTCATCAAGGCGACCGCCCACCAGATCCTGGTCCCGCGCCCGAAGACCGCGAAGGTGGGCGGCAAGCCGCTCGTCGGCCGCGAACTGCTGGGCTGGGTCGGGGAGTTCCTGGCGTCGATCCTGGGGTCGTAGGCGGGGTCTGGGGCCTGGGGGCGTAGGTGGGGGGCGTGGGCGTGGGCGGAGGGCGTGGGCTGGGCCCGGGGTCGTAGGCAGGCCCTGGGGTCGTAGGCGGCCGGGGTCGTAGGTGTTCCTGGGGGCGCGGTGGCTTCGGCGCGTGCCCCCGCACAACCGCCCACTGCACGGAATCTCCCCCGCAGCCCCCATCGGAGTGACGCCGTACGACCGTTACGGTGGTAGGCGGAACGATCCGCCCCGCATGTGAGGGCGGACGGACGAGAACGAACCAGGGGGGACGCGCGTGAGGCGTCTGAGGGGTGGGGCGGTCACCGCCGCGGTCGTGGCGGTCGCCGTGGCCGGCTGCATGCCCGAGCAGGACAAGGGGGCCTCCGGGCCCGAGCCGACGGGCGGCAAGGGCACCGCCCTGGCCGCCGCCGACTCACTGCCCGTCAAGGGGCGTGCGCCGAAGACCGGTTACTCCCGGGCCCGCTTCGGCACCGCCTGGGCCGACACGGACTCCAACTCCTGCGACACTCGGATTATCTCTATGCTTCGCGCCGTGATGGATCTGTTCTCGCAGCGTATGCAGGGTGTGGTCGGCTGTGCGTAATGAGAGGCACGTGAGCCACGGGCTGCTGCGGACTGGCGGGAAGAAGGCCATGATTACGGCCGCCATTGCCGCTGTGCTTGTCACCGGCTGTGACGACCTGGAGTCGGGCGGTACCGCCGCAGGATCCGGACCGGACGCCGCTGCTGGCCGCGCGGTGAGCCCATTGGCGAATCCCGACGGGACGAAGCCGGGGCTCGCCGCGCTCACGTCAGAGGCGGACAAGGCCAACGCACGCAAGCTCATCCAAGGACTCACCACAAAAGGGCGGGGGCCGAAGACGGGCTACGCACGGGATGAGTTCGGTTATGCGTGGATGGATACGGCGGACGGTGTGCCGCTGGCGAGGAACGGTTGTGACACCCGGAACGACTTGCTGAAACTCCATGGACGAGACGTCGAGTTCCGTGCGGGGTCTGACTGCGTGGTTGTGTCGATGAGCCTGTACGACCCGTATACCGGCAAGGACATCGCCTGGAAGAAGGCGAAGGCCACCGAGGTACAGATAGACCACGTGGTGCCGCTGTCGTACGCCTGGCAGATGGGCGCGGCCCACTGGGACAAAAAGAAGCGGCAGAGGCTGGCCAACGACGTGCTCAACCTTCTGCCGGTCTCAGGCTCCCTCAACGCGTCCAAGGGCGACTCCGGGCCGGCGTCCTGGCTGCCGCCGAACAAGGCGATCCGTTGCTCGTACGTGGTCCGCTTCGCACAGGTGGCCCTCAAGTACGACCTTGCGGTGACGACGGCGGACAAGGCAACGATGGTGAAGCAGTGTCAGGACTGACAGCATCCCGATGACCGTCCCGACCAGGGGCTGCAGAGTCCATGTCGAACGTGGTGGCTAAGGTGCGCAGTCATGGACGCTGCCGATCTCGACCGCCAGTCCCGGACATTGTCCGGCTGCATTCCCCCTCTCCTGGTCTCCCGGCTTCTTGAGCTCGGCCACAATGACGAGGTGGAGGTCCAGGCCCGTTGTGGGGAATGGTTCTGCGCGCGGGCATGGGCGCGGCTGATCGGTGACCAGGGTTGGCAAACCAAGGCGTTGGAGGTGCTTGCTCCGTACGTCGCCACGGGCTGGTGGCAGGCAGCCCGGACCCAGGCGGAACTGCTGGAGAGCTGGGGGCGGGCAGAGGAGGCGATCGCGCTGTCCCGCCCGTATTCGGGCACGGGAGGGCTCCCGCTGGAGTTCTTCGCGCGCCTGCTGGCCCGGCACGGGCATACGGACGAGGCGGCCACTCGGCTGAGCGCCGGAATCGAGGATCCGCTTCTCGCCGCTGCTTTGGTCGACATCGCCGAAGGAACAGGCCGGGACGAAGACATCGCCGCGCTGCTGGCTGCCCGGATCCCGGCACAGCACCGGTGTGACAGCCCATGGTGCTGCCGCGGCCTCGACCCCGACAACGCGATCGGGCTGCTTGCCACCATCCGTGAACGCCAGGGCCGTATCGACGAAGCGATCGCCCTGCTGCACACCCGGCACATCACCTCCGTCAGCAACCGAGATCAGCTGGCCGACCTGCTGGCAAGACACGATCGGATCGAGGAACTGCGCGCGTACGCGGTGACCGAGCGCCTCGGTCACGCTGCGCAGCGCCTGGCCGAGGCGCTGGAGGAGCGGCACGACGTGGAAGGCGCGATCGCCGTGTACCGGCAGTCGGGCGACTCGCAGGACTTCCGGGGCCACGGCACGGTGCGACTGGCGGAGATCCTGGCACGGCACGGCCGAGGGGGCGAAGCCGTCGATGTGATGCGTGACCTGGCCGACGCCCATAACGGCGACGACTGGATCCTGCATACGTGGTGCAACCTGTGCCTCGACCAAGGCTGCCCCGAGGACGGCCTGGCGCACCTTGACGCCCTCGCCGCCGCCCGCGGGGGCGAGGAGGACTGGGACCTGTACTGGATACGGCTGCCGCTGATCGCCGCACGCGATGGCGTCGACGAAGCGATCGCACGGGCCCGCTCCCACCCCGAGGGCGGCACCTCGTACGCGGCGCCGCACATCGCTGAGCTGCTCGCCGGCGCCGGACGCATCGAGGAGGCTGTTGCCGTTCTCGAACAGCACGCCCCCGCGAACAGCAACGACCTTGCTGGCCACCTCATCGAACTGGGGCGCGTCAACGACGCCGTCGTACTCCTTCAGCAGCGCGATTCCGCGCCGGTCTCACCTGTCTGGACCGGCTCGCTCTTCAACGATCCCCCATTCTGACTGGGCCTCTCACGGCTGTCCGGCGGACACTCGGGCCGGACAGCCGCGGGCGGCAGGAGAACGCGACTTTACGGGGACGGAACGGAACGCATGGCACGGCGGAGACTGGCTCGTGCGGCGGTGAGGTCGTCCTCCGCCTCACGCAGCTGGCCCTCCAGGGCGGCGATCTGATCCCTGGCCTCTGACAACGCTTGCTCCAGCGCGGTATTCCGCTGCTCGATCTGCTGTACCCGCTCGATCAGCTCATTTCGGTTCACACCCTCCAGCTCGGCGCCGAGAGACAGCCTGACCCGGCTACGGAGCCGATCGCGCTCCTTTTTGAGGTCCTTGATCTCTTCGCGGGCCAGTGCAAGATCTGTCCGCAACCCGGCGGGAGACACCTGAGATGCCTCCGGTGCAAGGGAGTTCTGGCGCCCCCGCGCTCGCTGGGCGGTGATGCCGTCCTGAACGGCTTGGTGCACCTGAGGCTGGTTGTAGACGAACCACGTGGACACCGAGGCGTCCCGTGCCACTTGGGCGACGGTGATCTGTCGTCCCGAGCGGAGAAGGCCGTCCACGGCCTGGAGTGCACGCCTGGTCTTGTCTTCGCTGTCCCTGGCGCGGCTGACGCGCAGGCGCTCGACCCGGGCGTTCCGGTCGTTGCCGCCGGAAGCAGCAGGGATTTTCATTCGGAGCTCCGTGTTGTCAGCGCCTGCAGAGGGATGAAGGCCGCTGCCGAACGTGCCTTGCGCAGCTCGCGTGAGGCGGATTCGACGGCGGCCCGCTCCTCGGCGGGCAGCGCGTCGAGTTTGCGCCGCATCTCGTCGGCCGACTTCGAGTAGGCGCGGATCTGGTCGTCGAGATTGCGCACGACCCAGTCGGCGGCCTCCATCGCCACGGCGGCTTCCTTGTCGGCCCGCAGGTCCGCGATCTGCTGTTCCAGGGCGGGGAGGTAGGAGGGATCGGGCCGGTAGAAGTCGCATCCGGCGCACTGGAAACGGATGCGACAGTGCCCGCCGCCGGCCTTGACGTTGCTCGGCTCGGTGCAGCCTCCGTAGGGAACCCCGACGCTTTCCACCTCGTAGGCGAGGGGGTTGCTGAAGCCGCGGGCTGAACCGTGCCGGTCGACAGCGAGCGTCGCGACCGTGCGCACGGCCTCCTGCTTTCGGCTGAGGGAGACCTTGTAGTAGCCCATGGTCACGTCCAGCGAACGGCGGTCCATGAGTTCTCGCAGAACGTCGGGGCGAGTCCCCGCGTCCGCATGACGCTGGGCGTACGCGTGGCGGAAGCCGTACGGGACGACCTGGGTGCGGTCGTAGGCGAGCGGGGCGCCGTCCTCGTCGAGCCGGTCGTCCACAAGGTCTGGGATCAGTTCGTCGACCCAGTTCCGGAAGATCCGGTTGCAGTAATGCGAAGTGTTCAGATGCCCGCGGCGCGGACGGTTGCGCTGTCCCGGCGAGGGAAAAAGCCACTGGGTGCAGGCCGGTACGGCCGGTAGCGCGTCGAGCTCTTTCTGCCAGGTTTCGACCAGCTGGGCGGTGCTCTCCGAGATGGGCAGCCGACGGCCGTGGCGCCGCCGCTTGTGGTTGTCGTAGATCAGCGTCGGCTTGCTGTCGACCCGCTCCAGGCAGTCGCGGTGCAGGCCGGTAACCTCGCCCGGACGTCGGCCGGTGTCCCGGAGGACCGCGTAGACCACCTGGTACATCCGCGCGAAGTCGGCGGCCGTCCAGCCGCCGCTCGCATACCCCGTCGAGGTGCCCAGCAGACCGAGGTGCACGTCGAGCTGGGCGATGACGTGCTCGGGGATCGCGCGGCCGAGATCGTCCTCGGTCACTTCCACGGCGGCGATGCTGTGGAAGCGGGGGTTGAGCGCGAACCCGCCGGGCACATGGTCCAGCATCCCGGCCTGACGGGCGTATTCCAGGAACGTGCGCCAGTGGCGGAGCAGGGCTCTGCGGTGGCTGGTGGAGTAGTCGTGACCGTCCTCGGGACGCTTGGTGATCCGGAACAGGTCCACTACGGCATTCATGTCGGCCATGGCTAGGAGCCCCGGCTCATCCCCGTGGGGGCGGCCTACCAGCGCGGAGGACGCGATGGTCGCCGCGTAGACGGTCTGTCGTAGGTCCTGGACGTTGGGACGTGCCGTGCGGCCGTACTCCTTGACCAGCTCCCGCAGCCAACGCTGCCGTACCGGGCGGAAGTCGATGTCGCCGTGGACAGCAGCGTACCTGCGGCCGCGTCCTGCCGTCAGCCCGATGAGAGCACACTCCCATACGTCGCCCGAGGTCGGATCGGTGCCATCGAACTCGACGCGTGCGCGTCGGACGTGCAGGAGCACACCGTTCAGGACGCCGGAGGCCGCAGCCGGAAGCTCGGAGGAGAACGAGGCGTCCAGGTCGAGGAGCGAGCCGAGTCCGGCGGGGAGGCCGGCCACAATGCGGCGTACCCGCTGGGGGACCAGGCTGATCCCGGCGTCGTCGCGCTGCTGGAGCCCGTACAGAAGCTCCTGGCGGACCGCAGGGCTCACACCCGCGAGCGAGAACTGGGAGACGCCCGGCATCGCCCCGTTTGCGGAGGTGTTGGGCCTGCGACGGGAAGGATCTGCGGTGTGCGTGGTGTCGAAGTCCGCAGGGTTCCCCAGGAGATATCGGGCTTTCCGGCAGGCGTCGCAGCGGGATCCGTTGCTTGTCACATGGGTGACACAGGTGACCACGGAGCAGACGAACACGCTGGTTGTCGGGTTGCGGGGATCGGCAGTGAACAGTGCCTGAACGGGGTCCCATTCATTTGTGCGCCAGCCCGAGGGGAGGCGTGCCGCGAGCCATGACGGCCACTCCGGGACGCCGGGGACGGAGGAAACGGCAGCGGAGTGGAGGAGCGCAAGGGTCATCGCAGTAGCTCCGGCGCGAGGCTTTCGACAGCCGCGACGGCTGCGCGGAGATCCTCGTCCTGAGCGTGCAGGTACACGGCAGTGCTCGCCGAGGAGGCGTGCCCCAGCAGGGTCTGTACGACGTCCGGAGCGACCCCGTTGCGGATCCAGCGGGTGGCGGCTGTGTGCCGCATCATGTGCGGCCGGGCGGTGAGTCCGCAGCGTCTCCCGATCCGTTCGATCACTTGCTTGGTATTGGAGTACGAGAGCGGACGTCCCGCGTGGACGCCGACGAGGTTGAGGAAGACGTAGTCACAGTCGGCGGAGCCGACCACCTTTTCACGCTCGGTGAGATGATCGCGGTATCGGTGTACCACTTCCGGTGTGAGCGGAACCATGCGAGGGCGCCCGGCCTTGGCCCGCGCCCCGTTGACGTTGTCCTGCCGGGGCCTGACGTGCAGGTGCGCGCCACCGGTTCGGCAGCCCAGGTGCGTGGAGTCGGGGAGCAGATGCATGTCCTCACGCCGCAGTCCAAGGGCTTCGCCGATGCGAAGGCCCGCTTCCACCAGGACGGTCAGCAGCAGCCGGTCACGCGCAGTGCGAGCGGCGTCGATGACCTGCTCCGTCTGGACGCCAGTGAGCGTCTGTGGTGCCCGCTCGATCTCCGGCGCCTTCAGGACGCGGGCTTTGACCATCAGGTGCTGGCCGCCCTCGCCGGGATCGAAGCCGGCCGGGGCGTGGGCGAGGAAGCGCGGCTCGCTGAGACGCGCGGCGACTTCGTGATCCACATGTCCCAGGACTGCGCAGAAGCGGAGGAACTCACACACCGCAGTGAGCGTGGCGTTGACCGTCTTGCCGGACGGAGGCCGCCCGTACTGGGTCGGTGTCCGTTCAACGTGGAACTTGAACAGGCTCATGTCCCCGAGCCGGACGGTCCTCCAGTCGGTGCCCCGCTCTGCGCACCAATTGAGGAAGCGGCCGATTCTGGGGATGTACGCGCGCTGTGTCTGCGGTGACCGCCCGGCTCCGCGCAGATACAGGGAGAACTCACGGGCTTCGGGGTGAGGCGCGTACGTCTCCTCGTCGACCAGGAGCCAGGTGGTCTCGCCGGTGGTGGGCGAGACGGCCTTCTCTGTGCATAACGTCATGGATCTGCTTCCTGTCTCCGATGTCGCTCATGTGCCTCACGGCATGACCGATAACGGCAAGGGACAGGAATGGGTTACCGCTGTGCCTCATGTGCATCACATCGATGAAGGAGCTGCAGATAACGCGCGACGACATCCTCAAACGCGACCTGAAGGACGTGAAGTTCACCGGCGGCACCTGCAAGGTCACCTACGGCCTGCTGCGGTCGGACCCCTACTCCGGCAAGGCCGTCACCTACCGGCGCGGTCGCAGCCTGGTCGACATCGACCATGTCGTCGCCCTCTCGGACGCCTGGCAGAAGGGCGCCAAGTACTGGGACCCCAGCAAGCGCATAGCCCTGGCCAACGACCCGCTCAACCTCATCGCCGTCGACGCGAGCACCAACCGCAGCAAGGGCGACGGCGACACGGCCACCTGGGTCCCGCCCAACAAGGCCTACCGCTGCACCTATGTCGCCGCCCAGGTCGCCGTCAAGAAGAAGTACGGCCTGTGGGTCAGCGCCGCCGAGAAGGCCGCGATGAAGAAGGTCCTCGCCGCCTGCCCGGACCAGAGTCTCCCCACCGGCGGCAACCCGACCACGGCACCGGAGCGTTTCCGGGCACGGTGAGCCGGGCTGCCGAGGGGCGTTGGGCGTGGGCGGTGGGTCGCGGACCGTGGGTCGCG
Source organism: Streptomyces sp. NPDC048297 (assembly GCF_043201585.1). Lineage (NCBI taxonomy): Bacteria > Bacillati > Actinomycetota > Actinomycetes > Kitasatosporales > Streptomycetaceae > Streptomyces > Streptomyces sp. NPDC048297. Next base: position 173,975 of record NZ_JBICZA010000006.1, read on the forward strand.
GACCCGTGGGGCGTTGGCTGTGGGTGGCGGGCCGTCGGCCTTTGATTGCGGGTCGCGGGCCGTCGGCTGTGGGCGCCGGTGATCAGGACGCGCCGGCCGCTTCCTTCAGCGAGGTCACGACGTGGCTCGCCAGCTTGCCGCCGCTGGTGGCGCCGTTGTCGCTGCCGGCCGTGGACATCACGGTGACGACGGAGGTGCCCACGCGGGCGGCGACCAGAGTGGTGCCGTTCTCCCAACTGCCGCTGGTGAGCGTGATGGTGTAGGCCTCGTCGCCGAGTCCGGGTGTGTCGCTCCCGGCGAGCCTCACCTTGGCGTGCGCCTCCGTGTCCGTGAACGAGGCGCACGCGGTGGCGGCGTCGCGCACCTCCTTCATCACCGCCGTCGCGGTCGTGCCCTGGAACTCGTCGATCTCCTGGACCATCTCCTCGGTCCGGTCGCTGTTCCCGTAGTCGCTCTGCGCGAACGACACGCCGCCCTTGTAGCCGGTCACGTCGATCCACGAGGTGTTCTCGAACTTGCCGCAGTCCGGCTTCGCCGCGCTCCGGCCGCTCGGGGCGAGGAACTGACCGCCGCTGTCGGCGGCACCGTCCGCGACGGCGGTGAGCCCCGACGGGAAGAACGACGCCGGCGCCAGCGCCTTCTTCAACTGGCTGCCCGTCATGAGACCGGCGTTGGCGTCCTGGGCCTTCGTCGTCTTCGCCGGCGCGTCGGAGCCGGACGAACCAGAGGAACCAGAGGCACCGGAGGAGGCGGTGGAGCAGGCGGTCAGGGCCAGCGGGAGCGCCGCGACGGCGAGGACCTGGGCGAGACGGGACGGGAGATGCATGACAGTTCCTTGGGGGAGTGGGTGAAACCTGGTGAAGCGTGCTGGTGTGCTGGTGAAGCGTGCTGGTGGTGCGGTGAGTTCATGACTCGGGGCCGGGGCCGGGGCCGGGGCCGGGGCCGAGGCAGGGGTCGAGGCAGGGGTCGGGGCCGGTGTCGGAGGCCTCGGCGCGGGACGTGACCGGGTGGCGGTCACCGGGACGTCCCACGCCGGCCGGGGTGGGTGGGGGCGGGGTGCCGCGGCCGGGTCAGGCCGTCTTCTTCCAGTCGCCGCAGCCGGACGTCTTGAAGTAGGCGTCCGTGGCGCGGATGGTGACGACGGCGGTGCCGGTCACGTTGTTGTTCGCGATGATCGAGTCGAGGCCGTGCTCGGCGTCCTTGGTGCGCTCCCAGTAGCAGGAGTCGTCCGCGTTCCCGGTCGACCTGTAGGTGCCCGGCGCGATGTCCGCGCCGACCTTGAACATGCCGCCCTTGCCGCTCATCGACGAGGCGGGCGCGCCCTTCGCCTTCGGGTCGACGGCCTCCCAGTCCTCGCAGCCGCTGGACTTGAACAGCTTGTCGGTGGGCTTGATCGTCACGTAACTCGTGCCGGTGACGTTGTCGTTGGCCAGCAGCGAGTCCGTCTCGCCCGAGGCGTCCTTGGCGCGCTCCCAGTAACACATGTCGTCGGTGTTGCCGGTGGTGCTGTAGGTGCCGGGCTTGACGTCGGAGCCGACGGAGAAGTCGCCGTCCCCGGCGAAGGCGGCCTTCTTCTTGCCCGCCTCCGCGCCCCCCGAGGGCTTGCCGGACGTGCCGCCGGGCTTGTGGCCGGCGGAGGCCGAACTGTCCTTGGAACCGCCGTCCTTGCCGTCCTTCCCGTCGCCGCCGGCGTTCGCCGAGACGACCCCGATGACGACGACCCCGACGACAGCGCCCAGCGCGATCTTGCCCTTCATGCCCATGGCGGGCTCCCTCCCCGATGCGGCGACCGCCCCCTCCGGCTGGCCGCTCGTTCGCTGGGTCAATAACAGCAGAGCCTGTGAACCGAGTCAACATGATTCACGGGATTCTATGTGTACACGAGCGTGAAGGCATGGGTCTTGTGTACCTCGGTATGCTCGGTGCACACACGGATGAGGGGAGCGTGGCCGGTGCAGGACAACGTGACAGAGGTGACCGCCGCCGGCATCGCGCGGCTCGCCGGAGTGGGCCGCGCCGCCGTGAGCAACTGGCGCCGTCGGCACGCCGATTTCCCCAAGCCGGTCGGCGGCACCGAGACCAGCCCGTCCTTCGCCCTCACCGAGGTCGAGTCCTGGCTGCGCAGACAGGGCAAGCTCGCCGAAGTCCCCCTGCGGGAACGCGTCTGGCAGCAGCTCGCCGGGCATCCCGAAGGGCCCGTCACCGCACTGGCGCACGTCGGCTGCGTCCTTCTGCTGATCCAGGAACGCCCCACCGTCTGGCTCGACGCGAGTGCCGGCTCCGACACGCGCCTGGCCGCGATGCTGCCCGGCGCGCTGGACCAGGTGCTCGGCCCACGCCTCGGCCTCGCGCCCGACCGCCGAGGTGTTCACACGGCCGTGCCTGACAACGGCTCACCGGCTGTGAACACCGGTGCGACGGTTCACAGCTCAGCGCGCACGTCGGCACAGCCCGCTGTGAACAGTCCGGGGGCTGTGAACGCTGGGGGGCCCGCTGGGCCCGCTGTGAACGCTGGGCCCGCTGTGCGCACTGTGTCGGCTGTGAACACCGCGCCTGCTGTGAACACCCCACCGGCTGTGAACGCTGCGTCCGCCGTGAACACCTCGCCCGCTGTGAACGCCGGGCCGACCGTGAACCCTGCGCTCGCTGTAAACACCTCGCCCGCTGTGAACACCGGGCCGACCGTGAACCCTGCGCCCGCTGTGAACACCGCCCCCGCCTCGTACGCCCACGCCCCCCACACCCCCGCCCTCCACACCCCCAGCGGCCCCCAGCTCCTCCCCTCCGCCCCCCTCCTCCGCGGCGCCGCCGAGCTGGCCGCCGAGACGGGGGCGCGGCAGACCTTCGAGTTCCTGCTGGGCCGGCACCTGGACGCCAACCCGCGCCAGTACACGCTCACCCCGGCCGAACTCGCCCGCCTCATGGCGGACCTCGCCGGTCCCGCCCGCACCGTCCTCGACCCCGCCTGCGGCACCGGTGCCCTGCTGCGTGCCGTGGACACCCGCCCCGAGCAGGAGCTGTTCGCCCAGGACAGCGCCCCCGACCTCGCCGCGCTCACCGCGCTCAGGCTCGCGCTGCACACGCGGGCCACCGTGCGCGGCGCCGCCGGCGACACCTTGCGCGCCGATGCCTACCCCGAGCTGCACGCGGACGCGGTCCTGTGCCACCCGCCGTTCAACGAGCGCAACTGGGGCCACGACGAACTCGCCTACGACCCCCGCTGGGAGTACGGCTTCCCGGCGCGCACCGAGTCCGAGCTGGCCTGGGTGCAGCACGCGCTGGCCCGGCTCGCCGACACCGGCACCGCCGTCCTGCTCATGCCGCCGGCCGCCGCGTCCCGCCGTTCCGGGCGCCGGATCCGCGCCGACCTGCTGCGCCGGGGCGCGCTGCGCGCCGTGGTCGCGCTGCCGGTCGGGGCGGCGCCGCCGTACAACATCCCGCTGCACGTGTGGGTGCTGCGCCGCCCGGACCGGACGCCGGCGGCGCTCGCGGCGCCCGAGGTGCTGCTCGTGGACACCGGGCGGTTCGCCGGGGAGGCGCGCGGCGGCCCGGACTGGCAGGCCGTGCGGGACGCCGTCCTCGACGCCTGGCAGGCCTTCGCCCGGGACGGGCGGCTGGAGGAGCGCCCGGGTCTCGCGCGTTCCGTGCCGGTCATCGGACTCCTCGACGACGACGTGGACCTCGCCCCCGCACGTCATCTGCCGCCGCCCGCCGTGGCCGACGGCGCGGAGCAGCTCACGGCCGTGCGCGAGCGCCTGGGGGAGACCCTGCGCCTGACCGCCGACCTCACCCCGCCGCCCGCCGCCCCGGCCCCGCCCGCGCGCTGGCCGCTCACCACCGTCGGTGAACTCGCGCGCGGGGGCGCGCTGGTGCTGCGCAGCGGCGGAATCGGCGGCCACGCGCGCGTGGCCGTGCTGACCGACCACGACGTCCTCGCCGGAACAGCACCCTCCGGATCGCTCCCGGAGAGCGAGGAGGAGGCGGTGCTGACCGAGCCGGGCGACGTGGTCGTACCGGTGCTCGGCGGTGGTTCGGTGGCGCGCGTGATCGACGAGGCGACGCAGGGCGCCGCCCTGGGGCGCAACCTGGTGCTCCTGCGCCCCGACCGCACGGCGCTCGACCCCTGGTTCCTCGCCGGCTTCCTGCGCGGCACCGCCAACAACCGGCAGGCCAGCAGCTACGCCTCCACCGCCACCCGCCTGGACGTGCGGCGCCTGCAACTGCCCCGGCTGCCGCTCGACGAACAGCGGCGCTACGGCGCGCGTTTCCGCGCCCTCGACGAGTTCGAGCGCGCGGTGCGCCATGCGAGCCGGCTCGGACAGCAACTGGCGCGCGGGATGTACGACGGACTGACGGACGGGACGGTGGCGCCCGACTGACAGACGGGACAGTCGTGCCCGATTGCCGGACGGGACAGTCGTGCCCGATTGCCGGACGGGGCGATCGTTGCCCGATTGACGGACGGTACGGTGGCGCCGGAATGACGGACGTGATCAGCGCGACAACGGTTCTGCACAACCCGTAACGCCTTGTCGGTGTCGGCCTATACGCTCGAAACGCTCGAACTCCCTACCGACCCCCGGCCCAGGAGCAGTCATGTACGGCCACGGCGCGGCGCCGCCCACCCGAGGCGCGGGAAACGTCATCACCCTGCGCGTGCTGATCGCCGCCTGCGGCCTGCTCTCGTGCGGCATCCTCGCGTGCGCGCCGCTGTTCCGGGTCGCGTTCCTGCGCGGGCGGTGGTTCGACTGGCTGGTGGCCTGGGTGAGCCTGCCGCTGGGCATCTTCTGCTTCGCGGTCGTCGGCTCGGTCCCGGAGAGCGACCGGCGCGGTGACGTCGCGCTGGCCACGGTCCTGATCCTCGGTGTCGCCGCGACCGTGCACTTCCTGGTCATGGACGTCCGGTACCGCTCCAAGGCCCTGCGTCCGCCCACGGGCGACGCGCCCCCGCACGCCCAGACCGCCCCGACGGCCTACGGCTACCCCGGCCCGGCGGCCCCGTACACCGCGACGACCGCCCCGGTGGCCCCGGCGGTCCCGGCCGCCACCCCGCACATGCCGTTCGCCGCCCCGCAGACCCCGCCCTCCGCCCCGCACACCCCGATACCCGGACTCCCGCAGGCCGCCCCCCACACCCCGATACCCGGCCCCCCGCAGACCGCCCCGCTCGCCCCGCCGCAGCGTCCGGCGCCCGCCCGGATCGACCAGGTGCGGGCCGAACTGGACGAGCTGAGCGACTACTTGCGCAAGAACGATGGCCACGAGGGCGGAAGGTGACCGTGGCGCAGGGACGTGTCGTCGCCGGCCGCTACGAACTGTCCACGCTCATCGGGCAGGGCGGCATGGGCCAGGTCTGGACGGCGTACGACCAGCGGCTCGACCGGCGCGTGGCGGTGAAGCTGCTGCGCCCGGACAAGGTGGCCGGGCAGGAGGCCGACGAGCTGCGCCGCCGTTTCGTGCGCGAGTGCCGGGTGACCGCCCAGGTGGACCACCCCGGCCTGGTCACCGTGCACGACGCGGGCAGCGAGGGCGAGGAACTGTTCCTCGTCATGCAGTACGTCGACGGCGCCGACCTCTCCGACCATCTCGCCGAGCACGACCCGTACCCCTGGCAGTGGGCGGTCGCGGTCGCCGCGCAACTGTGCGCCGTACTGAGCGCCGTGCACGCCGTCCCGATCGTCCACCGCGACCTGAAGCCGCGCAACGTGATGGTGAAGCAGGATGGCACGGTCACCGTGCTCGACCTGGGCGTGGCCTCGGTCATGGACACCGACACGACCCGTCTCACGCACACCGGCTCCCCGATCGGTTCGCCCGCCTACATGGCGCCCGAGCAGGCGATGGGCGGCGCGGTCGGCCCGTACACCGACCTGTACGCGCTCGGGGTGCTGATGCACGAACTGCTCAGCGGTGACGTGCCGTTCGCCGGTTCCACCGCGCTCGGTGTGCTGCACCGGCACCTGTACGAGCCGCCGCTGCCGGTGCGCCGCATCCGCCCCGAGGTGCCGGAGGCGCTCGAAGCCCTCGTCCTGCGGCTGCTCGCCAAGGATCCGCAAGCCCGCCCGGCCTCCGCGCAGGAGGTGTACGAGCACCTGGCGTTGCTCCTGCCCGCGCGCGGGACCCCGACCGGCGCGCCCCTGGACCCCACGCGCCCCTTCCTGCGTCCGCACGCCCCCTGGCCGGACCGCGCGCGGACCCCCGCGCCCCAGCCCGCCCCCGTCGCTCCCGCGTCCCCGGCGACCGGGAAGCCGGACGTCGCCGCCGCCGTGGACGAGGTCAAGCGGCTGCTCGGGGAGGGCCGTATCACCCAGGCGGTGGACATCCTCGGCGCGATCCTGCCCGCCGCGGCCGAACAGCACGGCGAGCAGTCGCCGGTCGTGCGCACCCTGCGCAAGCAGTACGCGGCGACCCTCATGGACGACGGCCAGTACCGGCGCGCGCTGCCCGAACTGCGCCGCCTCGCCGACGAACGCGCCGCCGAGGCGGGCCCGTCCGACCCGCAGTCCCTGCGCTACCGCTACGAAGCGGCCCAGTGCCTCGAACAGCTCGGCGAACCGGCCGCGGCGCTCGCCGAGTTCCGCGCGCTGCTGCCGTACTACGAGAACCAGTACGTCTCCGGCGACCCGCAGCTCGCCCACGACGTGCGCCGCCGCATCGGCCACCTGCTGCTCGCCCTCGGCGACCGCCCGGCCGCCCACGACACGCTCGCGCGGCTCGTGATCGACGTGGAGCGCCTGCACGGCCCCGGGCATCCGCTGGCGATGGAGATCCGCCGCACCCTCCAGTGGCTCGGCCAGGTGCGCGGCTAGACTTTGCCGTTCTCTGGCGAACTCTTGTGATCTTCGGGAGATTGAGTTTCCCGCAGGCATGAACGAGGCCGGATAGGTTGCGCTTCGCCTTACCGGGCGACGCGGATTCAGCAGATTCAGGGGTGGGACATGGCCGGCCATCGGCAGTCGAAGAAGCGCAGGTACATCACGTGGGCGGTGGCCGGGACGGCCGTCCTCGCGGGCGCGGGCATCGCCGCGCAGACCTCCATGGCCGCCACCGCCTGGCCCGCCCAGAAGACCTACACCGGCCGCGCCTTCGACACCTGCACCGCGCCCTCCCTGTCCGCGATGAAGGCCTGGCACACCGGCTTCTACGGCGCCGCCGCCGTCTACGTGGGCGGCAAGAACCGCGGCTGCGGCCAGCCCAACCTCACCGCCTCCTGGGTCAAGTCGGTCAGCGCCCTCGGCTGGAAGCTCATCCCGATCTACGTCGGCGCCCAGCCGCCCTGCCAGAGCGGCTCCAACCCCGAGAAGCTGACCGCCGCCACGGCCGCCTCCCTCGGCGCCGCCGACGCCTCCGACGCCGTCGCCAAGGCCGCCGCCCTCGGCATGAAGGCGGGCAGCGCGATCTACCTCGACATGGAGGCGTACGACAGCACGAACAAGGCGTGCAACGACGCCGTGCTGACGTACGTGCGCGCCTTCGACAAGGGCCTGCACGCCAAGACGTACCGCGCCGGCTTCTACGGCTTCACCAGCTCCAGCGCCAAGGCCATCGCCACCGCTTCGAACAAGGCCGACCTGCCGGGCAACCTCTGGTACGCGCTGTACGACAAGCAGAACACCACGACCGCGGACTGGCCGTGGGGCGCGAGCCAGTTCACCAACCACAGCCGCGCCCACCAGTACATGGTCAACAGCAAGGAGACGATCGGCGGCGTCACGCTCACCGTCGACCGCGACGCGTGGGACGCGCCGGTGGCCATCACCGGCTGACGACGGCACTGCCGGAGCGCGCGGCGGCGCCCGAAGCGGTGCCCGAAGTCGTGGTGAATCGTTGGTCGAATGGGTTGGCCAGAGCTGAGCGGCTGCCTACCATCGATCACCGCAAGACTTTGTGCGTCCGCCCGTCGCCCGACCACCATCCCTGGTGGAGGCGATGTGCGCCGCACCTGTTGTTGCAATCTCCTCAGGAGGTTTCCTTGCACCGCCGCCGTCGCACCGCGCTCCTCCTCACCGCCGCGCTCGCCGCCGCGGCCCCCCTTCTCACCGCATGCGGGGACCAGGCGCACCCCGGCGCCGCGGCCGTCGTCGGAGGACAGCGGATCACCGTCGCCCAGCTGGAGAACCGGGTGAACGAGGTACGCGCGGCGCAGCGTGCCGCGGTGCCGGACGACACCCAGTACCAGCAGGTCCTCGCCTCCACCGGCACCCTCACCCGCGACACCCTGCACGGCATGGTGCTCGACCGGGTCCTGCACCGGGCCGCCCAGGACGAGGGCATCACGGTCAGCCGCAAGGAGATCCAGGTGATGCGGGCGGGCCTGGAGCAGCAGGCCGGCGGCGCCAAGGGTCTGGAGTCCACCTGGCTGCAAAAGTACGGCATCGCGCCCGTGCGCCTGGACGACAACCTCCGCCTCCAGATCGAGGCCCAGAAGCTCGCCACGAAGCTCGGCGCCGACACCACCCAGCCCGCCTTCTGGAAGGCCCTCTCCCAGGCCTCCGGCGAACTCCGCATCGACCTCAACCCGCGCTACGGCGCCTGGGACGTGCAGAAGAGCAGCCGCGTGGACGCGAAGACCCCGTGGGTACGGCAGGTCACGTCGGCGGCGTCGGAACAGCAGCCGGCGTAGCGGACGACACCCGGGAGGCGTGGCGGACGACGCCGGGAGACGTGGCGGACCACACCCGGAGGCGGGTCAAGCACCCGGAGGCGGGTCAAGCACCCGGCGAAGGCCGCTCGCCCGGTGGAAGTCTGGGGGAGGGGCCATGGCTCTGGGGACGGATACGGGCGCGGGCAAGGACGCGGGTGCGGGGACAGCCGGCGAGCGGCGGTGGCCGCGCCGGTTCGGTGCCTGGGCGCGCGTCGCCGGGAAGGCCGCGGCCGGGGTGGCCGTCACCGCCGCGGCGGCCTTCCTCGTCGTCCTCGGGTGGGGACTCGCCCGTGCCGGGGTCGACGGGTGGAACGACACCTCCTCCATCGCCGCGCACGGACGGTCGGTCGACGGGGTCGTCACGGCGAAGGACGAGGTGAGCGGCCCCCAGGGAAGCAGCCAGAAGGGTACGAGGTCCGCTTCACCACGGACACCGGGACGGCCTACCGGTTCTGGGAGCCCGGCGACGCGGACGTCGGCGACACGGTCCGCGTCCACTACGCGCGGGGGCGTCCCGAGACGGCGACCACCGCCTCCGCCTCCGGCGACCGGATCGCGTACGGCCTGCTGACCGCGACCGGAGCAGCGATCGTGATCGTCATCGCGTCCCTGTTCCTCTGGCTCGTCCGGGCACTGGTCATACGATCACGTAATCGCCTTGCCCCTGTGGACAACCCGGCTCGTCCGCCGGCGCCGTGAGTTACGTTCGGATCGTGAACGCAACCAGCCCCGAAGCCCTCGGCCCGGACGCCGCCCCCGGCCGCATCATCCTGCTCACCACCAGCCACCGCGTCGCCCCCGGCCTGCTGTCCTGGCCCGCCTGGCAGGCCCTGCGCAGCGCCGACACCGTGCTGTGCGCGGACGGCGCGCACCCGCAGCTGCCCTATCTGCGGGAGGCCGGGACGGTCGTGTCGGAGGAGTCCCCCACCGCGCAGGATCTGGTCGACGCCTGCGCCGGCGGGCGGACGGTGGTGGTCGTGGCCACCGGCGAGGGCGAGCCGGCCCTCACCGACGGGCTGGCGAGGCTGGCCGGCTCCGGCCGGGTGCGGATGCCCGAGCTGGAGCTGCTCCCCGCCTCCTACGACCTGCCCGGCGCCCGCTTCCTCGACCTCGTGCAGGTCATGGACCGCATCCGCGAGGAGTGCCCCTGGTCCTCCCGGCAGACCCACCTGGGCCTGGCCAAGTACGGCATCGAGGAGGCGTACGAACTGGTCGAGGCGATCGAGGCCGGAGACCGCGACGAACTCCGGGAGGAGCTGGGTGACGTCCTGCTCCAGGTCGTCTTCCACTCCCGCATCGCCGAGGAGGACCCAGACACGCCGTTCTCCATCGACGACGTGGCCGGCGGCATCGTCGCCAAGCTGATCCACCGCCACCCGCACGTCTTCGGCGAGGAGAAGGCGCAGACCCCGGAGGACGTCCAGGAGCACTGGCTGCGCACCAAGGCCGAGGAGAAGCGGCGCACCTCGGTGACGGAGGGCGTCCCCCTCGGCCAGCCCGGTCTCGCCCTCGCCGCCAAGCTCGCCTCCCGCGCCCGCACGGCCGGCCTGGACGTACCCCTGCCCCAGGGCGAGGGCATCGGCTACGAACTGCTGGCCCTGGCGGTCCGCGCCGAAGCGGACGGCGCCGACCCCGAAGCGGCCCTGCGCGCCGCGGCCCGCACCTACCGGGACGCGATACGGGCGGCGGAAGGCACACAGCCGGAGCAGGAGAAGCCGGAACAGGAGAGATGAGGAGTAGGCGAAGCCGGAGAGGCAAGGAGCCGGAGAAGCAAGGAGCCGGAGAAGCAAGGAGCCGGAGAAGCAAGGAGCCGGAGAAGCAAGGAGCCGGAGAAGCAAGGAGTAGGAGGAGTAAGAAGAGGAGCAGGGTCCGGATACCGTCGAGGAGTGACCAACCAGCCCCACCCCGACGCCTCCGCACCGCCCCCCGCACCGACCCCCGCGCCGACCCCGACCCCCGCGCCGACCCCGACCCCCGCGCCGACCCCGACCCCCGCGCCGACCTCGCCCCCCGCGCCGACCTCGACCCCCGCCCCGGACCTCTTCACCTGGGAGTTCGCCGCCGACCCCTACCCCGCCTACGCCTGGCTCCGGGAGCACGCGCCCGTGCACCGCACCAAGCTGCCCAGTGGGGTCGAGGCCTGGCTGGTCACCCGCTACGCCGATGCCAAGCAGGCGCTGGCCGACCAGCGGCTGAGCAAGAACCCGGCCCATCACGACGAGCCCGCGCACGCCAAGGGGAAGACCGGTATCCCCGGCGAGCGCAAGGCCGACCTGATGACGCATCTGCTGAACATCGACCCGCCGGACCACACCCGGCTGCGCCGGCTGGTGAGCAAGGCGTTCACGCCCCGCCGTGTCGCCGAGTTCGCCCCGCGGGTGCAGGAGCTGACCGACCAGCTGATCGGCCGGTTCGCCGCGACGGGCTCCGCCGACCTCATCCACGAGTTCGCCTTCCCCCTCCCCATCTACGCCATCTGCGACCTGCTCGGCGTCCCGCGTGAGGACCAGGACGACTTCCGGGACTGGGCGGGCATGATGATCCGGCACGGCGGAGGTCCGCGGGGCGGGGTCGCGCGGTCGGTCAAGAAGATGCGCGGCTACCTCGCCGAACTCATCCACCGCAAGAGGCAGGCGCTGCCCGCCGAGCCGACCCCGGGCGAGGACCTCATCTCGGGCCTCATCCGGGCCTCCGACCACGGCGAGCACCTCACCGAGAACGAGGCCGCCGCCATGGCCTTCATCCTTCTGTTCGCCGGCTTCGAGACGACCGTCAACCTCATCGGCAACGGCACCTACGCCCTGCTCACCCACCCCGAGCAGCGCCACCGCCTCCAGCGCTCGCTGGCCGCCGGGGAGAGGGGCCTCCTGGAGACCGGTGTGGAGGAACTCCTGCGCTACGACGGCCCCGTGGAGCTGGCCACCTGGCGGTTCGCGACCCGGCCGCTCAGCATCGGCGGGCAGGACATCGCGGCCGGCGACCCGGTGCTGGTCGTGCTCGCCGCCGCGGACCGCGACCCGGAGCGGTTCGAGGACCCGGACGTGCTGGACCTCGCGCGCCGCGACAACCAGCACCTCGGGTACGGCCACGGCATCCACTACTGCCTCGGCGCCCCGCTCGCCCGGCTGGAGGGCCAGACCGCGCTGGCCACCCTGCTGACCCGGCTGCCCGACCTGCGGCTCGGGGCGGATCCGGCCGATCTGCGCTGGCGTGGCGGGCTCATCATGCGCGGTCTGCGCACGCTCCCCGTGGAGTTCACGCCGGTTCCCTGAGGCCGGTGCGCGGAGAAAACGTGAGAGGCGTTCAACTATGTGATCTTCACGTGATCCGCGCGGCATGAACTTGTGATGAGCGATCATCTGCCGATACCTTCACCCTTCAGCGTGGCGGACGGGCAACGCCTGCCGCGCCGGTTCTGCTGTCGCTCGAAAGGCCTCCGTATGCTTCCCGGGAACGGTCGTCACCGTCGCCCCCGTCAGGCTCCGGCGCTCATCGTCGCGGCCGGAGTGACCGGCTCCGCCATCGCCATCCCGCTCCTCGGTGCCGTGAGCGCCCACGCGGCCGACGGCACCACGTGGGACAAGGTGGCCGAGTGCGAGAGCGGCGGCTCCTGGAGCGCCGACAACGGCAACGGGTACTACGGCGGCCTGCAGATCTCGCACGAGGACTGGGTCAAGTACGGCGGCACCCAGTACGCCGACAATGCCGACCGGGCGAGCCGGTCGCAGCAGATCGCGGTCGCCGAGAGGATCCTCGCCGACCAGGGCACCACCCCCTGGGCCACCTGCGCCCTGCTCTCCGGGATGACCGCCGACTCCGCTTCCGCTGACGTCGACACGGGCGTCGGGGGCTCCGACTCCCAGGGCTCGGGCAAGGGCAACTCCGGCCACTCCTCCGACTCCCAGAGCGACGACTCCGGGTCCGGCAAGAAGTCCGGCTCACCCGACTCGACCGACTCGTCGAACTCGTCCGACAAGTCGGGTTCATCCTCTTCGTCCGACTCGTCGGACCTCTCGGACTCGTCGGACCCCTCCGTGGGTGCGTCCGCCACGCCGTCCCCGGGTGTGGGCCAGGGTTCCGGTTTCGGTGACGCCCGTGAGGGTGCGGGTGCCGCCGAGTCCGACATGTCGGCCTCGCCCGGAACCGGGGCGTCGCAGGAGGGTGAGGGTTCGGCCGCCTCCGACCCCACGCTCGGCGACCCGGGCAATTCGTGGCAGACCGGCAGCTCTTGGAGTCTGGTCGACACCGGCGCCCTCGACGGTGGCGGACGTCACCGTGGCGGCACTGCGGACGAAAGCGTGACAAACGGTCAAAGCGGCCACGCCTCGGGCCGTCACGCCTCCCGTGACGCGGACGACTACACCGTCCGCGAGGGCGACACGCTCAGCTCCATCGCCGACTCCCTTGACGTCGACGGCGGATGGCACGCGCTCTACGCTCAGAACAAGAAGGCCGTCGGCGCCGACCCGGACGACATCGCCCCCGGTCAGACCCTGCACGTCGGTTCCTGAGTGGGCGGCGGACAGGGGGAGTTGGCGCCCCACTTCACCCGCTAATGTCCGTTTTGGTGAAAGTGTGGGATGAGTCTCAGAAGCCCTGATCGTCTTTGGAATTCCGCCGAACGCCTGCCTACGGTCGAGGCCGCTCGTCACCACGAGCCCCGGCATCCGCAACGCCGAATCCTGCCAGCGGTCGCCCGGGAACAGTCGACGCGTCACGCGCCGTAGGCAGGAGCGGGGGACCCAAGGTAGGCGCCGGATCCGGCAGTTGATGCCGCGACCGGCTCGGGGTGAAGCCGTGCCTCCCGGAAGACGGGAGGGACGGCCGGGCAACTCAACCGGCCCGAACCCGACAGCTCACCTCGCAGGCGTCGGTGAGGGGATCGATCCATGCTGTTTTCCAGCAAGGGCAAGCACCGTCGTCCGGCCAAGGCTCTTCGCGCCGTCACGCTCGCCGGCGTGGCCGGCGCCGTCGTCGTCGCCCCGCTGATGGCGGCCGGCAACGCCTCCGCCGCCACCGCCTCGGAGTGGGACAAGGTCGCCCAGTGCGAGTCCGGTGGCAACTGGTCCATCAACACCGGCAACGGCTACTACGGCGGTCTGCAGTTCTCCGCCTCCACCTGGGCCGCGTACGGCGGCACGGCCTACGCCTCCCGCGCCGACCTGGCCTTCGAGCAGCAGCAGATCACCGTCGCCGAGAAGGTCCTCGCCGCCCAGGGCAAGGGCGCCTGGCCGGTCTGCGGCACGGGCCTGTCCAGCACCCCCTACGGCGCCGCTCCCGCCGCCGCGAAGCCCGCCCCCGCGAAGCCGGCCCCCGCCAAGCCCGCCGCGCCGAGCACCACCACCCGCTCCACCGACCAGCAGGCCGCCTCCCGTTCGGCGGACCGCCCGGCCGCGAGCAAGACCGTCACCACCCCGACCGGCAAGAAGGTCAAGAAGGGTGACGGCGAGTACAAGGTGGTCAAGGGCGACACCCTCAGCACCATCGCCGGCAAGCACGGTGTCAAGGGCGGCTGGAAGAAGCTGTTCGACCTGAACAAGGACATCGTCGCGGACGCCGACCTCATCTACCCGGGTCAGCAGCTGCACCTGAAGTGACCCCAGGCTCAGGCCTCCCCCGTCCCCACGGACTCCCTGCCCCGGTGCGTGTTCCCCCGTACGCACCGGGGCGGGGTTTTTTCATGAACCTCCGTATTTCGTGAACTCCCTTTGTTCCGCTGATGAACAATGGGTACCGTCTCACTGCAGTCCCCGTCCACGGGACGGTCGGTCGGTGGCCGACGCCCCTGGGACGGTTAGGCTCTAGTCGCAAGGCACAGCCGCAAGGCACAACAGCCCCGCTCTTCCAGCGTCACATTCCAAGAAGGAGATGCTCGTGCCGTCCATCGACGTCGTCGTAGCCCGGGAAATCCTGGACTCCCGAGGCAACCCCACGGTCGAGGTCGAGGTCGGCCTCGACGACGGCAGCACGGGTCGTGCCGCCGTTCCGTCCGGTGCCTCCACCGGTGCCTTCGAGGCCATCGAGCTCCGTGACGGTGACCCGAACCGCTACCAGGGCAAGGGTGTCGAGAAGGCCGTCCTCGCCGTCATCGAGCAGATCGGCCCGGAGCTGGTCGGCTACGACGCCACCGAGCAGCGCCTGATCGACCAGGCCATGTTCGACCTGGACGCCACCGACAACAAGGGCTCCCTCGGCGCCAACGCCATCCTCGGCGTCTCCCTCGCCGTCGCCCACGCCGCCTCCGAGGCCAGCGACCTGCCGCTGTTCCGCTACCTGGGCGGCCCCAACGCGCACCTGCTGCCCGTGCCGATGATGAACATCCTCAACGGCGGCTCGCACGCGGACTCCAACGTGGACATCCAGGAGTTCATGATCGCCCCGATCGGCGCGGAGTCCTTCTCCGAGGCGCTGCGCTGGGGTACCGAGGTCTACCACACCCTCAAGAAGGTCCTGAAGGGCAAGGGCCTGTCCACCGGCCTCGGCGACGAGGGCGGCTTCGCCCCGAACCTCGGCTCCAACCGCGAGGCCCTCGACCTCATCCTGGAGGCCGTCAAGCAGGCCGGTTACATCCCCGGTGAGCAGATCGCGCTCGCGCTCGACGTCGCCGCGTCCGAGTTCTACAAGGACGGCAAGTACGAGTTCGAGGGCAAGTCCCGCTCGGCCGCCGAGATGACCGAGTACTACGAGGAGCTGGTGGCGGCCTACCCGCTCGTCTCCATCGAGGACCCGCTGTTCGAGGACGACTGGGCCGGCTGGAAGGTCCTCACCGACCGCCTCGGCGACAAGGTCCAGATCGTCGGCGACGACCTGTTCGTCACCAACCCGGAGCGCCTGGCCCGCGGCATCGAGGAGGGCACCGCCAACGCCCTCCTGGTGAAGGTGAACCAGATCGGCTCGCTCACCGAGACCCTGGACGCCGTCGAGCTGGCCCAGCGCAACGGCTTCAAGTGCATGATGTCCCACCGCTCCGGCGAGACCGAGGACGTCACCATCGCCGACCTCGCCGTCGCCACCAACTGCGGCCAGATCAAGACCGGCGCCCCGGCCCGCTCCGAGCGCGTCGCCAAGTACAACCAGCTGCTGCGCATCGAGGAGATCCTCGACGACGCCGCGGTGTACGCCGGCCGCAGCGCCTTCCCGCGCTTCAAGGGCTGAGCAGCCGAGGGGCTGAGCAGCCGAAGGGCTGAACGGCAACCCGGCTCAAGTCTTAGCCAGTCGTACGTACGTCCCCGTACCCGGTCCCGTACCGTGTGCGGGGACGTACGCGCGTGAAAGGGGAGGCGGAGAGCCAGATGGCCGTGAAGAACGGGGACCGCTTCTCCACCGCGACCAGGCTCAGACTGCTCGGGGAGCAGACGGCCGCCCGCGTCTACCGCTCCCAGACCAAGCGCCAGGCCCGCCGCTCGCGGCTCACCGGCCGCGCCGCGCTGCTCGCGCTGGTGCTGTGTTCCCTGATCGTCGCGCTCGCCTATCCGATGCGGCAGTACGTCTCCCAGCGCGCGGAGATCGCCGACCTGCGGCGTCAGCAGGAGCAGGCGCGCGAGCGGGTCGAGCAGCTGCGCGACCTCAAGGCGCGCTGGCAGGACGACTCCTACGCCGAGCAGCAGATCCGGCGCCGGCTGCACTACGTGATGCCCGGCGAGACCGGGTACGTGATGATCGACCCGGGCGCGGCCAAGCAGGCCCACGCCGACCTCCGGGCCGCGCACCGGCCGTGGTACGCGAACGTCTGGGACGGCGTCGACAAGTCCGACGCCTCCGACCAGTGAACCGACAGAAAGACAGCTGAAGACAGTCATGGAAACGCCTCCGCCGCCCACTCCGCGTACCGAGCCGACCGACGCGGACGTCGAGGCCTTCAAGCAGCAGCTCGGCCGTCCGCCGCGCGGGCTGCGGGCGATCGCGCACCGGTGCCCGTGCGGGCAGCCGGACGTCGTGGAGACGGCTCCGCGGCTGCCGGACGGCACGCCCTTCCCGACGACGTACTACCTGACGTGCCCGCGCGCCGCCTCGGCGATCGGCACGCTGGAGGCGAACGGCGTCATGAAGGAGATGACGGAGCGGCTGCAGAGCGACCCCGAGCTGGCCGCCGCGTACCGGGCCGCGCACGAGGACTACATCCGGCGCCGGGACGAGATCGAGGTCCTGGAGGGCTTCCCGAGCGCGGGCGGCATGCCGGACCGGGTGAAGTGCCTGCACGTGCTGGTGGGCCACTCGCTGGCCGCCGGACCGGGCGTGAACCCGCTCGGCGACGAGGCGATCGCCATGCTGCCGGAGTGGTGGCTCAAGGGCCCGTGCGTCCAGCCGCTCGTGGCGCCCGACCCCGCGGACGAGCACCCCGGCGAGGACGGCACGGTCACCGACCCCACCGAGGCGCGCACCGGCGCCTTCGCCGGGCGGCCGCCGGTCGCCGAGGGGTTCACCCGGGTCGCCGGCGTCGACTGCGGCACGAACTCCATCCGCCTGCTCGTCGCCGACGTGAACCCGGCCACCGGCGAACTGCTGGAGCTGGACCGGCGTATGACGATCGTGCGGCTCGGTCAGGACGTGGACCGCACCGGCCGGCTGGCCCCCGAGGCGCTGGAGCGGACCTTCGCGGCGTGCCGTGACTACGCGGACGTCATCCGTGAACTGGGCGCCGCGAAGGTGCGGTTCGTCGCCACCTCCGCCTCCCGGGACGCCGAGAACCGGGACGAGTTCGTGCGCGGTGTCGTCGGCATCCTCGGGGTCGAGCCCGAGGTGATCAGCGGTGAGCAGGAGGCCGAGTACTCCTTCACCGGCGCCACCAAGGAACTCACCGGCCGCGAGGACCTCGCCCGGCCCTTCCTCGTCGTGGACATCGGCGGCGGCTCCACCGAGTTCGTCGTGGGCGGCGACCATGTGCGCGCCGCGCGGTCCGTGGACGTCGGCTGCGTCCGGATGACCGAACGGCATTTGGTGCGCGACGGCAAGGTCAGTGACCCGCCCACCGAGGAGCAGGTCGCCGCCATGCGGGCCGACATCGAGGCCGCTCTCGACCTCGCCGAGGAGACGGTCCCGCTGCGCGAGGCACGCACCCTGGTGGGCCTCGCCGGCTCGGTCACCACCGTGTCCGCGATCGCCCAGGAGCTGCCCGAATACGACTCCTCGCGCATCCACCACTCCCGCGTCACGCGCGAGCGTGTCCGTGAGATCACCGAGTGGCTGCTGCGCTCCACGCACGCCGAGCGCGCGGCGATCCCGTCCATGCACCCGGGCCGCGTCGACGTCATCGGCGCCGGCGCCCTCGTACTGCTCGCGATCATGGAGCGGACCGGCGCCGAGGAGGTCGTCGTCAGCGAGCACGACATCCTCGACGGGATCGCGTGGTCGGTGGCGTAGCTCTCTTTTATTACCAGCGAGTAGTCTACGGCTGAGCAGGCCGGATAACGTCTGAGCGGGACTGAGGGGCCTCCAGGGGCCCCTCGGTGACGGTCGGCCGGAAAACTTCGTGAAGTTCTTCACAAGGAATTCCGCCGCCGAGGGCGCGAAAAGGCTTCGAATGACCCCTCCAGAGGCCCCTGGGGCCTTTGAACGTGTTCAGATAGCGGGCGAAACGGGGTCTGGGGAGAGGGTGTTCGGGGCCCCTCGCGGGGTGCTCGCGAGTGCCGCCGCGACTCAGAAGGGCAGCTCACGCGGCCTTGACACCGGGTCAGAACGGTCAGGGGTTCCCGTTCGGCGGCATGACCTGTGTCACGTGGGTCGC
The DNA here is from genome assembly GCF_043201585.1 of Streptomyces sp. NPDC048297. NCBI lineage: Bacteria > Bacillati > Actinomycetota > Actinomycetes > Kitasatosporales > Streptomycetaceae > Streptomyces > Streptomyces sp. NPDC048297. Next base: position 192,343 of record NZ_JBICZA010000006.1, read on the forward strand.
GGAGGATAACACAGGCCCTCCCCAAGCTTGTGAAGGGGCGCACGAGCGACCCCCTGGGGGCGGGTGGATACTCGATGGCATGAGCACCACGGAGCGTCCCAGGATCCTCGTAGTAGGCGGTGGGTACGTAGGCCTGTACGCAGCTCGGCGCATTCTCAAGAAGATGCGCTACGGCGAGGCGACCGTCACGGTCGTCGACCCCCGGTCGTACATGACCTACCAGCCCTTCCTCCCCGAAGCCGCCGCCGGCAACATCTCCCCCCGGCACGTCGTCGTCCCGCTGCGACGCGTCCTGCCGAAGGCGGAGGTCCTCACCGGCCGGGTCACCACCATCGACCAGGACCGCAAGGTCGCCACGATCGCCCCGCTCGTGGGCGAGGCGTACGAGCTGCCCTTCGACTACCTGGTCATCGCGATGGGCGCGGTCTCCCGCACCTTCCCGATCCCCGGCCTCGCCGAGCAGGGCATCGGCATGAAGGGCATCGAGGAGTCCATCGGCCTGCGCAACCACGTCCTCGAGCAGCTCGACAAGGCCGACTCGACGACCGACGAGGAGATCCGCCGCAAGGCGCTCACCTTCGTCTTCATCGGCGGTGGCTTCGCGGGTGCGGAGACCATCGGCGAGGTCGAGGACATGGCCCGCGACGCGGCCAAGTACTACACCAACGTGTCCCGCGAGGACATGCGCTTCATCCTCGTCGACGCCGCGGACAAGATCCTTCCCGAGGTCGGCCCCAAGCTCGGCCAGTACGGCAAGGAGCACCTGGAGAGCCGCGGCGTGGAGATCTACCTCTCCACCTCCATGGACTCCTGCGTCGACGGTCACGTCGTGCTGAAGAACGGCCTGGAGGTCGACTCCAACACGATCGTCTGGACGGCCGGCGTCAAGCCGAACCCGGCGCTCTCCCGCTTCGGCCTGCCCCTCGGCCCGCGCGGTCACGTCGACTGCGCGCCGACCCTGCAGGTCCAGGGCACGGACTACATCTGGGCCGCCGGTGACAACGCACAGGTCCCGGACCTCGCCGCCCGCAAGGCCGGCAACGAGAACGCCTGGTGCCCGCCGAACGCCCAGCACGCGCTGCGCCAGGCCAGGGTCCTCGGCGACAACGTGATCTCCGGTCTGCGGGGCTTCCCGCAGAAGGACTACGAGCACGCCAACAAGGGCGCGGTCGCCGGTCTCGGTCTGCACAAGGGCGTCGCGATGATCGTCCTGGGCAAGACGAAGATCAAGCTCAAGGGCCGTCTCGCCTGGTACATGCACCGTGGCTACCACGGTCTGGCGATGCCGACCTGGAACCGCAAGATCCGCATCTTCGCGGACTGGACCCTGGGCATGTTCCTCAAGCGCGAGGTCGTCTCCCTGGGCGCCATGGAGAACCCCCGCGAGGAGTTCTACGAGGCCGCCAAGCCGGCGCCGGTCGCCGCCGCGAAGACCGAGGAGAAGGCCAAGGCCTCCTGACCTCAGGTCTCCTGATCTCAGGTCTCCTGACCCCGGGCCTCGGGCCGCTGACCTCAGGTCTCTGAGCCCAGGTCCCAGGTCCCAGGTCCCAGGTCCCAGGCCCCCGGTCCGCACCATCCGACCCCCCGTCGGCGATTCACCCGAAGGACCTCCCGCCATCCGTGGTGCGGGAGGTCCTTCGGCGTTGGCGGCTACGACCGCCTTTGCCAGCTGTAACGCCAACGGGGGACTGCGGCCGGGCCCCGCAGGTGTTTACGTGGTAACCGGCATCCGGGATCGTCGTCTTGGAGGTGTGCGCCATGGCCGACGCCGCGTCGCGGCTCGTGAGTGTTGCGGAGCAGTTGCTGGGAGCCCGGCTCCCGGTGCGGATCCGGGCCTGGGACGGCTCCCAGGCCGGCCCGCCGGGGGCGCCCGTGGTCGTCGTACGCAACCGGCGGGCCCTGCGCCGCATGGTGTTCAAACCGGGGGAGCTGGGCATGGCCCGCGCCTGGGTCAGCGGAGACCTGGAGGTCGAGGGCGACCTGTACTCGGTGCTCGACGCCGTGGCGGCCCAGGTCTGGGAGCGCGACGGCGACTCCCGCACCCTCGCCCAGGCACTGCGCGACGCCGGCGCACGCTCCGCCGTACGCGAGCTGCTCAAGCTGGCGGGACCGCCGATCCCGCCCGCGCCGCCGCGCGAGGAGGTCCGCAGCCGCCGTCATCTGCACACGCGGCGCAGCGACCGGCAGGCCATCAGCCACCACTACGACGTCGGCAACGACTTCTACGAGATCGTCCTCGGCCCGTCGATGGTGTACTCGTGCGCCTACTGGGAGGACGACAGCACGCTGGAGTCCGCCCAGCGCGACAAGCTCGAACTCGTCTGCGCCAAGCTCGGCCTGACGCCGGGGCAGCGGCTGCTGGACGTCGGCTGCGGCTGGGGCTCGATGGCCGTCCACGCGGCCCGCGAGCACGGGGTGAGCGTCGTCGGCGTGACCCTGTCCCAGGAGCAGGCCGCGTACGCCCGTAAGCGGGTCGCGGACGAGGGACTGACCGACCGGGTGGAGATCAGGGTCCAGGACTACCGGGACGTCACGGACGGCCCCTACGACGCGATCTCCTCCATCGGCATGGCCGAACACGTCGGCGCCGAACGCTACCTGGAGTACGCGCGCGACCTGTACGCCCTGCTGAAGCCCGGCGGCCGGCTGCTCAACCACCAGATCGCGCGCCGCCCGCAGGACGACGAATCGACTTACGAGACCGACGAGTTCATCGACTCCTACGTCTTCCCCGACGGCGAACTCGCCCCGCTCGGCAGCACGGTCACCCAGCTGGAGCGCGCCGGCTTCGAGGTGCGGGACGTGGAGTCGATCCGCGAGCACTACGCCCGCACCCTGCGCCGGTGGGTCGAGCGCCTGGAGGCCGACTGGGGCCGCGCGGCCCATCTCGCCGGCCCCGGCCGCGCCCGCGTCTGGCGCCTGTACATGGCCGCCTGCGCGCTCGCCTTCGAGCGCAACCGCATCGGCGTCAACCAGGTCCTGGCCGTCCGCACCCCGGGATCCGGCGCCTCCGGCCTCCCGCTGCGCACCCGCACCTGGAACAGCTGACGACACGAGAACCGGGGCCCGTTCCACGCATGGAACCGGGCCCCGGGGGGGTGTGCGGGGACCGGCGCCCCAGGGGGCGTGCGGCTGCCGTACGGCTACTCGGCCTTGATCGCCGCCAGCATGTTCAGCCGGGCCGCGCGCCGGGCCGGCCACAGCGCGGCCAGGACGCCGACCACCGCCGCCAGCAGCAGGAAGACGGCCATCCGGTCCCAGGGCAGGACCAGTTCGTAGGTCGCCAGCTTCGTGCCCAGCAGCTCACCGGCCGCCCAGCCGAAGAACACGCCCAGGCCGATGCCGAGCACGCCGCCGAACAGGGAGATCACCAGGGACTCCAGGCGCACCATCCGCTTGACCGCCCGGCGGTCCAGGCCGATCGCACGGAGCATGCCGATCTCCTGGGAGCGCTCGAACACCGACATGGCCAGGGTGTTGATGACCCCGAGGACCGCGACGATCACCGCCATGCCGAGCAGGCCGTAGACCATGTTCAGGATCATGGTGAACATCTTCGCGATGCCGTCGGAGATGTCCTTCTTGTCCTGGACCTGGATCGCCGGGTTGAGGCCGAGGGTCTTCTCCAGGGAGTCCCGGGCGGCGGCCGAGGTGCCGTGCGCGGTCCTGACCATGACCTGCATGTCGGCCGGGTCGCGCAGGTGCGGGGTGAGGACCTTGTTGTCGAGCATGATCCCGTTGAGCATCTCGTTGCCCTCGTAGACCCCGGCGACGGTCAGCCTCTTCGCCTTGCCGTCCTCGAAGTGGACGGTGAAGTCCGAACCGGCCCGCCAGCCGTGCTTCTTGGCCCGGTCCTTGTCCACGACCACCTTCGTGCCGCCGACCTCGAAGGCGCCGTCGTCCACCGTCAGGTCCGTCAGCTTGCCGATGGACGAGCCGTCGACGCCGGTCAGGAACTCGGTCCTGCCGTCGATACGGGAGGGGCCGTTGCGCAGCGGGCTGCTGGCGGTGACGCCGTCGGCGGTCGCGAGCTTCTTCGCGACGTCCGGGGAGAGCGGGCCGCGGTTCGCCATCGAGACCACGTAGTCCGCGCGGATCGCGGAGCTGGCCATCTTGTCGATCGCCGTCTGCAGGCTGCCCGCCATCACGGTCATGCCGGTGATCAGGGTCAGACCGATCATCAGCGCCGAGGCCGTGGCCGCCGTACGGCGCGGGTTGCGCACCGAGTTCTGGCGGGCCAGCTTGCCCGAGACACCGAACAGGCGCAGCACCGGGGCGGCGGCCGCGATCAGCGGGCGGGACAGCAGCGGCGTCAGGATGAACACGCCGATGATCAGCAGGACGGCACCCAGGCCCATCGGGCCCTGCGCGGAGTCGGTGTCCATCGTCGTGGCCGACAGGACCACCGCGACACCGGCCGCCGAGAACAGCGCGCCCAGCGTGTTGCGCAGCACCAGCGACTTGGTGGTGGCCTTGGCGTGCACGCTGCTCATCGCCGCAACCGGCGGGATCTTCGCGGCCCGGCGGCCCGGCAGCCACGCGGCCAGCACGGTGATGACGATGCCGACGGCGAGCGCGGCCACCACGGTGCCCGGCGTGATCACCAGCGGCCCGTCCGGCACGCTCGCGCCGAAGGAGCCCAGCAGCGCGCGCAGTCCGGCGCCGATGCCGATGCCGGCGGCCAGGCCGGTCACCCCGGCGACCGTGCCGACCACGAACGCCTCGATCAGCACCGAGCGGGTGACCTGCCTGCGGGAGGCGCCGACCGCCCGCAGCAGGGCCAGTTCCTTCGTGCGCTGGGCGACCAGCATGGTGAAGGTGTTGGCGATGATGAACGTGCCGACGAACAGGGCGATGCCGGCGAACACCAGCAGGGCCTGCCGCAGTCCGCTCATGCCCTCGGAGATGGCCTGGGCCTGGTCGTCGGCGAGCTTCTTGCCGGTGGTGGTCTTCACCAGGTGCGAGGGCAGCGCGGTGTCCAGCCCGGACTTGAGCGCGGCCTGGCTGGTTCCGGCCGCCGCCTTCACGTCGATCTCGTCGTACGTGCCCTTCTTGCCGAACAGGGCCTGCGCGGTCGGGGTGTCGAACAGGGCGAGGCTGCCGCCCGCGGCGACGTTGCCGTCGTCGGTGGTGAAGATGCCGCTGACGGTCGGGGTGAGGACCGGGCCGTCGACGGAGACGCGCACGGTGTCGCCGACCTTGTAGCCGGCGCGCTTCGCGGTCCCGGAGTCGATCAGGACCTCGCCCCTGCCGCTCGGCGCGTGGCCGGAGACGATCGGGTAGCGGGCGTCCTCGCTGCCCCAGTAGTTGCCGCCCTGGGACTGCCAGCCGCCGCCGATCAGCTTGCCGTCCTTGTCGGCGATGGCGGTGAAGCCGGTGACGACACCGGTGGCGGAGGCGGCGCCCGGGACCTTCGCGGCCTTGTCGAGCAGCGCCTGGGTCAGCTCGGGCCTCCGGCCGACCCTGTCGCCCTCGGACTCCTGGAACCTGGGCTGTACGGCGACGTCGACCTGGTCGAAGCCCTTGGCGGAGCTGTTCTGGTAGGCGTCGGAGAGGGTGTTGGTGAAGACGAGCGTCCCGGACACGAAGGCCACGCCGAGCATGACGGCGAGCACGGTCATCAGGAGCCGGGCCTTGTGCGCGAGGACGTTGCGCAGGGCGGTGCGGAACATCAGCTGGTACGGCCCTTCGCGTCGAACTGCTTCATCAGGTCGAGGACGGAGTCGGCGGTGGGGCCGTGTATCTCGTCGACGATGCGGCCGTCGGCCAGGAAGACGACGCGGTCCGCGTAGGCGGCGGCGACCGGGTCGTGGGTCACCATGACCACCGTCTGGCCCAGCTCGCGCACGGAGTTGCGCAGGAAGCCCAGCACCTCGGCGCCGGAACGGGAGTCGAGGTTTCCGGTCGGTTCGTCACCGAAGATGATCTCGGGCCGGGAGGCGAGGGCGCGGGCGACGGCGACGCGCTGCTGCTGGCCGCCGGACAGCTGCGCGGGCCGGTGCGAGAGCCGCCCGGACAGCCCGACCATCTCGATGACCCGGTCCAGCCACACCTTGTCCGGCTTGCGGCCCGCGATGTCCATCGGGAGGGTGATGTTCTCCAGGGCGGTCAGGGTGGGCAGCAGGTTGAACGCCTGGAAGATGAAGCCGATCTTGTCCCGGCGCAGCTTGGTGAGCTGCTTGTCCTTCAGGGAGCCCAGCTCGGTCTCACCGATCCGCACGGACCCGGAGGAGAAGGTGTCCAGGCCGGCCACGCAGTGCATCAGCGTGGACTTGCCGGAACCCGACGGGCCCATGATCGCGGTGAACTCGGCCTGCCGGAAGTCTACGGAGACCTGGTCGAGGGCGACCACCCGGGTCTCGCCCTGGCCGTAGATCTTCGACAGCTCCGTGGCGCGTGCGGCCACGGCCGTGGTCCGGCCGGCGGTGGGTGTGAGGGTCACGGGGTGGTGCTCCTGTCGGGACGACGTGTCTTCGTGGGGACAGATCCATCGTCCCGGCGGGGGACGCCCGTGGAGTCAGCCGCTGCTCCGGTTCCGGGGGGCGACTCGGGTCGGACGGGGACGGGCCGGTGTCATACCTGGGGAGGACGGGCACCCCTGACCGCCGGCGCCACCCAGAACCGGTGGACCACCCTCGTTCGGTAGGTGAAATTCCGTCATTCCGCGTACGCGCGTGAGGGCACCCCGTCACGCTATTGGCAAGTGCGTATGGCGCGTACCGTGGTCTGATGCACCCTCAGACATCAATAAAATAAGACAACATCGGCCCGTCTTCCCGGTTGGTGGGGGAAGGCACCCCGATAGGCTCGGGATCTCGAACGCGGTGCCCATGGCCTGCCCGGATGGTGGAATGCAGACACGGCGAGCTTAAACCTCGCTGCCCCTTCGCGGGCGTGCCGGTTCAAGTCCGGCTCCGGGCACCACCGCGTCTACCGAGAGTGACCGGCGAAGACGCTGCGTCGCCGCTCGTGGTTCGTCCGGAAGCGGGAACCCTGCGTCGGGCGCGGTGGGCGATGCCCTACAGGCCGCTACCAATCGCCGATCAGCGCAGCGCCCAGGGCGAGACGGATGACCGGCTGAGCGTCAACTCCACCAGCGCGGGCCGGAGGTCGGCGTCCTCGCCGTAGCGGATCACACCGCGCCGCCAGGACGAGGCCCTGGCGGTCACGCACTACAGCCGGGACAACGACAGACTCGGGGATCGCGGTGACTGGACCCGGGCCACCTCGACCGGCAGCCCGTGACCAGACCGGTCCTACGCGGCGCGGGCGGCTTCGAGGAGTACGTCGACGAGCCTTTCCGCCGCATCGGGCCGCCCGTGCCCGAGGGCGGCCTGAGCCATACGCGCACGCCGGGCCGGGTCGGTCAGCAGCGGCGCGAGCGCTGCCTGCAGCCTGTCGGCACTCACATCGCCTTCCAGGGCGACGGCAGCGCCGGACTCCTCCAGGTGCCGCGCGTTGTGCGCCTGTTCGTTGCCCGCCGACGAGGCGAGAGGAATGAACACGGCGGGCTTGCCGAGCGCGGTGAGCTCCGCGAGCGTGCCCGCTCCACTGCGGGATACGACGACGTCCGCCAGGGCGAGCACGTCCGGCAGTTCCGGGCCGATGAAGCCCGCCAGGTGGTACCGGCCGGACAGGGGGACGGGCAGGGTCGCCGCGATGCCGCGCAACTCCTCCACGTTCGCCGGACCACACTGGTGGACGATGTTCGCGCGCTCCAGCAGCCATGGGAGAGACTGGGCGACCACCGTGTTGATCTGCTGGGCGCCCTGAGCACCGCCGGTCACGTAGAGGGTGGGAAGGCGCCGGTCGAAGCCGTCCAGCCGCAGTGCGGTGACGGCCTTGTCGGCGTCGCCCGTCAGGACCTCCGGCCGGACGGGATTGCCGGTGACGACGGCTGCCGCGCGTACGTCCCGGGGCAGCAGCGGCAAGGAAGACTCCGAGGACACCGCGATCCGGGTGGCGGACCCGGCGAGCTTCCGGTTGGCCGGCCCGAGGCGAACGGTCTGCTCGTGCAGTACGAGGGGGCGTCGGCAGAGGCGGGCGGCCAGGCCCGCGGGGACGGCGACGTATCCGCCCGTGGCGAGGACGACGTCCGAGGCGAAGTCCGAGATGCGCGAACGGGCTTGAGCGACGCCGAGCGGCACGCGCGCCATGTCCTTCACGTTCGCCGGGCCCAGCATCTTCAGAGGGTTCGATGAGCGGCGGATCTTGCCGGTGGCGACGGTGGTGAACGGGATGCCCTCGGCGGGTGCGACGCGCGCCTCCAGGCCCTCGGCTGTGCCGATCCACAGGACCTCCAGGCCCCGCCCCTGGCCGGCGAGCCGGTTCCGCAGAGCGCGGATGGCGGTGAGCGCCGGGTAGGTGTGGCCGCCGGTTCCACCGCCCGTGACGACGAGGCGGAACGGCGGGTGCGTGGCGCTACTGGTCACGAGACATCCAATCTGCCTGCGGAGGGCAATGCCCATCGTGCGCTCAACGTCCGTCCATTGGAGGGACGGGCGATGAGAAGCACCCTTCCACATCCGTTCCCTGCCGCCGGCCCATCCCCGTGGTCCCGGCCTCGGGTTGAGGGAGAGGCCGGGCCCGCGAGGGGATTCCCGGCTGCGGTGGTGGGCGCGGGGGGACCAGCGTGGCGGTTTTGCGGAGCACGGGAGGGATGCGCGGTGCTGGTCATGCCTGGGCGGCGGACGTCGACGATGGAACTGCTGGCCGTCGAGGCGGCGGGCCGAGGGATGTCGGTCAGGGCGGCGGAGGAGCCCGGCCTGGCAGGCCCCGCGTACTGGTACGGCGGGCCGGTCGCGGGTGCGCGGCTGGCAGGACGGCTCGGATTCGCTCTGCTCGAACCGGCGGACGGCTGGCTCGCCGAGCTGCCGGAAAAGTTCATCGGCCGCCAGGTCCGGGAGGGGACCATCGCGGACGCATGGGCGCTCAACCGGCCGACGTTCGTCAAGCCACCCCGTGACAAGTCCTTCCCGGCCGATGTCTACACCGACGGCTCCCGGCTGTCCTCCGCCCTGGACCCGACGACACCGGTACTGCTGTCCGACGTGGTGACCTTCGCGGCCGAGTACCGGCTGTTCCTGCTGGACGGCCGGATCGCCACGGCGAGCCGGTACGCGGTGTTCGGCCGGCTCGACCCCCGCCCGCTCGGTACGGACCGTGCGGACCGGGCCACCGCCGCGCGGATCACGGAGTTCACCGACCGGCTGGTCACCGCGGCCGGGCACACGCTGCCGAGCGCCGTCGTCGTGGACGTCGGGCAACTGCTCGACCCGTACCGCACAGACCACCGCTGGGCCGTGGTGGAGGCCAACATGGCGTGGTTCTCGCACGCCTACGCCGCCGACCCGGCACGGGTGCTGGACGTGGTCCTGCGGGCGGCGGGGCCGCGCGCGCACATGCGGCCGCGAGATGTGGCGTTCGAACGGCGCTGATCCGCACTGCGCGAGCCGGGCTTCCCGGAGGCCGGCTGTCGCCCCCGTTCGGGTGCGGACGCCGGCGCGCGGCCCGTTTCCATGCTCCGGTTGCGCGAGATCCACGCCGGTTGCCGCAGGTCGGAGTGGAGCCGCAGGCCAGGGGGTGGGGTGGGGCGGGTTCGCGGGCGGCTCCGGGCACCGCCCCACCTGCGACGCGGCGGCTCAGCGCCGTTGTTACCACGCCACCGGCAGTTCCAGCGGGAAGCGCCTGATCGTCTTCGTGTCCCACTCCAGTTCCTTCTCCGGCACCGCGAGCCGGAGCCCGGGGAAGCGTTCCAGGAGTCGTCCGATGGCGACTTCGAGTTCCGCCATCGCCAGCGGGACCGCGATGCACCGGTGCCCGCCCCAGCCGAAGGTCATGTGCGGGGCGCTGGGGCGGTCGAAGTCGATGGTGTCCGGGTCCGGGTAGCGCTCCGGGTCGCGGTTGGCCGCCAGGTACGACACGTGCACGTAGTCGCCCTTGCGGATGCGGGCGCCGCCCAGTTCCAGGTCCTCCAGCGCGACCCGGGGGATGCCGACTCCCTTGCGGAACGGGATGCAGCGCAGCAGTTCGTGCAGGACGTCGGTGAGGGAATCGGGCCTGCGCCGCAGTTCCTTCATCAGCTCCGGGCGGGTCAGGAGCAGATAGACGATGTCGCTGATCTGGCAGGTCGCGGTGTCCTGGCCGCTGAGGGCCAGCATCAGCGCCATGACCGCCAGCTCCCGGTCGTCGAGCCGTTCCTTGCCCTCCCGTGCCGCGGCCATCGCGCTGATCAGGTCCGGGCCGGGGGTGACGCGGCGCTGCTCGACGAGCGTGCCGAAGTAGGCCGTCAGATCGACCTTCGCCTGTGCGGCCGCCTCCTTGTTGCCGGCGCCGACGACGAGAAGGCGCTGCACCGCCTCCTGGATGCGCTGCCAGTCCTCCCCCTCGACGCCGAGGAGGTCCAGGATGGTGTGCCGGGGGAGGGGGTCGGAGAGGTGATGGACCAGGTCGGCCGGCGCGCCCTGGCGCTCCATGTCGTCCAGCAGGCGGTCCGCGAGCCGCACGATCCGGGGCCGCATCTCCTCGACGTGCTGCTGGGTGAAGGCCTGCGAGGCGAGGCGGCGGACGCGGTTGCTGAGCGGCGGGTCCATCACGTTGACCGACTCGGGCGAGACGATGGGCTCCGGCGTCATCCGCGGGTAGTCGTGGCCGATGATGCCGGCCCGGCTCAGCCGGTTGTCGGTGGTCACCTGCTTGACGGCGTCGAAGCCGGTGATCAGCCACGCGTCCGCCGCGCCGTAGGGCAGACGGATACGGGCGGGGGAGTCACGGCGCATCAGTTCCTCGAGCGCGGGGTCGAACTCCATGGCCTCGCTGTAGTCGAACGGGCAGGTGATGGGGGTGTCTTCCGCGGTCATCGGATGGTTCCTCCCGGCATGGGTACGACGGCGGTGGCGACCACGGCCCGGCCCGGCGCATCGCCGGGCGAACCCGCCGGCAGCGCCGACGGCCCGGAGGTGGACGAAGGACAGGCGCGGCTCGTCCGTCAGGTTGTGATGGCTGACGCGATCGAAACACGCCATCCCCTCGCTCGCAGATCACGCACCGTCTCTCCCCGCCGGGTGGGCTAACTCCCTGCCCCTCCCGGGTCGCCGCCCCCTCGCGCAGGGCGGAGATCGCCCCCGCCGTGCGAGGGGCGCCACGACCGCGCCCGCAGCGAGTGACCTCGCCGAGGCTTGGACCGGGCCGCGGGTGGGATCCCGTGGGAATGAGGGGCTCCGTCGGTGGGAACAAGGCATGCGCGTAGCGTGTTGCGCAGCACAGGGCAGGGGGGAAAGATCCTCCCCAAGTACGACGCGATACTTTGCCAATACATTACTCTTGAGCCAAGGCCGCGCACGGCGGCCGTGGAGGAGTGCAATGAGGAGCAGTAACCCGGTCTTCTCGCGACGGGGGTTCAGCCGCGACAACGGCTACGCCGGCTTCAACACCGCCGCGCAGGCCGGGTACGCGCAGGGCAACCCGTACGCGCAGAACCCCTACGCCCAGAACCCGTACGGCCAGCAGGGCCTTCAGCAGGGCGCCCCGCCGCAGGCCCCGGCCGCCACCGACCGGATGACGATGGACGACGTCGTCATGCGCTCGGCCTTCACGCTCGGCACGGTCGCCGTCGGCGCCGTCCTCGCCTGGGTGCTGCTGCCGGTCTCGACGACCAGCTACGGCCTGGCCTTCGGCTCCGCGATCATCGCGATGGTCCTGGCGCTGGTGCAGAGCTTCAAGCGCACCCCGTCGCCCGCGCTGATCCTGGCCTACGCCGCCTTCGAGGGCGTCTTCCTCGGCGTCATCAGCGAGATGTACAACAGCCGATGGAGCGGCGCCCCCTTCCAGGCGGTGCTCGGCACGATGGCGGTCACCGCCGCCACCCTGCTGGTCTACAAGGCCGGCTGGATCCGCGTCACGGCCCGCTACGCCCGCATCGGCACGTCCATCGCCATCGCCTTCGTCCTGGTCATGGCGGTCAACCTGCTGCTCGTCGCGTTCGGTGTCGCCGAGAACGGCGGCCTGCGCAGCTTCGGTCCGCTCGGCGCGATCGTCGGCATCATCGCGATCGTGCTCGGCGCGTTCTTCCTGACGCTCGACTTCAAGCAGATCGAGGACGGCATCGCGTACGGCGCCCCGCGCAACGAGTCCTGGCTCGCGGCGTTCGGGCTCACACTGACCCTCGTGTGGATCTACGTCGAGATGCTGCGCCTGGTGGCGATCTTCAGCAACAACGACTAGCGGACACCCATCTCGCGCGAAGGGCCCACGGGTTGACCCGGGGGCCCTTCGTCGTCGGTGGGCGGCGGCGTCAGAGCAGCTTGCGGGCGGCCCTCCTCAGGTCGTACTCATGGATGATCGCCTTGGCGTGGCCGTACGCGAGGTCGTACTCGTGCCGGAGCCAGCTGACCTTCTCCTCGAAGCGGAACAGTGAAGGGCCTTCGTCGACGGTGCGCAGCCAGTCGGAGACTTCACGACCGGTGCAGTGCGGGATACGGGCGAGCATGTTGCGATGGGTCTCTTCGGAGAAGACTTGGGACATCGGCGCCTCCGAACGCAAAGGGGATGTAAGCCGGTCCTTCACGTCACCGTGCCTGAGCGTTCGCCGATTGGCAACAGTGCGGCACGTTACGCTCGGCGCGTGGTTGATACGACGCCCCTGATCCAAGCAGTGGAACACTTCGCCGACCGGCTGCGGGCGGCGCCGCAGAGTCGCCTGCAGCGGAGCGCGGCCGCGGAGGCGCTGGCGCTGGCACGGGATCTCTCCCGGCGGGCACAGCTGCTGGAGCAACCCGGGGCCGAGCCCCGGGAGATGCCCGACGCGGGGATGTTCGCCGTCGCCGACCAGATCACCGTGGCCGGGAACGACCTGGCGGTGGTGCTGGCGAATGAGGAACAGGTCGCGGAGGCGGTGGGGTTGGTGGAGGAGGCGCGCAAGCGGGCGGGGGTCTGAGCCACCGTCGGCTTCAGCGCCGTCGGCCTCAGCACCGTCGGCTTCAGAGCGACGCGATGACGCGGTCCGCCAGGATGTAGAGGGTGTCCGCGCCGCAGGTGAAGGTCAGGGTGTAGGCGCCGGAGACGACGGACCCGCCGAGAAGGTAGGGGGTCTCGCCCTCGCGCAGGGCCGCGGCCAGGCGCTCCGCGGTCTCGCGGTGGCCCGGGGTCATGCACAGCGTGGTGCCGTCGGCGAAGACGTAGACGTCGAGGGTGCCGAGCGGACCCGGGCGGACGTCGGCCAGTTCGACCCGGTCGCTGGAGAGCTGCTCCAGAGTGGTCACCGTGCGCTCGTGGTCGTCGACGACCGGCGACTGCACCGGGACGAAGTCGGGGTGCGAGGGGTGACGGCGGCGGGCCGCGGCCAGTTCCGGGGAGTCCCCGGCGAAATCGTCGGTCTCGGTGGCCGGCTCGGCGACCGGCTCCAGCGAGTCCAGGCCCGCGAAGTCGGACTGCCGGGGCAGGAACGGGTCGGCGTCGCCGAGGCCCAGCAGGGAGGGCGCGTCGGAGGCGTCCCGGGTCTCCTGCGCGGCCCAGAACGCGCGGGCCTCGGCCAGCTCCCGCTCGCGCTCCTCGGCCAGCGCCTCGGCCACGGCCGCGCGTATCTCCTCCGTGTCCGCGGTGGTCCGGGCGGCCGGTACCAGGGCGCGCAGGGAGGCCGCCTGGTTCTCGGCGAGCTGGGTGTGCAGCTCGGCGATCTGGCGGCGCAGCTTCAGGACGGTGCGCAGGACGGCGACGCCCACGGCGCCGGTGGCGGCCGTGGTGAGCAGCAGGGCGATGGGCATGGCGCTCACTGACGTACTCCCAGGTTCAAAGTCGACCCCCGACTTCCTACCTCAGCTTGAGGTGCTGCCTCACCATCTGTCAGTGCGTAACGTCACGAAACGGACAGGACTTTGGGCCCGTGGTTTCGTCGGGTACCGCGTGGACCTGCGCTGACCTGCGGCGATATGCCCAGTGAGGGATATAGGTCACATCCTGGGGGAGATTGGATCACAGAACGGCCCGCAACCCAGGCGTTTTCCGGGTTCCGGGCCGTCCTTCGACGTAGGGTGCTCCGCCGGCTACCGACGGTGCCCCCGGGTCAGCTGAGGCGCTCGATGACCATCGCCATGCCCTGCCCGCCGCCGACACACATGGTCTCCAGACCGAACTGCTTGTCGTGGAACTGCAGCGAGTTGATGAGCGTGCCGGTGATCCGGGCGCCGGTCATGCCGAAGGGGTGGCCGACGGCGATGGCGCCACCGTTGACGTTCAGCTTGTCGAGGTCGATGCCGAGGTCGCGGTAGGAGGGGATCACCTGGGCCGCGAAGGCCTCGTTGATCTCGACCAGGTCGATGTCGTCGACGGTGAGGCCGGCGCGCCGCAGGGCCTGCTTGGACGCCTCGACCGGGCCGAGGCCCATGATCTCGGGGGAGAGGCCGGAGACGCCGGTCGACACGATGCGGGCGAGCGGGGTCAGGCCCAGCTCGCGGGCCTTGGTGTCGGACATGATCACGACCGCGGCGGCGCCGTCGTTGAGCGGGCAGCAGTTGCCGGCGGTGACCAGGCCGTCGGGGCGGAAGACCGGCTTGAGGCCGGAGACGCCCTCCAGGGTGACGCCGGCGCGAGGGCCGTCGTCCTTGCTCACCACCGTGCCGTCGGGGAGGGTGACCGGGGTGATCTCGCGCTCCCAGAAGCCGTTCTTGATGGCTTCCTCGGCGAGGTTCTGCGAGCGGACGCCGAACTCGTCCATGTCCTGGCGGGTGACGCCCTTCCAGCGGGCGAGGTTCTCCGCGGTCTGGCCCATCGCTATGTAAGCGTCCGGCACGAGGCCGTCCTCGCGCGGGTCGTGCCAGGTCGTGCCCTCCTGCTGGGCGACCTCGGCGGTGCGGGCCTCGGCCTCGGCGAAGAACGGGTTGTGCGTGTCCGGAAGGCTGTCGGAGTTGCCCTTCACGAACCGCGACACCATCTCGACACCGGCCGAGATGAAGACGTCGCCCTCGCCGGCCTTGATGGCGTGCAGGGCCATGCGGCTCGTCTGCAGCGAGGAGGAGCAGTAGCGGGTGATCGTACAGCCGGGCAGGTGGTCCATGCCCATCTGTACGGCGACGATCCGGCCGAGGTTGTTGCCCTGCTCGCCGCCGGGCAGGCCGCAGCCGAGCATCAGGTCGTCGAGGTCCTTCGGGTCCAGCTCGGGGACCTTGGCGAGGGCGGCCTGGATGATCGTGGCGGTGAGGTCGTCGGGGCGCAGGTCCTTGAGCGAGCCCTTGAAGGCACGGCCGATGGGGGAGCGGGCGGTCGAGACGATGACGGCTTCGGGCATCACGGCTCCAGTTCGAAAGGCGCGGCGCGCCGTGCCCCGTCGGGGCGGCGGTCGGATGACGGGCGGGCCGACGGAAGTAGGTAGGCCTGAGGGGAAGTTACCTTCACGTATGGCCGGGGTCACCGGTGTGGCGGTGTGACACTGACCGCAATTGTCTAAGCGCTTGCTTTGGCCTCCGGTGGTTTGGCCGAAGGGTGCGGGTGGGCAGGGGTGCGGGTGGGAAGGGGCGGCCGTCCCGGGAGGCCCGCCCCCGGACCCCGCTCTCCCACCCTCCCACCGGTCCCGGTGGCCGAGAAGGCACCGTCACGTCGACGGGGCTGCCGGTTCGGCTTCGGGGACGCGGCGGCGGCGTCTGCGCTTCAGCAGGGCCCAGGGGCCGCGAGGGCCCGTCGGCATGGCGGCGGTGACCTCGGTGCCCGCCTCGGACGCGGCCTCCGCGGCAGCGCGGGCCACCGGCAGGAACCCCTCGCGGCGGGAGACGTCCGGCCGCTCCTCCTCCGCGGGCCACAGCCCCAGCGAGGCGCAGACGGTCGGCAGGACCGCCATCGCCGCGGTCGCGTACCCCTCCGCAGAGGGGTGGTAGTTGTCCGGCCCGAACAGCTCACGCGGGTTCGCCTCGAACTCCGGGCCCAGCAGGTCGCCGAGCGACACGGTCCGGCCGCCCTGCTCCACCGCCCCGATCGTCTGCGCCGCCGCCAACTGCCGCGAGGCCCGGCGCGCCAGCCAGCGCAGCGGCTGCTGCACCGGCTCGATGGTGCCGAGGTCGGGACACGTGCCGACGACCACCTCCGCACCGGCCGTGCGCAGCCGCCGTACCGCCGCCGACAGGTGCCGTACCGAGCGGGTCGGCGGCATCCGGTGGGTCACGTCGTTCGCGCCGACCATGATCACGCAGATGTCGGGGACCGGGAGAGAAGGGGACAGGACCAGCGCGACCTGGCGGTCCAGGTCGTCCGACTGGGCGCCGGCAAGGGCCACGTTACGCAGCTGAACCGGCCGCTCCGCCACCGCCGAAAGGCCCGACGCCAGCAGCGCCCCCGGTGTCTGGCCCGCGCGGTGCACGCCCTGGCCCGCCGCCGTGGAGTCGCCGAGCATGGCCATCCGCAGCGGCGGCTCACCGGGCACGCCGTAGGTCTGGCCGTACAGGCCCTCGGCCACGGGCACCCGACCCCCGCGGTTCCCGTTGTTCACGGCACGGCGGGCCAGCCGCACCTCCGCCAGCACCAGCCCGACGGCCGCCGCACCGATTAGCCCGACCCCGCCACCGCCGTACGCCGCCCCGGCCGCGATGCGCCGGGCCACACGCGCCCTCGACATGTTCGTCATGCGTCGCCGCCACCTCCTCGTAGCCGTACATCCACTCCTTGCCCCGTACGGCCCGTGCGCCAATCTCAACGGGGAGTGAACGCCCACCGCGCGTCACCCGGGGGCCTTAGGCTGGCGGAACCACTACGACCACTGTTTTTGTGCAAGCAACCGGAGACAACGGTGCAATTCCACGACTCGATGATCAGCCTCGTCGGCAATACCCCGCTGGTCAGGCTCAACAACGTGACCACGGGCATCCAGGCCACCGTCCTGGCGAAGGTCGAGTACTTCAACCCGGGCGGTTCCGTGAAGGACCGCATCGCCCTGCGCATGATCGAGGCCGCGGAGGAGAGCGGCGCGCTCAAGCCCGGCGGCACGATCGTCGAACCGACCAGTGGGAACACCGGTGTGGGACTCGCCATCGTGGCCCAGCAGAAGGGCTACAAGTGCATCTTCGTGTGCCCGGACAAGGTGAGCACCGACAAGATCAACGTGCTGCGCGCGTACGGCGCCGAGGTCGTCGTCTGCCCGACGGCCGTCGACCCGGAGCACCCGGACTCCTACTACAACGTCTCCGACCGGCTCGTCCGTGAGACCCCGGGCGCCTGGAAGCCGGACCAGTACTCCAACCCCAACAACCCCCTCTCCCACTATCACTCGACCGGACCCGAGCTGTGGGAGCAGACCGAGGGGAAGATCACCCACTTCGTGGCGGGCGTCGGCACCGGCGGCACCATCTCCGGCACCGGCCGCTACCTGAAGGACGCCAGCGACGGCCGGGTCAAGGTCGTCGGCGCCGACCCGGAGGGCTCCGTGTACTCCGGCGGCTCCGGGCGCCCGTACCTGATCGAGGGCGTCGGCGAGGACTTCTGGCCGACCGCCTACGACCGCACCGTCGCCGACGAGATCGTCGCCGTGTCCGACAAGGACGCCTTCCAGATGACCCGCCGCCTCGCCAAGGAGGAGGGCCTGCTCGTCGGCGGCTCCTGCGGCATGGCCGTCGTCGCCGCGCTGCGCGTCGCCGAGCGGCTCGGCCCGGACGACGTCGTGGTCGTCCTGCTCCCGGACAGCGGCCGCGGCTACCTCAGCAAGATCTTCAACGACGAGTGGATGGCCGACTACGGCTTCCTCGAGGACGAGGGCCCCAGCGCCCGCGTCGCCGACGTGCTCAGCGACAAGGCCGGCGGCACCATCCCGTCCCTGGTGCACATGCACCCGGAGGAGACCGTCGGCCAGGCCATCGAGGTGCTGCGCGAGTACGGCGTCTCGCAGATGCCGGTCGTCAAGCCCGGCGCAGGCCACCCCGACGTGATGGCCGCCGAGGTCGTCGGCTCGGTCGTGGAGCGCGAGCTGCTGGACGCCCTGTTCTCCAAGCGGGCCTCGCTGGAGGACCCGCTGGAGAAGCACATGTGCGCCCCGCTGCCGCAGGTCGGCTCCGGTGAGCCGGTCGGCGACCTGATGCAGGTGCTGGGCACGGCGGACGCGGCGATCGTCCTGGTCGAGGGCAAGCCGACCGGAGTGGTCAGCCGGCAGGACCTGCTGGCCTTCCTGGCCAAGGGCGGAAAGCAGTAGCGAACCCCCGGTGAACGGCCCGTGTCCGCGGCGAACACGCGGTGACCTGGGCCGATCCAGCTGTCTCGGAAGCGGTACGAGCGTGTCACGTGCACGCAGCACCCGCTTAACACGGGTACGGCAGATTGGTGGGTGTCGGCAGGGCGGGAGCGGCTCCCCGCCTCGCCGGCACCGAACGGCGCCAAGGACCTCCGGAGCGGCTCCCGGACCTCCACGGACGCCACGGACGCGCAGCCCGGCCCTGACCCGGCCCGCGTCCCGTGCGGGGACCGCCGTCGTCCCGCCCCCCGGAAACGGGGGTGCGGCGGTCCCCGCCTATTTTTGCGGCTGAACCGCCGCCGCTCTCGCGGAGAGCCGCCTGCTCTCTGTCGGCTACTCCCTGTCGACTACTCCCGGTCGGCCCCTCTGCCCGGGAGCAGTTCCGGGTGGAGGCGGACGGCCTGGGCCGCGTTGACGCCGACGACGCCGATCCAGCAGGCCACCAGGCCGGACATCCCGGCGAGGCCGCCGGCGATGGCGGACAGCGGGATGGCCAGCACCAGGGTGAGCAGGGCGAATCCGTAGCGCTCGGCCCAGGAGTCGTCCTGCTTCGGCCGCCGGCCGCCGCGTGCGGCCGCCATCCGCTGCTCGGCCAGGTGCCGCCGCACCCGGCGGTCGACCGTGTCGTCGATGCGCTGCTCGACCTTCTCCAGGAAGGAGTCGACCAGCGCGGAGTCGTACTCCTCGCCCAGTTCCCGGCGGGCCCGCACGGTGGCGTCCAGGTCCTTGCGGATGTCGACGTGATCCACGTGATCCACGTGATCCAGGTGATCCACGTGATCGGCACTGGCGGCTCGGTCGCCGCGGTCTGCGTGCTCGACGGGGCCGGCGTGCTGCGGGTCGCTTGCGCTCATGGGCTTCACCCTAGGGAGCGGGTCATGCCCGCCGCACTGGGGACAACCCCCCTGTTCGCGTGGGGCCGGCCGCCGTCCGGGCGGAGGCCGGCGCTCGGCCGGGAGGTCAGCGCTCGGCCGGAAGGTCAGCGCGCCTGCGGCGCCCCGGCCTGATCCGCGCCCGGCGTGGGCGTCTGCGCCCCCGGCAGGTGCGCCGTGTTGCGCCGTGCGATCAGCCAGTACAGCAGCGCCGGCACGACCAGGCCGACGATCCAGGAGACGTCCGCGCCGCCCAGCGGCTCGACCAGCGGGCCGGTGTAGAAGCTCGTGGCGAGGAACGGCAGCTGGGCCAGCAGGCCCACCGTGTAGACCGCGAGGGCGTCCCAGCGCCAGGCTCCGTAGCGGCCGTTCGGGTCGCTGAGCGCCGGGATGTCGTAGCGCTCCTTGGAGATCAGGTAGTAGTCGACCAGGTTGATCGCCGACCAGGGGGTGAAGAAGGTCAGCAGGAACAGCAGGAACTCCTTGAAGGAGGACAGGAAGCTGTCCTTGCCCAGCAGGGCCACCACGGTCCCGGCCACCATGATCAGCGCGATGTAGGCGGCCCGCCCGCGCTGCGACAGCACCCGCTGCCCCTTGAAACCGCTCACGCTGGTCACCAGCGACATGAAGCCGCCGTAGGTGTTGAGCACGTTGACGGTGAGCTTGCCGAGGGCGATCACGAAGTAGAGGAAGGACGCCACCAGACCCGTGCCGCCGAGCCCGACGACGTAGCCGACCTGGCTGTCCAGGAACGTGGTGCCCGCCGTGGCCGCGACCAGCACGCCGAAGGTCATCGACCACTGGGAGCCGAGCGCCGACCCGGACAGCGTCCACCAGAAGGTGGCCTTCGCCGAGGTCGTGCGCGGCAGGTAGCGCGAGTAGTCCGCCACGTAGGGGCCGAACGCCAGCTGCCAGGACGCCGACAGCGAGATCGCCAGCAGGAACATCGGCAGCGAGAAGTGCGCGTTGTGCAGCAGGGTGCCGAGGTCGACGCGGTCCAGGAGCCGTATGCCCAGGTAGACGAAGGCGAGCGCGCAGATCACGCTCGCCACCCGGCCCAGGGTGTGGATGACCCGGTAGCCGACGGCCGCCACGACCGCGGTGACGACGGCGAAGGCGATGATGCCGGTGGTGTCGTCGGTGTGCGTCAGCCGGCCGACCGCCTGCCCGGCCAGCACGCTGCCGGAGGCGAAGAAGCCGACGTACATCACGACCACCAGCAGCAGCGGCACGACCGCACCGCGCACCCCGAACTGGGCGCGCGACTGGATCATCTGCGGCAGGCCCAGCCGGGGACCCTGCGCCGAGTGCAGGGCCATCACGGCGCCGCCCAGCAGGTTGCCGAGCACCAGGCCGACGAGCGACCACACCACGTCCCCGCCGAAGACGACCGCCAGGGCGCCGGTGACGACGGCCGTGATCTGGAGGTTCGCCCCGAGCCAGAGGGTGAACTGGCTGAACGCCGTACCGTGCCGCTCCTCGTCGGGGACGATGTCGATGGAGCGGAGTTCGATGAGTTGTGCCATGCGCTGTCCCTACTTCGCCTGTATAACAATATGCAGGGTTACACTCTCTGAATAGGAAGGGCGTGTTTGTCAATGCCTCGGCGCTGTACTCTCCCGGGGCGTGGAGGAGAACTGAGGGGGAGTACGTGATGAGCACGATCGACAGCCCGGCCAATCGGCTCCAGGCGCTCTTCGAGGGCCACCGGCTCACGCCGACGCAGCGCCGTATCGCGCACAGCATGGTGCGCCGGGCCGTGGACGTGCCGTTTCTGTCCAGCGTGGAACTGGCCGAACTGGCCGGGGTCAGCCAGCCGTCGGTGACCCGGTTCGCCGTCGCCCTCGGCTTCGACGGCTACCCGGCGCTGCGCAAGCACCTGCGCGAGGTGGTGCCCGCCGAACCGGCCGCCGAAGCCGGCTCGTACAACGAGTACCAGCAGGCCGTCGAGGCCGAGATCGAGAACCTCAAGCACCTCGCCGAGCTGCTCGCCGACCCCCGCCCGGTGCAGCGGGCCGGCCGGATCCTGGCCGCCTCCCGGCCGCTGCCGGTGCTCGGACTGCGCGCCGCCGCCTCGCAGGCCTACGGCTTCTCCTACTTCGCCGCCAAGGTCCACCCGGACGTCCGGCTGCTCAACGAGGGCGGCACGATGATCGAGGACCGCATCGACGCGGCCGTCCGCGCCGGCGCCTCGGCGCTGCTGTGCTTCGCGCTGCCCCGGCATCCGCGCGAGGTCGTCGACACCCTCGCCTACGCCAGGCGGGCGGGGCTGACCGTGGTCACGGTCGCCGACTCCGCCTTCGCGCCGGTGGCCAAGCACTCCGACCTGCTGCTGCCGGCCGCCGTCGGCACCGGGCTCGCCTTCGACACCGCGTGCGCGCCGATGCTGCTCGGACGGGTGCTGCTGGAGGCGCTCTGCGACGACCTGCCCGACGCACAGGCCCGCCTGGAGGAGTTCGACGCCAACGCGGCGGCCCGCGGCCTGTTCGCCGAGTGACCCGGCGCCGGATCGGGTGCCGGTCGGGCCCGGGGCCCGGTGGGCGGGGCCGTGAAAGGCCGTGCGGTACGGGTGCCGCGGCCGGCGACGCGGCCCCGGATGGGACCCGCCGCCGTACCGCAGCCCTCCTCTAGACCTCCAGCTCCCCCTCGATCTTCTTGAGCTGGTGGCGGGCCATCGCCAGGTTGGCCCGGGAGGCGTCCAGAACCAGGTAGAGGAACAGGCCGTTGCCGCCGTGGCCCTTGAGCAGGCGGATCAGGTGGTACTGGTCCGACAGCGTGATCAGGATGTCCTCGATCTCGGCCTTGAGGCCGAGGTGCTCCATGGTGCGCATCTTGGCGCGGATCACGTCCGTGTTGCCGGCGGCGGCCACGTTCAGGTCGAAGCTCTTGCTGCCGCCCATCGTGCCCAGCGCCATCCCGCTGGTGTAGTCGACGAGCGCGACGCCGGTGGCGCCCTCGATGGAGGTCAGCGCCTCTTTCAGTGCGGTCTCGGTGTTGGCCATGACGGTCCTCTCAACTTTCAACTGTCGGTTGTGGTGCGCGCTTCGGCGGTCGTGGCGCGTGGCGCGCGCGTGGATCTGGTCGGTGGTGCGGATGCGGCCCTGGCGGTCGCCCGGGTGGCCGGTGCCGCCTGTGCCGCGGCCTCGGCCGCGTCGAGCAGCTCCCCGACGCGGGCGCCCGCGCGGCGGCCCTCCAGGTGCAGCCGGCCGACGTTGACCCGGTCCTGGGCCAGCAGCGTCAGCACGGCGGTGCGGCCGGCCGCGTAGGTGGCGACGTAGCCGTGCTCGCCGCGCACCAGCAGCTCCCGGAAGCTGCCGTTCCCGGTGGCGTCGGCCATCCGCACGGAGACGCCGAGCGCGGCCGCGGTGAGCGCGGCCAGGCCCTCCGGGGCGACCCCCGGGGTGTCGTGGGCGACGACAAGGCCGTCGACACCGGCGGCGAGGGCGCCGGTGAGCTGCGGCACGCGGGTCCGTAGCCGGCGTAGTTCCTCCAGGACGGCTTCGAGGTCCTTCTCGGACACCATCAGCTCTCTCTTCTCGGCGGGTTGGTGCCGTTCAAAACGCCTCCAGCGCATCCCTGAGCCTCTTCAGCAGCGCGATGTCGGGGTCGGTGACCGTGAGTGCGGGAGCCGGTGGGTCCCGTGGCGGCGCGGGGGCCGTGGGCACGGGCCGGAGGAGTCCGGCCCCCGCGAGCCGGCGGACGTCCACCAGCGTGTGGAACGCCTGCCGGCCCAGATCGCGGGCGATCTCCGGGGCCGTGCGGACGCCGTCCACCAGGTCCAGGACCGCCCGGGCACGCGGGGTGACCGGTGCCGCGGCGGCCGGGGCGGTGCGGATCAGGGGGGCGCTGTCGGCCGCGGGGTCCGGCCACAGGCGGTGCAGCAGCAGACGGCGGCGCAGCGTCTCGTGTTCCAGCGCGATGACGGGGACCGAGGGCAGTGGGCCCAGGTGGGGCGTGCTGTCGTAGCGGAAGTGGCCCGGAGCGCTGCTCGGCGAGAGCGCGAAGAACCCGGCGTCGTACAGCGCGTCCAGGTGGCACAGCTCAAGGGCGCCCTCGGGCAGCGCCCCCTCGGCCAGCAGCAGGTGGGCCGCGTCCGCGGAGCCGCCGGCCCGTCCGGCCGCCCGCTGCCAGGCGGCGCCCGCGAGGGTGCCGTGGGCCGTGAGGAGCACGTCGAGACCCGGGGCACGGGAGCTCTCGGCGTGCACCACCCGGCCATCGGCGAGGTGCAGGGTGCCGTGTTCGCGGACGAGGACGCCGGTCGCCTGTTCCTCGGCGAGCCGCCGCAGCATCGGCGACAGCGAGCCCGCCGTGCGGTCCTGCGGATTGGCCCTGGCCCGCACCGGAAGTGACGGAGGTGTGGAGACCATCGTCATCCCAGCACCAGCCGGGCGGCCATCTCGCTCAGCCGGATCCGCGCGAGGGCGAGGTTGCCCTCCTCGCGGCCGAGCCACAGATGCAGGAAGACGCTGCTGTCGAAGGACGTGCTCACGAACCGCAGCAGGTGGTAGCTGTCGTGGTTGCTGACGATCACGTCCTCGACGGGAGGCCGCCCGTCGTCGCCCGCGTCGGGCGCGAAGGCGCCGTGCTCGGCGGCCAGCCGGGCCAGCTCGGCCGCCTCGGCCGCGGTGGTCTCGTGGTCGCCCCCCGGGGCGTCCCCGACGGTGCCCAGCGCCAGTCCGCTGGTCCAGTCCACCAGCGCGGCCCCCCGGGCACCGGGCAGCCGCATTGCCTCCAGTAAGCACTCGTCGATTCCGGGCACGCCGGATCCCCTCCCTGCTGTACTCCGGCTGAGTGACAGGGACTGTACGCAAAGTGCGCGCGAGGGGTGGGGGGTTTGGCATTTTCCGGTGGAACATGCTTCCGGCGTACTAGAGTGGTTCAACTGACAGCTGTTCCAGGCCAGTTGACCCATTCATGCGAGGTGGGGCCGAGGCGCGTCAACGGCTCCCGGACGTGTGCAGGGTGGTGAGCGCGGTCGCGTGCGCCCCTCCGGATTCGGCCACCACCTCCGCCACGGTCTGCGGCTCCCGTACCGTCGCGAAGGCGACGCCGCCCGCGGCGCTCGGTACGAAGCCGTAGATGCCGGGCCGGGCGAGGGAGTTGTAGGCGTAGTGGTGCGCGAAGTAGTACGCGCCCGTGTCCAGGGCCGCCGCGTAGTCGCCCTGCTCCAGCAGGGGCAGCGTGCGCCCCTCGGCGAGCAGGTCGCCGGAGAAGCAGGCGGGGCCGGCCACGTCCTGCACCACCCCGGGCCCCGGTTTGGGCCGCCCCTTGGCGTCGTACGCGGCGATCCGCAGGGGCCACGCCTCCGGCACGTACACCGTGCGCGTCGCCACCTGCACGCCCGCGTGCGTCACCGCGATCCGCCGCCCGCCCGCGCTCTTGGCGTACTCCACCCGGGCCACCACCGTGCCGTGCCTGGCCAGAAGTGACCGCCCGAACTCGGTCACCAGCCCGTACCGTCCGTCGAACAGCCCCGGCACCTCCCGCGCCAGCAGCCGCGCGTACGCGGCGTACGTCGGCTCCGTCGCCTCCGCCGCGAAGTTCACCGACAGCCCGCCGCCGATGTCGAGCGTGTCGATCTGCCGCCGCCCGAGCCGCGCGTTGATCTCCTCGGCCAGCCGGTACGTCTCCGCCACACCCCGCGCCAGCAGCGGCAGCGGGATCCCCTGCGAACCGGTGTGCGCGTGCAGCCGGGTCAGCCACGGCCGCGCGGTGAACGCCTCCACGACCCACTCCATGGCCCCCTCGTCGCGCAGCGCCACCCCGAACTTCGAGGTCGCCGTCGCCGTGGAGGTGGCCCCGATCGTCCCGCCCCCGATCTGCGGATTCACCCGGAGCCCCAGCGGCGAACGGGTGGGCGAGGCATGCACCAGGGCGTCGATCCGGGCCAGCTCCTGCGGATTGTCCGCGTTCACGGCGACGCCCAGCGCCAGCGCCTCGCGCAGCTCCGCCTCCGTCTTGGCGGGGGCGTCGAACACCGTCCGCTCCGCCGCGACCCCGGCCGCCCGCGCGAGTGCCAGCTCACCCGGGCTCGCCACCTCCGCGCCGATGCCCTCCTCGTGCAGCAGCCGCAGCACCGGCACCAGCGGGGTCGCCTTCACCGCGAAGGCGTGCAGCACCGGGGTCCCCGGCGCCACGACCGCGTCGAACGCCGCGCGCAGGGCCGCCGCCGACTCCCGGATGCCGGCCACGTCCAGCAGGCCCACCACCGGCGCGTCCGGGCCCAGCAGGCCCTGCGCGACCGCGCCCCGCACCGCCTCGTCCCGCCGTGCCGCGCGCTCCCGCGCCTCACGCCCGACGTCCTGCCCTGCGACGTCCCGCCCTACGGAGTCCTGCGCTACGGCGTCCTGCTCCATGGCGTCCTGTCCCGCCGCGTCCTGTCCCACCGCGTCCCGCTCCACAGTCCTCTCCCCGTCCTGTCTGCCTTCCCGTCCCTGTGTGGCGATTCCAGCCAAACACTCGTGGCGCCCCGGCGTGTCATGCTCGCCGTATTGACTAGTTCTATTCAGAGGTTCAGGATGTGAATAGACCCAGTAATAGGAGGAGGCAGACGATGTCGGGACCCCGCCCCGTACGAGCAGCGCGCGGCACGGAACTGAGCGCCCTGGGATGGCAGCAGGAAGCCGCCCTGCGGATGCTGCAGAACAACCTCGACCCCGAGGTCGCGGAGCACCCCGACAAGCTCGTCGTCTACGGCGGCACGGGCAAGGCCGCCCGTGACTGGCGCTCCTTCGACGCCATGGTCCGCACCCTGCGCACCCTCAAGCAGGACGAGACCATGCTCGTCCAGTCGGGCCGCCCGGTCGGCGTCATGCAGACCCACGAGTGGGCCCCTCGCGTCCTCCTCGCCAACTCCAACCTCGTCGGCGACTGGGCCAACTGGGAGGAGTTCCGCCGCCTGGAGGCCCTCGGCCTGACCATGTACGGCCAGATGACCGCCGGCTCCTGGATCTACATCGGTACCCAGGGCATCCTCCAGGGAACCTACGAGACCTTCGCCGCCGTCGCCGCGAAGAAGTTCAACGGCACCCTCGCCGGCACCATCACCCTCACCGCCGGCCTCGGCGGCATGGGTGGCGCCCAGCCGCTCGCCGTGACCATGAACGACGGCGTCGCCATCTGCGTCGACTGCGACCCGCGCGCCATCGAGCGCCGCATCGAGCACCGCTACCTGGACGTCAGGGCCGACAGCCTCGACCACGCCCTCCAGCTCGCCACCGAGGCCCGCGACCAGCGCAAGCCGCTGTCCATCGGCGTCCTCGGCAACGCCGCCGAGCTGGTCCCGCAGCTGCTCGCGATGAACGCGCCGATCGACATCGTCACCGACCAGACCTCCGCGCACGACCCGCTGGCGTACCTGCCGGTCGGCGTCGCCTTCGAGGACATGGCCGACGCCGCCGCCAAGGACCCGGCCGGCTTCACCACCCGCTCCCGCGAGTCGATGGCGAAGCACGTCGAGGCCATGGTCGGCTTCATGGACGCCGGCGCCGAGGTCTTCGACTACGGCAACTCCATCCGCGGCGAGGCCCAGCTGGCCGGTTACGACCGCGCCTTCGCCTTCCCCGGCTTCGTCCCCGCCTATATCCGCCCCCTCTTCTGCGAGGGCAAGGGCCCCTTCCGCTGGGCCGCCCTGTCCGGCGAGGCCTCGGACATCGCCAAGACCGACAAGGCGATCCTCGAACTCTTCCCCGAGAACGAGTCCCTGCACCGCTGGATCAAGATGGCCGGCGAGCGCGTCCACTTCCAGGGCCTGCCCGCCCGTATCTGCTGGCTCGGCTACGGCGAGCGCGACAAGGCCGGCGAGCGCTTCAACGACATGGTCGCCTCCGGCGAGCTGGCCGCCCCGCTGGCCATCGGCCGCGACCACCTCGACTGCGGCTCCGTCGCCTCCCCGTACCGCGAGACCGAGGCCATGCTCGACGGCTCCGACGCGATCGCCGACTGGCCGCTGCTGAACGCCATGGTGAACGTGGCCTCCGGCGCGAGCTGGGTCTCCCTCCACCACGGCGGCGGCGTGGGCATGGGCCGCTCCATCCACGCCGGCCAGGTCTCGGTCGCCGACGGCACGAAGCTCGCCGGCGAGAAGGTCCGCCGTGTCCTCACCAACGACCCCGGCATGGGTGTCATCCGGCACGTGGACGCGGGCTACGACATCGCCGAGTCCGTCGCGCAGGAGCGCGGCGTCCGGGTTCCGATGCGTGAGGGTGACGACGCGTGAGCCAGGACCAGATCTCCGGCGACTCCTTCCACACGATGTGGCGCGATCTGCTCCCCATAGGCCGGCACGCCGACTCCGGCGGCTACCGGCGCTTCGCCTGGACCGGCGCCGACGCCGAGTGCCGGGCCTGGTTCAAGGAGCAGGCCGAGGCACGCGGACTGACCTACGAGGTCGACCGGAACGGCAACCAGTGGGCCTGGCTCGGCGACCCCGCAGCCGGGGACGCCGTCGTCACCGGATCGCACCTGGACTCGGTGCCGGACGGCGGCGCCTTCGACGGCCCCCTCGGTGTCGTGTCCTCCTTCGCCGCCCTGGACGAGCTGCGCGCACGCGGTGTGCGCTTCACCAAGCCCCTCGCCCTCGTCAACTTCGGTGACGAGGAAGGCGCCCGGTTCGGGCTGGCCTGTGTCGGATCGCGGCTCACCTCCGGGCAGCTGACCGCCGAGGCGGCGCAGCTGCTCACCGACGGCCAGGGGATCACCCTCCCGAAGGCCATGGAGGCCGCTGGATTCGACCCCGAGGCCATCGGACCCGACCCGGAGCGGCTGGAGGGCATCGGCGCCTTCGTCGAACTGCACGTCGAGCAGGGCCGCGCGCTGGACCTGTCCGGCGACCGGGTCGGCGTCGCCAGCGCCATCTGGCCGCACGGCCGCTGGCGGTTCGACTTCCGCGGTGAGGCCAACCACGCGGGCACCACCCGCCTCGTGGACCGGCACGACCCGATGCTGTCGTACGCGGAGACCGTCCTGGCCGCCCGCCGCGAGGCACAACTGGCCGGTGCCGTCGCCACCTTCGGCAAGATCTCCGTCGAGCCGAACGGCGTCAACGCCATCCCCTCCCTGGTGCGCGGCTGGCTCGACTCCCGCGCCGCCGACCAGGAGACCCTGGACACGGTCGTCGGCGGCATCGAGAGGGCCGCACGGGAGTACGCGAAGGCCCACGGCATCGACCTCGACGTCGTCCGGGAGTCCTTCACCCCGGTCGTCGAGTTCGACCACGCCCTGCGCGACGAACTCGGCCGCATCCTGGGCAAGGACACCGGCCTGACCGTGCCCGTCCTCGGAACCGGGGCCGGACACGACGCCGGAATCCTCTCCGGCCGCATTCCGACCGCCATGCTGTTCGTGCGCAACCCCACGGGTGTCTCGCACTCCCCGGCCGAGTTCGCGGCCGAGGACGACTGCGTGGCCGGCGTGCACGCGCTCGCCGACGTACTGGAAGGACTGGCCTGCAGGTGACCAAGGGAACCTACTGGTTGGAGCACGCCTGGCTCGGCGCGAACGTCGAGCCGGGCGTGGCCCTGGACGTGGACAACGGGCGGATCAGCGCCGTCCGCACCCAGGTGCCCACCCCGCCGCCCGGCGCCGAGATCCTGCGCGGACTGACCCTCCCCGGACTCGCGAACGCCCACAGCCACGCCTTCCACCGGGCGCTGCGCGGCACCGTCCAGGTCGGCAGCGGCACCTTCTGGACGTGGCGCGAGGTGATGTACTCCGTCGCCGACCACCTGACCCCGCAGACGTACCACGCCCTCGCCCGCGCGGTGTACGCCGAGATGGCCCTGGCCGGCATCACCTGTGTCGGCGAGTTCCACTACGTGCACCACGCCCCGGGAGGCACCCGCTACGCCGACCCCAACGCGATGGGCGAGGCACTGATCGCGGCCGCCGCCGACGCCGGTGTCCGCATCACCCTCCTCGACACCTGCTACCTGTCCTCCGGCTTCGGCGAGGCCCCGAACAACCACCAGCTGCGCTTCTCCGACGGCAGCGCGGAGGCCTGGGCCGAACGCTGTTCAGTTCTCAAGGACCAGGATCACGCACGGATCGGAGCGGCGATCCACTCCGTACGGGCCGTGCCCGCCGACCAGTTGGCGACCGTGGCCCGCTGGACGGACGAGCGGCAGGCACCGCTGCACGTGCACCTGTCGGAGCAGACCGCCGAGAACGACGCCTGCCTCGCCGCGCACGGCCGCACCCCCACCCGGCTGCTCGCCGACCACGGCGTCCTCGGGCCGCGCACCACCGGTGTGCACAACACCCACCTGACCGACGAGGACATCGCCCTGCTGGGCGACTCCCGCACCGGCACCTGCATGTGCCCGACGACCGAGCGGGACCTCGCGGACGGCATCGGCCCGGCCGTCGCCCTGCAGCGGGCGGGCTCCCCGCTCTCCCTCGGCTCCGACAGCCACGCCGTCATCGACCTGCTCGAAGAGGCGCGCGCGATGGAGCTGAACGAGCGGCTGCGCACCCGCACCCGGGGCCACTGGACCGCCAACGCCCTGCTGCGGGCCGCCACCGCCGACGGCCACGCCGCCCTCGGCTGGTCGGAGGCGGGCAGCATCGAGCCGGGAGCCCTCGCCGACCTGACGACGATCGCCCTCGACTCGGTCAGGACGGCCGGACCGCTGCCCCGACTGGGCGCCGAGACGGCCGTATTCGCGGCGAGCGCCCCGGACGTGCGGCACACGATCGTGGGGGGACGCCAGGTCGTACGGGACGGCGTCCACACGCTCGTACCGGACGTGTCGTCCGCACTGGCGGACGCGATCGAAGCCCTGCGCGGCTGAACCCCATCGGCATCTCTGAGGACACCATGAGCAGCAGCACCGTCATCACCAACATCGCCACGCTGGTCACCAACGATCCCTCCCTCGGTGACAACTCGCCCCTGGGTCTGATCCAGGACGCGGCCGTCGTCATCGAGGGCGACCGCGTCGTGTGGACCGGTGAGACAAGCAAAGCACCCGCCACTGACAACGAGGTCGACGCGGGCGGCCGGGCGGTGCTGCCGGGCTTCGTGGACTCCCACTCCCACCTGGTCTTCGCCGGTGACCGGACCCAGGAGTTCAACGCCCGCATGTCCGGTCGCTCGTACAGCGCGGGCGGCATCCGCACCACGGTCGCGGCCACCCGCGCCGCGACCGACGCGGAGCTGGAGGCCAACCTCGCCCACTACCTCGCGGAGGCGCTCCGCCAGGGCACGACCACCTTCGAGACGAAGTCGGGCTACGGCCTCACCGTCGAGGACGAGGCCCGCGCCCTGCGCATCGCGGCCCGGCACACCGAGGAAGTGACCTACCTCGGCGCCCACATCGTCTCCCCCGACTACGCCGACGACCCGGCGGCCTACGTCGCCCTGGTCACCGGCGAGATGCTGGACGCCTGCGTCCCGCACGCCCGCTGGGTCGACGTCTTCTGCGAGAAGGGCGCCTTCGACGGCGACCAGGCGCGCGCGATCCTCACCGCCGGCAAGGCGAAGGGCCTGCTCCCGCGCATCCACGCCAACCAGCTCTCCTACGGCCCCGGCATCCAGCTGGCCGTGGAGCTGGACGCGGCGAGCGCCGACCACTGCACCCACCTCACCGACGCGGACGTGGACGCGCTCGCCAGTGGCAACACGGTCGCCACCCTGCTGCCCGGCGCCGAGTTCTCCACCCGTGCCGAGTGGCCGGACGCCCGCCGTCTGCTCGACGCCGGCGTCACGGTCGCGCTGTCCACGGACTGCAACCCGGGCTCGTCGTTCACCTCGTCCGTGCCGTTCTGCGTCGCCCTGGCCGTGCGGGACATGGGCATGACCCCGGACGAGGCGGTCTGGTCGGCCACCGCGGGCGGTGCCGCGGCCCTGCGCCGCACCGACATCGGCCGCCTCACCGCCGGCGCCCGCGCCGACCTGACCCTGCTGGACGCCCCCAGCCACGTCCACCTGGCCTACCGGCCGGGAGTGCCGCTGGTCAGCGAGGTGTGGCGCCAGGGCGTACGGGTGGTGTGACGGTGGTTCGACGGGTGGTGTGACGGTGGTCCGACGAGTGGCGTGACCCCGGTCCTCACCCGGCCTGTTCTCGCGGGGCGGCCCCGGCCCTCACCCGGGCCGCCCCGCGTGCCATTTCGACAGGTTCCCCTCGACGTACTCCAGCCCCACGTCGTAGCCGCCGGTGGCGGTCACCGCCATGCCCCAGTCGATGTGCGGAATGATCAGCCCGTCGTCCTGCACGGTGAACTCCAGGTTCATGCCGTTGCCGCTGTCGACCGAGGAGCAGGTCCAGATGCCGACGCCGCGGTCCGTCGCGCCGCGGCTGTCGAGGCAGAAGGTGTCGTCGGCGTACGACTGGACGACCTGCCGCCTGGCGTCGAATCGCCACAGCTGCGTCTCGGTGCCGTCGCACGGTGTGACGACCACGTCGTTGCCGTTCTCGAACCGCCCGTCCCGGGAGTCCAGGCACCACCCCGTCGCGTTGTTGACGATCGTGGCGTACGTGCCGTTCGGCGCGTGGGTCGCCGGAGCCGGAGCCCGCGGCGGCCCGGACGTGGGCGCGGGCGTCGGCGCGGGCGGGGGAGCCCCCGGCGTGGCCGGCCGGTACGACGTGCTCGTGGGGGACGGTGACCTCGTCGTGTGCGAGGGAGCCGGGGACGGGGACGAAGACGGGGACATGGAGACGGTGGCCGTGGCCGTGGCGGTGACCGTCACCTGCGGGGGCGCGGGAGTCGCCGCCACCGGCTGACCCTGGGGATCGCCGGAGGGCGACAGCACGAACACCAGGAGCGGGACGAGGACCACGGCCACCGCCGCCGCGGCCAGCAGACGACGCCTGCGTGACAGCCGGCCGCCCGCG
Organism: Streptomyces sp. NPDC048297; assembly: GCF_043201585.1. Taxonomy (NCBI): domain Bacteria; kingdom Bacillati; phylum Actinomycetota; class Actinomycetes; order Kitasatosporales; family Streptomycetaceae; genus Streptomyces; species Streptomyces sp. NPDC048297. The sequence continues at coordinate 224,247 of NZ_JBICZA010000006.1, forward strand.
TCCGCCGGACGGGACGTGGGCGCCGCGGGCGCCGAGGCGCTGTCCCGTACGTACGACGCCCCCCGCCATGGCAGCAGGCCCTCCGCCAGTGCCTGCCTCGGGGCGTCCCGCAGGGCGGTCAGGTCCTCGATCGCCGCCGCGCAGTACGGACACCGCACCCGGTGCGCCTCCAGATCGGCGCTGTAGCGGGGAGTGTCGGGCCGTACCGCCTCCTCGATCAGCCGGCGGAAGTCGGCGCAGCGCGGGTCGTCGGAAGCGGCCAGACGGTGCCTCAGACAGGCCTGGGCCAGCGCCTTGAGGGCCTGCGGGGTGTCGTGGACGACGTCGGAGGGCCTGAGCCCGAGGAACGCGGCCGTCCGCTCCGGGGGTTCCTGTTCGAGGACGCCGTACCAGAGCAGGCCCTGGATCCGGGAGGAGAGCGACTGGAACGCGGGCAGCAGCGGCGGGGTCGGTCCGCCGGACGGACCGCCGGAGGTGAGGACCAGCAGCAGCCCCGGGTCCAGGCCCGCCGCCCGTTCGTCGTGCGCCCAGCCGGCCGCCGAGCGGGCCGCCACGAGCAGCAGATGGTGCCGCAGCGGGACGGTCGGCTCGACGCCGCGCGCCGTGTCGCGGGCCGCCGTGGTGAGCGTCTCCGCGGCCAGCCGGCGGGCGGTGGACCCGCCGGCGGTGCACAGCCCGGCATAGGCGGCGACCGACGCCAGGTGCCGGCGGCGCAGCTCCTGCAGCGCCGGGTAGGCCGTCGCGGAGGCGGCGCGGAGCAGTGCGGTGAGCCGCGCGTCCGGGACGTTCTCGATGGCCTCGCCCGGACCCCCGCCCGGACCTCCGCCCGGACCCGCGCCCGACTCGGCACGGTCGCCCTGAGCCATGCGTACCCTCCGTCCCACGCCCCCGAACACTCTGACGTACCAGTCAGTTTGGGTGGCCCATGGTGCTGGAGGAGCGTCCTTCGGAAAAGACGTTACCGAGGGTAACTGAATAACGGTTCGCGCAATGGCCGGTCCCGTACGACGTGTTCAGGCCACGGTGGCGCCAACTGCCCCTATGTGGAGAGGGGTTCGTGTGTTCCGTATGTGCGGAGAGGGTTCGTGCGCGCAGGGTTCGTACGTGCAGGGTTCGTGCATGCCCCTCCACGGCGAAGCGGCCCGGCGTATTCCGCCGGGCCGCCCTGCGTGAGTCGAGGGAGGGCCTTCCCGCCCGCCACCCCTCCGGTCGCTCGCGCGCCGTCACTCCTCCACGGTCAGACCCCTGCGCAGCCGTACCAACGTGCGTGACAGCAGCCGCGAGACATGCATCTGGGAGATGCCGAGTTCGTCACCGATCTCCGACTGCGTCAGGCCCGCGACGAAGCGCAGGGACAGGATCTTCCGGTCCCGGGACGGCAGTTCGGCGATCAGCGGCTTCAACGACTCGACGTACTCGATGCCTTCGAGCCCGTGGTCCTCGTACCCGATCCGGTCCGCGAGCGCGCCCTCGGAGTCGTCCTCCTCGGGCTGGGCGTCCAGGGAGGAGGCCGTGTAGGCGTTCGAGGCGGCCATGCCCTCGATGACCTCGTCCTTGGACAGGCCGAGCCGCTCGGCCAGTTCCGCCGCGGTGGGGGCGCGGTCCAGCCGCTGGGCCAGCTCGTCCCCGGCCCTGGCCAGGTCCAGGCGCAGCTCCTGCAGCCGGCGCGGCACGCGCACGGACCACGAGGTGTCACGGAAGAAACGCTTGATCTCGCCGATGATGGTCGGCATCGCGAAGGTGGGGAACTCCACGCCGCGGGAGAGCTCGAAGCGGTCGATCGCCTTGATCAGCCCGATCGTGCCGACCTGGACGATGTCCTCCATCGGCTCGCTGCGGGAGCGGAAGCGGGAGGCGGCGAACTTGACCAGCGCGAGGTTCAGCTCGACGAGCGTGTTACGGACGTACGCGTACTCGTGCGTGCCTTCCTCCAGCGCCTCCAGTCGCTCGAAGAGGGTCTTCGACAGGGCCCGCGCGTCGACGGGGCCGACCTCGTCGAAGGGGGGGATCTCCGGGAGTCCCTCAAGGGGGTCGAGGGAGTCGACGGGATCGATGGGATGATCCAGCTGATCCGGTGGGGGTGTCGACGTCGCGGCCTGGGTATGCGATTCGTCGAGCCGGGGTGACATGGGTGCCCTCCATCGTTCTCGGCATATGGCTGCCGAAGCCAATTCGTGCACTGCGGTGTGCGGCGCCTCCAAAGCCGGCGTGTAGCGGAATCTGTCCTTACTAGCCCTACCGGCTCAACCGATGCGATCGCAAGTGCGTTCTGTGGTGTTATGTCTTGCTTTGTGGGGTTGTTCGGGTGTCAGAGGACGTTCTGAAGGCGTAATGTTCGAGGGCGTCAGCAGAAGCCACGACCTCGGGAGAGAGACGGCATGGACCACGGGACGGTCGGCGGCGCACAGTCGGGCCGGCTTCTGGTGGAGGTGCGGGAAGAAGGTTCCAGCGCCGTAGTGACACCTGCGGGTGAGCTGGATCACCACACCGCCGATCTCCTGCGTGAGCCGCTCGACGGCCTCCTGGCGAAGGGGTTCTCACGGCTCGTGGTGGACTGCTCGCGCCTGGAGTTCTGCGACTCCACGGGTTTGAACGTGCTTCTCGGCGCCCGCCTGAAGGCGGAGGCCGCCGGGGGCGGGGTTCATCTGGCGGGCATGCTGCCCGTCGTCGCGCGTGTGTTCGAGATCACGGGCGCCGGGGCGGTCTTCACCGTCCATGACTCCATCGAGGCGGCACTGGCCGACGAGGTCGACTGATCTCCGTTCCCGGCCGCGCGGACGCGGATGCCGTCCCGTCCCGGACGTCACCGGCGTGAGCCGGGGCGAACGGGGGCGAACGAGGGCGAAAAGGTGGGTGTTCCGCCGGATCGGCCGGGCAGGAGACATCCAGAAAGCCGTCGGCCGTCCGTGATGCTTCGGTCGTCGGAGCGGACCGTATCGGGCCGTGTCGGACCGTATCGGGCCGTGCCGGATCGTGTCGGGCCGTGCCGGACCGTATCGGGCCGTGCCGGACTGGGGTCGGCCGGAGATGAACCGGACCGTCCTGGTCCGTTCCGGTCAGTCCCGGTCGGTCTCGGTCCATCCCGGTCCGTACGGTCCGGGAACCAGGGAACGGACCGGGGGACGGACCGGGAACCGGGGAACGGCCCGGGTGCGACGTAGGGACGAGAGGCGGAGGATCGGCGGGCGACTCAGGCGGCACGTGCGGACCCCAGGGGGCGCCGGAATCCGGTGGACAGCGGATTGCGGGCGGACCGGGGCGGACGTCGGAGAAACCGGCCGGCCCGGAACGGAGCCGGACTTTGAATCGTGAACTGGTGAATCGGTGAGGTGAGGCGCTGATGAGCACCACCCGGCCCTGCTCGCCGGGCGACCGCGGCCCAGAGCCCAGCGGCGCTTCCGGGGTGTCCGAGGGGATTTCCGAGGAGACTTCCGAGGGGAGTGCGCAGGCGGACGGCGTGTCCATGGAGACGGCCGCGCCGTCCGCGTCGCCCACCTCGCCCACTCCGTCCAGCCCGCCCACCCCGTCCGAGTCGGCTGCGTCGGCCGAGGCCCCGCAGGAGGCCCCGGGGCGCCAGGTGCGCCGGCTGCGGCTGGACGGCGAGAGCGGGGTCGTTCCGCTCGCCAGGGACTTCACCCGCCAGGCGCTCTACGCCTGGGGCTGGCTGCCCGCCGCCACCGCCGACCAGCGCGCCGCCGCCGAGGACGTGCTGCTCGTGGTCTCCGAGCTGGTCACCAACGCCTGCCTGCACGCCGACGGCCCCGACGAACTGTTCCTCGCCTGCGACGACAAGGTGATCCGGCTGGAGGTCTCCGACCGCGGCACCGGCCAGCCCGCCCCCCGCACCCCGCACCGCGCCGGACGCCCCGGCGGGCACGGCATGTTCATCGTGCAGCGGCTGTGCCTGGACTGGGGCGTCGTCCGCACCCCCGGCCGCGCGGGCAAGACGGTCTGGGCGGAACTGGGCGCCCCTGCGTGACGTGACGCGGGGCGATCCCGGTCCACTTGGTCTGTTCGGTCCGTCTGGGCACTTGGTCTGTTCGGTCCGTCTGGGCACTTGGTTCACTCGGTCCGTCCGGTCTGTCCGGGTCACCCGGCCGGTCCAGTTCCTCCGGGCCGGCGGTCTCTTCGGACCGTCCAGCCCCACTCGAACGACTCGGTCCACCTGGGTCGTCCGGTTCCTTCGATCCCTCCGGTCCCTCCGGGCGCTCGGTCCACCTGGTCCGCCTGGTCCGTCCTGTCCGCTCGGGTCACTCGGTTCACCTGGGTCGGCCGATTCCTCCGGTACGCCTGGGCCAGCCGGTTCCTCCGGTCCGTCCGGTCCCTCTGGGCCGCTCGGTCCGTCCGGTCCCTCTGGGCCGTCCGGTCTGTCCTGTCCGCTCGGGCCGCTCGGTCGACCCGGTTCGTCCGGTCCCTCCAGGGTGTCCGGTTTCTGCGCTTCCTCCGGGCCACCCGGCCCGTCCGGTCCGCTCGGGCCCGCCTGGGTCATCCGGTCCACTCGGTCGACCCGACCCGACCCGACCCGACCCGACCCGACCGGTCCGGTCCGGTCCGTCCAGTCCCTCCCGGGTTACCCGGTCTCTCCGGGCGGCCCGGTCCGTCCGGTACCTCTGGCCCCTCCGGGCGGCCCGGTCCGTCCGGTACCTCTGGCCCCTCCGGGCGGCCCGGTCCGTCCGGTACCTCTGGCCCCTCCGGGGCACCCGGCTCGTCCAGTCCCTCCGGTCTGTCCGGGTCCTGTCCGCTCGGGTCACCCAGCCCACCGGGGCCAGCCGGTTCCTCGGGTCCACCCGGTCCACTCGGTCGACCCGGTCCGTCCGGTCCACTCGGTCCACCCCGGCCCCCGGGCCCCCGGGTCGCTCCGACGCCAACGCCACCCCCGTCTCCCTCTCCACTCCGCTCTCCTCGCGTGTGCGTCGGATCGGCGCAACTCCCGTGTGTGACGCGTCTTCCTTCCTTACGGCCCCCGGCGTACCTTGACGGCCAAATCTGATGTCCCGTCAGGAATGAATGGGGTGGACCGTCCGTGTCGTACCCGAAACGAACCGCCGCGCTCGCGTCCGCCGCGGCGCTGGCAGGGGCGGCCGTGCTGCTGGCCGCGCCGGCGGCCCACGCCGACGTCGTCGACGTCAACTACCAGTGCAAGACGCCGATCGGCCAGAAGCGCGCCCTCTCGCCCATCGACATCAAGGGGGTGAGGAGCGGCAGCGGATACCGGATCACGATGTCCTGGCAGAAGGGCGTCTCCTCCAGCCCGGTCGAGCTGGGCAAGGGCGCGATGAGCCCGAGCGCCACCATCAGGCTGGGCGGCGCCGACAGCGGCACGCTCGCCGTCTCCGGGCCACCCAACGCGGCGGCGATACCCGCCAACACCCCCATCAAGATCAGCGACTTGACGGGCACCTACACGCCCAGGAAGACCGGCAAGGTCACCTTCACGGCGGCCACGCTCACCATCAAGGCCCTCGGTACGACGACGACCTGCACGCCGACCAACAACCCCAAGCCGTCCCTGACCCTGGACGTGACGGCGGCCGGCGGCGCGAGCAACGCCTCGTCCTCAGGGTCCTCCTCGGCATCCTCATCCGGCGGCTCCGGCGGCTCTGGCGCCCAGCTCCCGCAGACCGGCCCCGAGGACTCCGCGGTCGCCCTCGGCACGCTCGGCGGCACCGTGCTGCTCGCGGGCGCGGCGGGAGACCTGTGGCTGACCCGCCGGAACCAGGCCGTCCGCCGCTGAACCCCCGTCATGGAGCCGCCCATGCAGTCCGCCGCCCGCGCCCTGCCCCGCCCACGGCGCCCGCGCCCGGCCCGCTCTCTTCCGGCGGCCCGCTCCCTGCCCGTGGCCCTGTGCCTGCCCGTGGCCCTGTGCCTGCTCGTACTGTGGGGCACGGCGCCCACCGCCTGGGGAGCGCCCCCGCGCGCGGAACAGGGCGGCTGGTCCCTCGCCCCGTCCGGGACCGGCCGACCCTCCTTCTACGCCGAGGGCCCGCCCGGTGCGGTCCTGCGGGACACGGTGTCCGTCACCAACCCCGGGCGCACACCCGTCGGCGTGCACCTCACCAGCACCGGCGTGCGGATCACCTTCGCCGAGCGGGACGTGCGCGTACCCGCCCGCACCCGGGCCGAAGTGCCCTTCACGGTGGCCGTGCCGGCCGGGACCGGGCCCGGTGACCGCGCCGGCGCGATCGTCGCGCGCGCGGACGACGGCCGGACGCGGACCGTCCGCCTGCGCCTGCGCCTGCGCCTGCGCGTAGGCGGCCCGGCGCTCGCCGCGCTGACCGTCGAGCATGTGGCCGTGCACGGCGACCGCATCACGTGCGAGCTGGTCAACCGCGGTACGACCGTCCTCGTGCCCCGGCTCGCGGTGCGCGCGGACGGTGTCCTCGGCCGGGTCCTGGACCGCGCGCCGCGCACCCTGCCGGTCCACCTGCGCCCGAGCGCCCGCATGACACTCACCGAGCCCTGGCCGGACCGGCCGGCCCTGGACGCGGTCGACGTACGGCTGACGGTCACGGCGGCCGGCGGAGCGCACGACACGGCGACCGCGTCGGCCCGGTTCGTGCCGTGGGGAGTGCTGGCGGGGCTGGCGGGGGTGGCCGGCGCGGTGCTCGCGGGTGCGGGCGCGCTGATCGTCGTACGACGACGGGGGCGCCGTACGACGGACGGCGACCCGGAGTCCGACGCGACGCCGGCCGATGCCGCCATGCCCATGCCCACGCCCATGCCCATGCCCATGCCCACACCCATGCCCATGCCCATGCCTGGAACGTCGTCCACCGACGCCGAGTTGACGGGAGGTGCGGTGAAGTGAGCGGCACCGTACGGATGGTGTGGCTGCCCGCGCGGGCCGCGGTGCTCGCGCTGCTGCTCCTGCTGCCCCTCGCCGGGCCGGCGACCGCGTCGAGCACGGCGGAAACGCAGCCGGGTGTGCGGCTGTCCGCGTCGCAGGCGGGCGCGGGCGGTTCGATCACCGTCAGCGGGAGCGGCTGGCGGCCGCACACCCTGGTGATGATGCTGATCTGCGGGCGCGCCACCCCGGACCGGGGGGTGATCGGCGGCACCAACTCCTGCGCCAACGCGGACGGCCGGGCCGTGACCACCGACACCGGCGGCGCCTTCGCCACGAAACTGCCGGTCGCCGAGCCGCCGGTGCCATGCCCCTGCGTGGTGCACGTGGCCACGGTGACCGGCGCGAAGGCCGAGGCGGACGCCGTCCTCCAGGTCGCCGGGCACCCCGTCGCCCCGCTGCCCGCCGGATCCTCGGGCGGCCGGCTGTCGATCCTGTCCGACACGCGACTGACCGGCTCCGGCGGGCTGTTGACCTGGTTCGGCGCGCCCCCGAGCCGCACCCTCGCCTTCACCGCCGGCAACGTCGGCACCGCGGCGATCAAGGACCCGGTGTTCAAGGTCGGCACCGCGCACGGCGTCTTCGCGCCCCAGTGGGACGAACAGCAGTGGCACGGCACCCTCGCACCCGGCAGGAAGGCCCAGATCGAGCTGCCGGTCGAGCTGTCCGCCGGGGCCCACGGCGACTACACCGTCTCCCTGGAGTACGACGGCAAGGTCCTCGCCGAGCAGCCGTGGGGGGTGGGCCGTCCCTGGGGCGTGACGCTGTTCTGGATCCTGCTGTGCCTGGTCGTACCGGCCGCGCTGTTCCGCGTCGGAATGGCCGTCGTGGACCGGGTACGGCCACGGCGGCCCGGCGCGGTCCGCCACCGGCGCCTCGCCCGGCCCGTCCTGCGCCTGCCCCTCTCCCGCACCCCCGGAACTCCCGGGACCTCGGCCCCCTCCGGGACCTCCGGGACCTCCGGAGCCTTCGGGACCGAACCGACTCCGACCCTGCCGTGGTTCACCCCGGGCTCCGCTCCGGGCGCCCCGGCCGGCCGGCTCTCCGCACCGCACGACGACAGCCCGACGAGTCCTACGACTCCCACCCAGAAGGGACCCACGTGAGCATGCGAAGGAGAGGTACACCGGCTCGCCGGACGGGCGCCGCGGGCGCCGCACTGGTGCTCTGTTCGGCGGGCGTGCTGCTGGGCGTGGCGGCGGCGCCCGCGCAGGCGGCCCAGGTGTCGTTCGCCACCCACTGCGTGCCCCCGGCGGGCATCAGCCCCGTCGACGGCACCACGAAGGTGGAGATCGACGCGCCGGCGACGGCGAAGGTCGGCGACACCGTCGACATCGTGTGGACGTTCGTTCAGGCGGCGTCCAAGAACCCGGACATCATCGACCTGCCCGCCAACTCGGTACAGCCGTCCGGGGTCCTCAAGGCGGCCGGGGCGCAGACCGGCGACATCGCCATGCAGGGCCCGCGGCAGAACCCGGCTGTCCCCAAGGGCGCCGACATGGTCCTGTCGGACATGAAGGGCACCCTGAAACTGACGGCGCCCGGTGAGGTGACCCTGACGCCGGACGCGTACACGGTCAACGCGATGTCGACGGACACCAAGTGCACGCCGAAGGAGACCGTCCAGAAGGCGGCGACCATCCAGGTGAGCGCGGGGAGCGGCGGTTCGTCCGCGCCGCCCAGCCAGTCGACGAGCCCGAGCGGCAGCCCGAGCCCCACCGGCGGCGAGAGCCCCTCCGGCAGCCCGAGCCCGTCGAACAGCGGTGGCAGCGGCCAGACCGACTTCACCGGCAAGGAGGTCCAGATCCCGTACGCCTGCAAGACACCGATCGGCGACAAGAGCGCGACCTCGCCGGTGCAGATCAACGCCCGGAAGAACGGCGGGAGTTACGACCTCACCGTGCAGTTCAAGAAGTCCGTGATGGACAGTCCCGCCGACATCCCCAAGGGCTCCGTGAAGCCCTCGATGGAGGTCGTGCTGGGCGGCGCGGACAAGGGCACCGTGCAGGTGGAGGGGCCGGCGAACGCCAACGACATCAAGTCCGGCGACCCGATCGAGATCCCCGACCTCACCGGCACCTACAAGCCGGGCGCGAGCGGGACGTCGACCCTGTCCCCGGGCGTGCTGACCGTCAAGGCCCTCGGTACGACGACCACCTGCACGCCCACGAGGACGGAGGTCTCGCTCACCCTGGACACCGCCCAGCAGCCGGGCGGCGCCTCGGGCGGCACGTCGGCCTCCGGCGGCTCCTCCACGGCCGGCGGGAGCAGCGGCAGCGGCGGTGCGGGCGGCCTCGCCGAGACGGGCTCCGGGGACCACGGCGCCCTGAAGGCCCTCGGCCTGGTCGCGGGCACGGCGATCCTGCTGGGCGGCGCGGTGTTCACGTTCATGCCGAGGCGCAGGACGCGGTAACCGGCGCGCAAGCGCGGGGCCGAACGGGAAGGGCCGCCGCACCCACCCGGGTGCGGCGGCCCTTCCTCGGCCGGGACCGGCGTCAGTTCATGTCACCCATGAGCTTGTTGACCTTGCCGCGGTACATCCACACCGCGACACCGGCGACCACGGCGAGCACGGCCTCCAGGGCGACGAAGCCCATCCTGTCGAGATTGACTCCGCCGACGGCCGGGTTGGACAGCAGCGCGGTGACCGAGTCGCCCGCGGTGACCGCGAGGAACCAGACGCCCATCATCTGCGAGGCGTACTTCTTCGGCGCCATCTTGGTCGTCACGGACAGGCCCACCGGAGACAGCGTCAGCTCACCGACCGTCTGGACGAAGTAGATCGCGACCAGCCACATCGCCGCGGCCTTGTGACCACCCTCGGCGATCGACAGCGGGGCGAGGAAGAGGAAGAACGACGCACCGACCAGCACCAGACCGGAGGCGAACTTCACGATCGTGCTCGGCTCCTTGCCGCGGCGGTTCAGCCACAGCCACAGCCAGGCGAAGACCGGCGCCAGGGCCATGATCATGACCGGGTTGACCGACTGGTACCAGGAGACCGGGAACTCCCAGCCGAAGACGGTGTTCTCGGCCTTGCCGTCGGCGAAGAGCGACAGGGTCGAACCACCCTGGTCGTAGATCATCCAGAAGACGGCCGCGGCCACGAAGAACCAGATGTACGCCGAGACGCGCGAACGCTCGGTGGTGTCGAGGTCCTTGTCCTTCAGTATCCGCGCGATGACAACGATCGGCACGATCAGGCCGATGACCGTGAGCGGGATCAGCGCCCAGTTCAGGGTGAAGTGGCCGGTGCCGCCGACGAGGCCGTAGAAGACCGCGGCGATGGCCAGCCAGATCAGGCCCTTGCGCAGCGTGGCCTTCTTCTCCTGGGCGGACAGCGGGGTCGGGACGATGTCGCTCTGCGGGCTCAGGTGACGGCCGCCGAGCAGGTACTGGGCCAGACCCAGCGCCATGCCGAGCGCGGCCAGCGCGAAGCCGAAGTGCCAGTTGACGTTCTCACCGACGGTGCCGATGATCAGCGGCGCGGCGAAGGCGCCCAGGTTGATGCCGATGTAGAAGAGCGTGAAGCCACCGTCACGGCGGGCGTCGTCCGGGCCCTTGTAGAGGTGGCCGACCATCGTGGAGATGTTGGCCTTCAGCAGACCGGAACCTATGGCGACCAGACCCAGGCCGACGAAGAAGCTGACGGCCGCGGGCAGCGCCAGGCACAGGTGGCCGATCATGATGATCAGACCCGAGACGGCCACCGTCTTGCGGGGACCGAGGACGCGGTCCGCGAACCAGCCGCCCGGCAGGGCGAGCAGGTAGACGAGCGACACGTACACCGAGTAGATCGCGGTCGCCGTGCCCGCGGTCAGGTGCAGGCCGCCGGGGGCGACCAGGTACAGCGGGAGCAGGGCCCTCATGCCGTAGTAGGAGAAACGCTCCCACATCTCGGTCATGAAGAGAGTGGCCAGGCCGCGGGGGTGGCCGAAGAAGGTCTTCTCGGAACCGGGGGTGCCCGGGGTGACCGAGTCCTTCGTCAGGCTGGACGCCATGTCGTTCCTTGCTGGTCGGGACGCGCGATTGAGCGCTGCGCGCCCGGTGGGGTGCGGCCGGCACCGGCGGGTCGGTCGTCCACCCCCCACGCCCAGGGGGAGTCCGCACCGGATCGCGGGGCGGAGGACGGCGACCACCGGGATCCACGCCCGGACGCGTCGCGGCGTCCCGGGCCCGGCCAGGGGTCATTCCTTTCGAGGCTGATGTTCATCAGCCTGTACACAAAAGAGACCTTCAGCGTCATGTGCCCGCCAAAGGTCCCCGGTGTACTACAGGCGTTGCAGGTCACCATACGGCAGGACACCGCCTGATATGGAAGGACTTGAGACAGGGATCACAGGTGTCGAGGGAACCGGGCGACCTGTTTCGAAGGTCTCTTCCACGATCTCATCCCAGGGGCAATGGTTCGTACCAGCGGCGTACGAAGGTAAGAATCCCGGGAAGCGATCACACCCCGGCACCGTGGACGGGCGGACTACCATCACCTCATGACCCGTGTACTGCTCGCCGAGGACGACGCTTCCATCTCGGAGCCGCTGGCCCGCGCCCTGCGCAGGGAAGGGTACGAGGTCGAGGTGCGCGAGGACGGACCCACCGCGCTCGACGCCGGAATGCAGGGCGGCGTCGACCTGGTCGTGCTGGACCTGGGCCTGCCCGGCATGGACGGCCTCGAAGTCGCCCGCCGGCTGCGTGCCGACGGCCACACCGTACCCATCCTCATCCTGACCGCGCGGGCCGACGAGGTGGACACCGTCGTCGGCCTGGACGCGGGCGCCGACGACTACGTGACCAAGCCCTTCCGGCTCGCCGAACTGCTCGCCCGCGTCCGGGCCCTGCTGCGGCGCGGCGCCGCCGAACCCCAGCAGCCGCCGGCCACCCACGGCGTGCGGATCGACGTCGAGTCGCACCGGGCCTGGATGGGCGACGAGGAACTCCAGCTCACCGCGAAGGAGTTCGACCTGCTGCGGGTGCTGGTGCGGGACGCCGGACGGGTGGTGACCCGGGACCAGCTGATGCGCGAGGTGTGGGACACGACGTGGTGGTCGTCGACCAAGACCCTCGACATGCACATCTCGTGGCTGCGCAAGAAGCTCGGCGACGACGCGGCGAACCCCCGGTACATCGCGACGGTGCGCGGAGTCGGGTTCCGGTTCGAGAAGAGCTAGGCGCTGCCGCTGCTGCTGCCGCTGGGGCTCGGCCGGGTTCGTGGTCGTGCCGCAGGGGGGTCGCGCCGTGGGGGGTGACGCGGCCGGGCGACTGCGGGTTCGTGGTCGCGCCGTAGGGGGGTCACGCCGTAGGGGGTGACGCGGGTGGGTGACCGCGGGTTCGCCGTGGCGGGTCGCGCAGTTCCTCGCACCCCCTTGGGGGTTGCCACACTGGTGTCGTAGAGCCACCCCCCGGAGGGCCCCGTGCGTCGTCGTCTCATCCAGTCCACCCTTGCCGTCGTTCTCGTCGTGATCGCCGTCTTCGGTGTGTCGCTGGTGATCGTGGAGACGCGGACGATCACCAACAGCGCCCAGGAGCGGGTGGAGTCCGAGGCGGTGCGGCTGGCGAGCATCGTGGACAGCCGGATCATCGCGGCGGAGAACGTGAACGCCGACGTGCTGCGCAACCCGGTCAGCAAGACCCAGTACGCGGAGATCCGGGTCCCCGGCCGGGTGCCGATCGAGATCGGCACCAAGCCGCAGGGCGATGTGATCCGTTCCACCCAGCGGGGCGAGGAGGGCGAGACGGTCACCGTGGAGGAGCCGCGCTCCTCCGTGACCCGTGAGGTCGGCCGCACCCTGCTGGTCATCGCCCTGGTCGCCCTGCTCGCCGTGATAGCGGCCGTCCTCCTCGCCGTACGCCAGGCCAACCGGCTCACCTCCCCGCTGACCGACCTCGCCGAGACCGCGGAACGCCTCGGCTCCGGCGACCCGCGCCCCCGGCACAAGCGCTACGGCGTCCCCGAGCTCGACCGGGTCGCCGACGTGCTGGACTCCTCCGCCGAGCGGATCGGCCGCATGCTGACCGCCGAGCGGCGGCTCGCCGCCGACGCCTCCCACCAGCTGCGCACGCCGCTGACCGCGCTGTCCATGCGGCTGGAGGAGATCACCCTCACGGATGACCCGGACACGGTGAAGGAGGAGGCGAACGTCGCCCTCACCCAGGTCGAACGGCTCACGGACGTGGTGGAGCGGCTGCTGACCAACTCGCGCGACCCGCGCACCGGCTCCGCCGTCTCCTTCGACCTCGACGAGGTCATCCAGCAGCAGCTCGCCGAGTGGCGGCCCGCCTACCGCAACGTCGGCCGTGCCATCGTCAGCTCCGGCAAGCGGCACCTGAAGGCGGTCGGCACGCCCGGCGCCGTCGCGCAGGTGCTGGCCGCGCTGATCGAGAACTCGCTCATGCACGGAGGCGGGACCGTCGCCCTGCGCACCCGGGTCACCGGCAACCAGGCCGTGATCGAGGTCACCGACGAGGGGCCCGGGGTCTCCGCCGACCTGGGCGCGCGGATCTTCGAGCGGGCCATCAGCGGCCGCAACTCCACCGGGATCGGGCTCGCCGTGGCCCGCGACCTCGCCGAGGCCGACGGCGGACGCCTGGAGCTGCTCCAGTCGCAGCCGCCCGTGTTCGGCCTGTTCCTGTCCCGTACGCACCCGGCCCGCAGGACGGACGAGGAACCGACGGTCCGCTAGACGGTCCGGCGAGCCGCGCCCCGGACGGAGAAGGCTGCCGAAGAGGGCTTCCGAAGTGAGCTTCCGAAGTGAGCTTCCGCCGGAAGATGGCTTCCGAGGCGGGCTACGGGACCCGCTGCCCCGGTTTGGAACGGGCTACGGGACCCGCTGCCGCGGCTTGGAGCGGGGCGCGCGCGACTCCTGCTCAAGGATCGACTGCTCCAGGAGCGGCCCCGCGCCGGTCACGGCCTCGCCGGCCGGCATCGCCCGGAACACCCAGGTGCGGTACGACCAGAACCGGAACAGGGTCGCCACGCCGATGCCGATGAACTTGAAGACGTTGCTCTGCAGCGGCGTGTCCCAGCCGAAGCCGTACGTCGCCAGGTAGAGCACGCCGTTCTCGATCACCAGGCCGATCACGCTGAAGAACAGGAACAGCGAGAGTTCCTTCGTGCGCCCGCTCTTGTCACGGTCCCGGTACGTCCAGTAGCGGAAGCCGACGTAGTTGAAGACGATCGCGACGACGGTCGCGATGATGCTGGCGCGCACCACCGGCAGGCCGGAGACATGCCGGACCAGGTTGAACACACCCAGATTGACGAGCACACCGGCGCCGCCCACGGCACCGAACTTGGCCAACTCGCGTACGAGCCGTCGCAGCCCCGAGGAACGATGTTCCATGGCGGTGCAGCTCCCGTCCGTAGGTTTTGTCGGCCCAGCCATGCTATCCAGCCGACCGGGCCGACGCCCGCCCGCCGGGCCACAGCTCGGAAACAGGTCGGAAAGAGCCGGGAAAGCGACGGGTAAGAAGACGCGAGAGGGACGAAAACGGGCGCGGTCGCCGTGGCCGATACGCTAGGGGGGTGACGTTCCCGGTAGTCGGCATGGTCGGCGGGGGGCAGCTCGCGCGTATGACGCACGAAGCGGGCATCCCGTTGGGCATCAGGTTCAAGCTTCTCAGTGACACCCCTCAGGATTCCGCGGCGCAGGTCGTCAGCGATGTCGTCATCGGCGACTATCGCGACCTGGACACGCTGCGTGAGTTCGCGCGCGGTTGCGACGTGATCACCTTCGATCACGAACATGTACCCACCGAGCACCTCCGGGCGCTGGAGGCGGACGGCATAGCCGTCCGCCCCGGTCCCGACGCCCTGGTGCACGCCCAGGACAAGGGGGTGATGCGCGCCAGGCTCGACGCGATCGGCATCCCCTGCCCACGGCACCGGATCGTGACCGATCCCGAGGACGTGGTCCGTTTCGCGGCGGAGGGCGACGGGTTCCCGGTCGTCCTCAAGACCGTCCGCGGCGGATACGACGGCAAGGGCGTGTGGGTCGTGGAGTCCGCCGAGGAGGCCAGCGACCCGTTCCGGGCCGGCGTCCCGGTCCTCGCCGAGGAGAAGGTCGACTACGTCCGCGAGCTGGCCGCCAACGTCGTCCGCTCCCCGCACGGGCAGGCCGTCGCCTACCCGGTCGTCGAGTCGCAGCAGGTGGGCGGCGTCTGCGACACCGTCATCGCGCCCGCCCCCGGCCTCGCCGAGGAGCTGGCGCTCCAGGCCGAGGAGATGGCGCTGCGCATCGCCAAGGAACTCGGCGTCGTCGGCCACCTCGCCGTCGAGCTGTTCCAGACCCACGACGGCCGCATCCTCGTCAACGAACTGGCGATGCGCCCGCACAACTCGGGCCACTGGACCCAGGACGGCGCGATCACCTCCCAGTTCGCCAACCACGTCCGCGCCGTCCTCGACCTCCCGCTCGGCGACCCCCGCCCGCGCGCCAAGTGGACCGTGATGGCCAACGTCCTCGGCGGCGACTACCCGGACATGTACTCCGCGTACCTGCACTGCATGGCCCGCGACCCCAAACTCAAGATCCACATGTACGGCAAGGACGTGAAGCCCGGCCGCAAGGTCGGACACGTCAACACCTACGGCGACGACCTGGACGACGTGCTGGAACGCGCCCGTCACGCAGCCGGCTACCTGAGAGGCACGATCACCGAATGAGCCCCGTTGTTGGCATCGTCATGGGGTCGGACTCCGACTGGCCCGTCATGGAGGCCGCCGCCCAGGCCCTCGACGAGTTCGAGATCGCGTACGAGGTCGACGTCGTCTCCGCGCACCGCATGCCCCGAGAGATGATCACGTACGGCGAGCAGGCGGCCGACCGCGGCCTGAAGGTGATCATCGCCGGGGCCGGCGGCGCCGCCCACCTGCCCGGCATGCTCGCCTCCGTGACCCCGCTGCCGGTCATCGGCGTGCCCGTCCCGCTGAAGTACCTCGACGGCATGGACTCCCTGCTGTCGATCGTGCAGATGCCGGCCGGCGTTCCGGTCGCCACCGTCTCCGTCGCCGGTGCCCGCAACGCCGGCCTGCTCGCGGCCCGCATGCTCGCCGCGCACGACGAGGACCTGCTGCAGAAGATGCGCGACTTCCAGCAGGACCTGAACGACCAGGCCACCGAGAAGGGCAAGCGGCTGCGCGCCAAGGTCGAGGGCGCCTCGGGCTTCGGCTTCGGGAAGTGACCCCGATGACCTTCCTGGAGGACGCCCGCGCCCTGCTGCGCGAGTTCCCGGTCGTCGACGGCCACAACGACCTCCCCTGGGCGCTGCGCGAGAAGGCCGGCTACGACCTGGACCGCCTGGACGTCGCGGGCCACCAGCACGAGCACCTGCACACCGACATCCCCCGGCTGCGGGCCGGCGGCGTCGGCGCGCAGTACTGGTCGGTGTACGTCCCGGCCGAGCAGCCCGACCCGGT
Organism: Streptomyces sp. NPDC048297; assembly: GCF_043201585.1. Lineage (NCBI taxonomy): Bacteria > Bacillati > Actinomycetota > Actinomycetes > Kitasatosporales > Streptomycetaceae > Streptomyces > Streptomyces sp. NPDC048297. Next base: position 240,506 of record NZ_JBICZA010000006.1, read on the forward strand.
CGCCGCGACGCTGGAGCAGATCGACTGCGTACGGCAGCTGCTGGACCGCTACCAGGCGGACCTGGCGCCCGCCCTGACCGCCGCCGACATGGAGGCGGCGCGCGGTGAGGGCCGTATCGCCTCCCTGATGGGCGCCGAGGGCGGCCACTCCATCGCCAACTCGCTGGGCACCCTGCGCGGCCTGTACGCGCTCGGGGTGCGGTACATGACCCTCACCCACAACGACAACGTGGACTGGGCGGACTCGGCGACCGACGAGCCCGGCGTCGGCGGTCTGTCGGCGTTCGGCCGTGAGGTCGTGCGGGAGATGAACCGGCTCGGCATGCTCGTCGACCTCTCCCACGTGGCGGCGACGACGATGCGCGACGCGCTGGACACCTCCACCGCCCCGGTGATCTTCTCCCACTCCTCGTCGCGGGCCGTGTGCGACCACCCCCGCAACATCCCCGACGACGTCCTCGAACGCCTCCCCGCCAACGGCGGCATGGCGATGGTGACGTTCGTGCCCAAGTTCGTCCTCCAGGCCGCCGTCGACTGGACGGCCGCCGCGGACGACAACCTGCGCGCGCACGGCCTCCACCACCTGGACACCACCGCCGAGGCGATGAAGGTGCACCGCGCCTTCGAGGAGAGCACCCCGCGCCCGATCGCCACCGCGGCGACCGTCGCGGACCACCTCGACCACATGCGCGAGGTGGCCGGCATCGACCACCTGGGCATCGGCGGCGACTACGACGGCACCGCGTTCACGCCGGACGGCCTCGGCGACGTCTCCGGCTACCCGAACCTGATCGCCGAACTGCTGGAGCGCGGCTGGTCCAGGGCCGACCTGGCCAAGCTGACCTGGCAGAACGCGGTACGGGTGCTGGGTGCGGCGGAGGACGTGGCCCGGGATCTGCGGGCGACCCGCGCGCCGTCCAACGCCACGATCGAGTCCCTCGACAACGCCACGACCGCGTCCCTCGACGGCTGATCCCGGTGTGGGCGGGGCGGGCGGTCCGGCCGCCGGCCCCGCCCACGACCGTGTCACCGGCCCCGCCTCCCCGGCCTGCGTGGCGTCCCCGGCCCGTGCGGCGTCACCGGCCCGCGCGGCACAGCGGGCCGTACCGCCGTACCCCCGAACGCCCCACTCACCAGGAACGATCCGTCCCTCCCGTGCGACGGTGGCCGTACGCCAGCCACGACACGACGTAGCTCACGCCGACGTACGGAGCCCGCCCATGGCCGACCTCCAGAACGACATGTCCGCCACGCCCGAGGTCGGCGAGGTCGGCGAGACGGGCGAGACGGGCGAGACGGGCGAGACGGGCGAGACGGGCGAGACGGGCGAGACGGGCGAGACGGGCGAGACGGGCGAGACGGGCGAGATCGGCGGACTGCCGGACGACCCCTTCCCGGCCGGGCCGTACGACGACGGCACCAGAACCCGGGACGAGGCGCTGGAGCGCGCTCACGCCCTGCTCGCCGAGCACCCCGTCGCCGACGGCTACAGCGGACTCCCGTGGACCCTGCGCCGACTGGGCCGGTACGACCTGGAGCAGGCCGGCACGGCGATCGACACGGACCTGCCGAGGCTGCGCGAGGGCCATGTCGGCGTCCTGTTCTGGTCGCTGCACCAGCCCGAGGGGCCGGCCCGCGGCCGTGCCGTGGCCGCGACCCTGGAACAGCTCGACCTCGCCCGCTCGGTGGTCGACGCCCACCCCGAGGGGCTGCGGCTGGCGGTGACCGCCGGGCAGGTCATCGACGCCCGCAACTGCGGCCGGGCCGCCGTCGTCCTCGGCCCCGCCCAGGCCAGCGCGCTCGACGACTCCCTGGCCGTCCTGCGCGCCCTGCACACCCTCGGCCTGCGCGTCCTCACCCTGACCGGCACCGCCTGGGCGGGCGAGGCCGGGCTGACCCGGTTCGGCGACGAGGTCGTCCGGGAGATGAACCGGCTCGGGGTGCTCGCCGACCTCTCCGGAGCCTGTGACGTCACGGTCAGCCGGGCCGCCGCCGTCTCCCGCAGCCCCGTGGTGTGCACCCGCTCAGGCGCCCGCGCCCTGCGCCCGCACCCCGCCAACCTGTCCGACGCCCTGCTCGCGGAGTTGGGCGAGGCCAAGGGGCTGTGCATGGTGCCGCTCACCGCCGAGCAGACCGGCCCCACCGTCCAGGACGTCGCCGGCCATCTCGACCACGTCCGGGCCGTCGCCGGCCCGGACTGCGTCGGCCTGTCCGGCACCTACGACTCCGGCGCCGCCCACCCCCACGACCTCGCCGACGCCTCCCGCTACCCCCACCTCATCGCCGAACTCCTGCGACGCGGCTGGTCGGAGACCGAGCTGTCCCTGCTGACCTGGGGAAACGTGCAGCGCGTCCTGCGCAGCGCCGACTTCACGGCCAAGGCCGCGCAACTGCGTCGGCGGCCGTCCATGGCGAGCATCACGGAACTGGACGGCTGAGCCCCGGCTTTCAGCCGGCGCACAGGCAGAACGGGTGGCCCACAGGGTCCGCGTACACCCGCCAGGAGCGGGAGCCGTCCTCCGTGTCCAGCGGCCGGGCGCCGAGAGCCAGCACCTCCTTCTCGGCGGTGTCCAGATCCTCGACGGTCAGGTCCAGGTGGAACTGCTGCGAACGGTCGGGCGCGGGCCACGCCGGGGCCACGAAGCCCGGTGCCGCCTGGAACGCCAGCGTCTGTCCGCCGGGCACCGTGAGATCCACCCACGAGCTGTCCGCAGGGTCCTCCTCGACGGTGCCGCCCAGCACCCCGGCGTAGAAACCGGCCAGCGCGCGGGGATCGGGACAGTCCAGGACGACGGCACCCAGCCTGGCGAGAGCCATGACTTCCTCCTCGGAGTCAGGATCGATGACCGTGTTACCCATAAAGGCGGGCAACCGGTAACGGTTACTGCATGCTCCCGCACAAGAGGTAACGTCGCAAGCATGAGTGAGAGATCGGCCGCTCCCGGGGGCCTCGCCCTCGTCGAGTCCCTGGTCAACACCGTGGACCTCGAGTCGGGCGCCGACACCCTGGACACCCCGGAGGGCCGCGACCGGCTCGGCATCACCGAGGACGAGACGGCCCGGGCCCGGGAGCTGCGCGAGTCGCTGCGCGCCACCCTGCTCGCCCACGCCGGGCACCCCCCGCACCGCACGACCACCCCGCTCGGCGAGCTGCTGGCCCGCGCCCCCCTCTACGTCGCCGTCGACGACCGGGACGGCTCCGCCCACCTCGCCCCCGCCGACACCGCCCCGCTGCTCTCGCGCGTCGCCGCCGCCGTCGCCGAGGCGCTGGTCGCCGGCACCTGGACCCGGCTGAAGGCGTGCGAGGCCGAGACCTGCCACTGGGCGTACTACGACCGCAGCCCGGCCGGACGCGGCCGCTGGTGCTCGATGCGGGTGTGCGGAGCGCGCGCGAAGATGCGCCGGTACCGGGCCAAGGACCGGTAAGGCACGGGAGGTTCACCGGCCACGGCCGAGTCCGGTGGTGCAGAATGCGGGAAGACGCCGGTTCGGCCGACTGAGCCTCGGCCGAACCGGCGTCCCCGGTGAAGAATCCTGCCGCGACGCCCTACGACTGCTCACGACGTCCTACGACTGCTTACGAGACGCGACGTCCTACGCGGTCGGGCGGCCCATCGCCCGGTACGTCCACCCGGCCCGCCGCCACAGCTCCGGGTCCAGGGCGTTGCGCCCGTCCAGGATCACCCGGGCCGCCGCGGCCTCGCCCAGCGCCGCCGGGTCCAGCTCACGGAACTCCCGCCACTCGGTCAGGTGCAGGACCACGTCGGCACCCCGGACCGCCTCCAGCGCCGAGCCGGCGTATCCCAGCGTCGGGAAGAGCCTGCGGGCGTTGTCCATGCCCTTCGGGTCGTACACGGTCACCTGGCCGCCCTGGAGGTGTATCTGACCGGCCACGTTCAGCGCGGGCGAGTCACGGACGTCGTCCGAGTCGGGCTTGAAGGTGGCGCCGAGCACCGCGACCCGCTTGCCCAGGAACGAGTCGCCGCCGAGCGCCTCACGGGCCATCTCCACCATCTGGCCGCGCCGGCGCATGTTGATCGAGTCGATCTCGCGCAGGAACGTCAGCGCCTGGTCCGCGCCCAGCTCGCCCGCGCGCGCCATGAACGCCCGGATGTCCTTGGGCAGACAGCCGCCGCCGAAGCCGATGCCGGCGCGCAGGAACTTCTTCCCGATCCGGTCGTCGTGCCCGATGGCCTCCGCCAGCTTCGCCACGTCACCGCCGCCGGCCTCGCACACCTCCGCCATCGCGTTGATGAAGGAGATCTTCGTGGCGAGGAAGGAGTTCGCGGCCGTCTTCACCAGCTCGGCCGTCGGGAAGTCCGTCACCACGAACGGCGTACCCTCGCCGAGCGGTGTGGCGTACACCTCCCGCAGCAGCTTCTCGGCCCGCTCGCCGCGCACGCCGACCACGATCCGGTCCGGGTGCAGGGTGTCCTGGACGGCGAAGCCCTCGCGCAGGAACTCCGGGTTCCAGGCCAGCTCGGCGTCCGCGCCGGCGGGCGCGTGCTCCGCCAGGTACGCGGCGAGCCGCTCGGCCGAGCCGACCGGCACCGTCGACTTGCCGACGACCAGCGCCGGGCCGCGCAGATGCGGGGCCAGCGAGGCGATCGCGGAGTCGACGTACGACATGTCGCAGGCGTACTCGCCGTGCTTCTGCGGCGTGTTCACGCAGACGAAGTGGACGTCGCCGAACTCGGCGACCTCGGCGAAGTCGGTGGTGAAACGCAGCCGGCCCGAGGATCCCTCGATGCCCGCGACGTGCCGGCGCAGCAGTTCGTCGAGCCCCGGCTCGTACATCGGGGTCTCGCCGCGCTCCAGCATCGCGATCTTCTCGGGCACGACATCGAGACCGAGCACCTCGAAGCCCAGCTCGGCCATGGCCGCGGCATGCGTGGCGCCCAGATAGCCGGTGCCGATCACGGTGATCTTCAGGCTCATGGATGTGCTCCAGATCGGGTACGTCGGTGATGCGGTGCCGAGCATAGTCGGGCCGCCTGACGGGCAATTTCCCCGCTGTCGCGTAGCTCACGTAGGCGTCCGCCGGGCCGCCCACTAAAATTTGGGTTACTTAACGGTAATTAGCGTCAGAATCACTGCGTCTTTGGAGCGTGAGAGACCGTGGCCGCAACGGCTGACTTCGACCTGTACCGCCCGTCCGAGGAGCACGACATGCTCCGCGACGCCGTCCGCTCGCTGGTCGAGGCGAAGATCGCGCCGTACGCCGCCGCGGTGGACGAGGAGGCCCGCTTCCCGCAGGAGGCCCTCGACGCCCTCGTGGCGAACGACCTGCACGCCGTGCACGTCCCCGAGGAGTACGGCGGCGCCGGCGCCGACGCGCTCGCCACGGTCATCGTGATCGAGGAGGTGGCCCGCGCCTGCGTGTCCTCCTCCCTCATCCCCGCCGTGAACAAGCTCGGCTCCCTCCCGGTGATCCTCTCGGGCTCCGAGGACCTCAAGAAGAAGTACCTCGCCCCGCTCGCCAAGGGCGACGCGATGTTCTCGTACTGCCTCTCCGAGCCGGAGGCGGGCTCGGACGCCGGCGGCATGACGACCAAGGCGGTCCGCGACGGCGACCACTACGTCCTCAACGGCGTGAAGCGCTGGATCACCAACGCGGGCGTCTCCGAGTACTACACGGTCATGGCCGTGACCGACCCGGCCAAGCGCACCAAGGGCATCTCCGCCTTCGTCGTCGAGAAGTCCGACGAGGGCGTCTCCTTCGGCGCCCCGGAGAAGAAGCTCGGCATCAAGGGCTCCCCGACCCGCGAGGTCTACTTCGACAACGTCCGCATCCCCGCCGACCGCATCATCGGCGAGGAGGGCACCGGCTTCGCCACCGCCATGAAGACCCTGGACCACACCCGCATCACCATCGCCGCCCAGGCCCTCGGCGTCGCCCAGGGCGCCCTCGACTACGCCAAGGGCTACGTCCAGGAGCGCAAGCAGTTCGGCAAGCCGATCGGCGACTTCCAGGGCATCCAGTTCATGCTCGCCGACATGGCCATGAAGATCGCCGCGGCCCGCGCCCTGACCTACCAGGCCGCGGCCGCCTCCGAACGCGGCGACAAGGACCTCACCTTCCAGGGCGCCGCCGCCAAGTGCTTCGCCTCGGACATCGCCATGGAGGTCACCACGGACGCCGTCCAACTCCTCGGCGGCTACGGCTACACCCGCGACTACCCGGTCGAGCGGATGATGCGCGACGCGAAGATCACCCAGATCTACGAGGGCACCAACCAGGTCCAGCGGATCGTCATGGCCCGGAACCTGCCGTAGCGGCAACGGCTCCACGCACGGAGGGAGGGCGTCCCCACGGGGCGCCCTCCCGGCTTTCCGGGGCCGAGGGCGGTGTGGGCCTTCCGACTGGTCGGTCACATGCGGGGTGGGGGTGGGCGGCGTAGGACGGAAGCACATGGGGCCCGCCCCGGGTCCCCGCGCTCCGAGGAGGAGCCATGGCCCAGCCTTCGACGATGCCCCCCATGACCAAGCAGATGCAGGAGTGCGTCGACGCGTGCATGAGCTGCCACAGCGTCTGCGAGGAGACGATGAGCGCCTGCATGCAGATGGGCGGTCAGGCCCAGATGCAGGTCATGCGGGCGCTCATGGACTGCTCCGAGATGACTCGGATGTGCGCCGACATGATGATGCGCCGCTCGCCCATGTCCCCGGAGATGTGCGCGATGTGCGCCAAGGCCTGCGACATGTGCGCGGAGGCGTGTATGGCGATGCCCGACGACCCGCAGCTGATGCGATGTGCCGAGGCGTGTCGCCGCGCCGCGCAGACGTGCCGGGCGATGGAGGGCGCCCGGATGTGACGACCGGCGCCTGAACGGAGCAAGGGCACCCGAGCGGGTGCCCTTGACCGAGTGGGTGGGACGTGGGGGAGGGGACGGTTCAGTTGCTGGAGACGGTGACCTTCTCGTCGTTCTTCAGCTCGTTCACCAGCGTCTTCACCTTCGCCTTGTCCCAGACGAGGTTGCCGCCCGAGGAGCCGGATATCGGCATGTTCATGGACTTGCCGTCGCCGCTGCTGACGCCCTTCATCGCCCAGAACATGGACGCCAGGTCCCACAGGCTCATGTCCTTGTCGACGATCAGGGAGTCCAGGCCCGCGCCCATCACCGGATAGAACTTGAAGGGGTTCAGGATCGTCCCCGGAGTGGCGACCTGGTGGGCCAGTGCCGAAAGGAACTTCTGCTGGTTCTTGGTGCGCTGCAGGTCGGACGCGGCGAACGCGTGCCGGGTGCGGACGAAGGCGAGGGCCTGCTGGCCGTTCAGCGTCTGCTTGCCGGCCTTGAAGTCGGCGCCGGACCACTTGTCCTTGAAGCCCTGGTCGAGGGTCATCTCGACGCCGCCCACCGCGTCCACGATGTTGGCGAAGCCCTGGAAGCCGATCTCCACGTAGTGGTCGATGTGCAGCCCGGTGTTGTACTCGACCGTGCGCACCAGCAGCGTCGGGCCGTCGAACGCGTACGCCGCGTTCAGCTTGTTCGTACCGAGCGGGCCCCTGATCTTGCCGGACTCCGAGCCCTGGAACTTCGGGATGGTGACGTTCGAGTCACGCGGCAGTGAGACCAGCGTGTCGCCGTTGTCGCCGACGTGCAGGATCATCATCGAGTCCGTGCGCTTGCCCTCGGCGCCGCCGGTGTGCAGCTTCTTCTCGTCCGCCTTGGTCATGCCCTCACGGCTGTCCGAGCCGACGATCAGGTAGTTCGTGCCCGATCCGGCCTCCGGCCGGTCGATGACCTTGGACAGGTCGACCTCGCGGCGCAGCTTGGAGTCGGCCCAGAAGTAGGTCGCCACGGATGTGACGATGAGCACGGTGGCGAGGGTGATCGCCGTCCACTTGATCCGCCGCCGCCAGTTCGGCCGCTGCCGGTAGTGCTGGAGGTCGGGGTCGGCGTCGTTGTCGTTCGGGACGAAGCCGCCGCCCCGGCCACCGCCGTAGACGTGGCCCGTGTTGTAGCCGCTGTCGTAGTCGTCGTACTCCTCGTACCCCTGGCCGTCGGTGTACGACGGCTGCTGCGGCACTCCACCGTGGTACTGCGGAGCCGACGGGCCCGGGGAGCCGTACCCGCCCTGTCCGGGCGGCGTCGCGCCGCGCTGCACATGGCGCATCCTGCGGGCACCCTCCGGCTGCGCGCCGGCACTGCCGCGTCCGTAGCGCGGGCCGCGGTTGTCGTCGGACCATCCCTCGGGCCAGTCATTCATGCGCCCCAGTGTGCAGGGATCCGCCATATGGCTTACAAGCCCTGTCGGAAAATAAGAGCGCTGCTGTTGCGAATCCGACACAAAATCCGTGATCGTGACGTCGGCATAAGGTAGAGGCCATGACAGACCAGGCCCCGGACGCGGATCCGGACATCCCAGGCAAGCCCACGTCCGCCTCCCGGACCACCCTCAGCCACATCATGACCCAGAACGACACCAACCTGCTGGGGACGGTGCACGGCGGGGTGATCATGAAGCTGGTCGACGACGCGGCGGGCGCGGTGGCCGGCCGGCACTCCGGCGGACCCGCCGTCACGGCGTCCATGGACGAGATGGCGTTCCTGGAGCCGATCCGCGTCGGTGACCTGGTCCATGTGAAGGCGCAGGTCAACTGGACCGGCCGGACCTCCATGGAGGTCGGTGTGAAGGTCCTCGCCGAGCGCTGGAACGAGTCGACCCCGGCCACCCACGTCGGCTCGGCCTATCTGGTCTTCGCGGCCGTCGACGCGGACGGCAAGCCGCGCGCCGTCCCCACGGTGATACCCGAGACCGAGCGCGACCGGCGCCGCCACCAGGAGGCGCAGATCCGGCGCACCCACCGGCTGGCCCGGCGGCGCGCGATCCGTGAGCTGCGCGAGAAGCGGGTGGCGGAGGGCCTCGTGGAGGACTAGGTGGACTGGCGGGGGGACTGTGCTCAGGGAGACTCTAGGCTCCCTGTCCTCCCGAGCAGATCACCTCGCTGCCCCTGACCACGGCCTGCTCGGGCTGGGCCGTGTCCGGGGGCCTCACCCGGTGGACCTTGGACATGTCCGTGAAGTCGGCGCCGGCGGTGACCCTCAGGAGAGGCCCCTGGTTCTTCACCGGGTGCAGTTGGCTGCCGGGCAGGGCGGCGGCGAGGGCGCGGGCGGAGCGGTCCCAGCGGGGGTCGTAGGTGATCACGGTGTGCGTGGCGTCCTGCCGGGCCGCGGTGACCGGCCGGTGGGTGGTGGCGAAGCCGGTGGCCGCGAGCGCGGTGTCGAGCCGTCTGGCGAGGCCGGCCGTCTCGGTGCCGTTCTCCACCTGGACGCGGATCTGCCGGGGGTCGACCTCGACGGCCGTCGCCGTCGGCGCCCGCTTCGGCTGCGGGCGGTTCACGGCGAGCGGCTTGTCGTCGTGCAGGGACGCGAAGAGCCGGCCGGCCTGGACCGGGTCCCACTTCAGGGTCGAGCCGATGCCCTTGACCTGGAAGTTCATCTGCCCGATGGGGACGGTGGTGAACTCCGAGGAGGACGGTGAGAAGTTCCGCATCGCCCGTCCGAGGTCGAGCAGCTCGTCCGTGCCGAAGCCCTCGTCGGCCCGCACCGAGCCCAGCACCGCCCGGGTCACGTCCCGGAACCGCATCGGGTTGAGCAGCACCCCGGAGGAGGTGGCCCGCTCGATCAGCGCCGCCAGGAACCGCTGCTGCCGCTTCATCCGGCCCAGGTCGCTCGCCGCGTCCACGTGCCGGGCGCGGACGTACTGCAGCGCCTGCCCGCCGTTCAGGGTGTGGGTGCCGGGTGCGAGGTCGAGGCCGGTGTACGAGTCCTTCAGCGGCGTCGGCGTGCAGATCCGGACGCCGCCGAGCACGTCCACGGTCTTCATGAAGCTGGTGAAGTCGACCTCCAGATAGTGGTCGATCTTCACGTGGGTCATGTTCTCGACCGTGCGCACGGTCAGCTGGGGCCCGCCCTCGGCGTAGGCCGCGTTGAGCTTGATGGGGTGCGGTCCGTGCCGCTGCCCGCTGTTCTGGTCGACGTGCGCGGGCACCTCGGCGTACGAGTCCCGGGGCAGGCTCACCACGGTCGCCCGGTCCCGGTCCTCCGAGATGTGCACGATCATGATCGTGTCCGTGCAGTGGCAGGGCGCGCCGCCCAGCCGGTACGCACGCCGTTGGGCCTCGCTGATCTTGTCGCGGCCGTCGGTCCCGACGAGCAGGACGTTCATGCCGCGGCTTCCGGCGGGCCGGTTCTTCATGTCCTTGAAGGCGTCGACCCGCGCGATGCCCGCGCCCAGGCTGGTGACCACCGCGTGGCCGATGCCGGCCGCGGCGAGCACCACCACGGACAGCGTGGTCAGCGCACGCATGGCCCAGCGGGGCCGCCGGGGTCGCCGGGGCCGTCCGGGCCGTGCGGACCGTCCGGACCTCACCCTGCGCTCGGGCGGCCCCGGCACACGGCGGGCCTGCGGCGGCCGGCGTCGCGGCCCGGGGGGACCTCCCGCGCTCTTGGCCGCGGGGGAGGGGGACCGAGGCGGGCTGGGCAAGAGGACACCTCCGGGCTGCGGCCGTACGTGGGATTTGTGTGCACCGTAGGCCGATAGGATCTCCATCCCGCGTCGCAGCCCCGGCGGCGCGCACCGGTGTCCCCCGTTCGCGGTAACGTGAGGCCCCTATGAACGCCAAGCCCGACGTGCGACTCCCCGCGGTTTCTGTGATCATGCCCGTCCTCGATGAGGAGCGGCATCTGCGTGGGGCCGTCCAAGCGATCCTCGCGCAGGAGTACGCCGGCGAGATGGAGGTCGTGATCGCCCTCGGTCCGTCCACGGACCGCACGGACGAGATCGCCGCCGAGCTCGTGGCCGAAGACCCCCGCGTGCACACCGTCCCCAATCCGACCGGCCGCACCCCCGCCGCGCTGAACGCGGCGATCAAGGCCTCCCGGCACCCCGTCGTGGTCCGTGTCGACGGCCACGGCATGCTCTCCCCCAACTACATCGCGACCGCCGTACGGCTCCTGGAGGAGACCGGCGCGCAGAACGTCGGCGGCATCATGCACGCCGAGGGCGAGAACGACTGGGAGCACGCGGTCGCCGCCGCCATGACCTCGAAGATCGGTGTCGGCAACGCGGCCTTCCACACCGGTGGCCAGGCCGGCCCCGCCGAGACCGTCTACCTGGGCGTCTTCCGCCGTGAGGCGCTGGAGCAACAGGGCGGCTACAACGAGGAGTTCATCCGCGCCCAGGACTGGGAGCTGAACTTCCGCATCCGTGAGGCGGGCGGGAAGATCTGGTTCTCGCCCGAGCTGAGGGTGTCGTACCGGCCGCGCCCGAGCGTGAAGGCGCTCGCCAAGCAGTACAAGGACTACGGCCGCTGGCGCCATGTCGTCGCCCGCTACCACGAGGGCTCGATCAACCTGCGCTACCTCGCCCCGCCGACGGCGGTCTGCGCGATAGCCGCCGGTCTCGTGGCGGGCGTGGCCCTGACGCCGTGGGCTCTGGTGATCCCCGGCGGCTATCTGGCGGCGATCGTGGCGGGTTCGCTGCCGGCGGGCAAGGGCCTGCCGCTGAAGGCGCGGCTGCGGATCCCGGTGGCTCTGGCGACGATGCACATGTCGTGGGGGTTCGGCTTCCTGACCAGCCCCAAGTCCCTGGCCAGGCGGGTGATCGCCTCGCGGCGCCCGGCGGTGACGGACCCCGTCGAGCGCGATCGCGTGTGACCGGGTGAGTATCGCGTCTGACCCGGTGAGCGACGAGTGAAAGGGGCCCCTCCTGTCCGGGAGGGGCCCCTTTCAGCTGCTCGTCAGCCGTACGGGTCAGCTGCTCGTCAGTCGTACGGGCCGGTGCCCGACTGACGGACCGGACGGTGGTGCCCGCTGCCACTCAGTCGTACGGGCCGGTGCCCGCTGCCACTCAGTCGTACGGGCCGGTGCCCGCTGCCACTCAGTCGTACGGGCCGGTGCCCGCTGCCACTCAGTCGTACGGGCCGGTGCCC